>CAIWFK010000245.1 GCA_903911905.1 uncultured Myxococcales bacterium
CCACCGAGTTGATGGGCGCCGACTCCAGGGTCTCGAGCACCTGCGAGGGGTGATCGCGCAGCAGGGTCAGCGCGCCCAGCCAGCGGGCTTCGCCGCCCGAAAACGAGGCCTCGGCAAAGCGCTCGGCCGGCACCTTCTGGCCCTGCACCAGGTCGCGCAGCAGCGTCAGCTCGGGCCCCAGGCCGTCACGGGTCAGCAGCCGCGGCGGAGGCCCACCCTCCAGCGGCGACGGCGCGAGCGCCGAGCCCACCGAGGCGTCGGGCAACACACTGGCCAACAGGGTGTCCCAGTCGAGCCAGCCCAGCGTGGGGTAGCCGCCCGCCAACTGCCGACGGCGAAACACCGTCAGCCGATGCAGCCCGATGAGCCCGGTCGCGTACCCGGCGGCCACGCTGCCGGTCAGCCACAGGCTCACGCGTCGCCTTGCCCGGCCGACCCGTCTTCTTCGTCTTCGGCGGTGTCGTTGACCAGGCGGTACTCTTCGTTGAGCCAGCGGCCCAGATCGATGGTGCGGCAGCGCTGGGTGCAGAACGGAAAGAACCGGTTCTCGGGAGGGGCCGAGACCTCGGTCTTGCACGTGGGGCACTTCGACTTCGTGGGCGACGCCATGCGCGAATTCGTAGCACACTCGGCCCGTGCGTCTCGTGCTCCTGCTCGGTGTGTTCGCGCTGCTCGGCTGTCACGGCCCGTCGACCGTCAAGGTCGGTCCTCCCCAGCCGCAGGCCGGGTGCGGAGACGGCGTGGTGCAGGCCCCCGAAGACTGCGACGGCAGCGCGTTCGACGGTGCCACCTGTCAGTCGTTGGGCTTCGACACCGGGACCCTGGCCTGCACCAGTGACTGTCACTTTTCCACCGCGGCCTGCGTGAAGCGCTGTGGCAACGGCGTGCTGGACCCGGGGGAAGCGTGTGATGGCTCGCTGGGGGTCCCCGCCTGCGCGTCGTGGGGCTACCAGGCCTGCAGCGCCACCTGCACCGTCGATTCGCTGCACTGCGGGTCGATGGCCTTCGAGACCGCGCCCCAGCTCGACGTGACGCACGGAGGCCCCACCGTGCTCGGCACCCTGGCCGCCACGCACACCGGCGCGTTGGTGATGGCCGAGCCCGGCTTCGGTCGACTGCAGCTCTTTCCCTGGAACCAGGTCAGCGGGTTCGATGCCACCGCGGTGCGCACCCTCGCCTTCCAGCGCACGCCGCAGGTCGCCGAGGTCTGTGACGTCGACGGAGACGGCAACGACGACTTCGCGGCCATCGATGCCGACGGCACGGTCGATCAGTACGTGTTCACTGGCACCTCGTACGCCCTCCGCTCGGTCGATGCGGGGGTGCCGGGTGGGCGGTTCGTGGGCAGCGGTTTCTTCGGTCGCGGCACGGGCACGCGGGACCTGCTGATCGCCCTGCCGGGTCGTTTCGTGGTGGTCGGTGATGCCACGGGGCGAAGCCTCGCTGCGGCCGACGCGGGTGCGGCGACGCTGGTCGATCTCGATCGCGATGGGCTGGTCGATCTGGCCTGGGTCGACTCGACCGGTGGGCTCCACCGGCTTCCCGCGCCCGACTTCGTCGACGATGGCGGGACGCCAGCCCTGGGCGTCGTGCCCACCGCCATCGCCATGGGCGATCTCGACGGTGACGGCGACGCCGATCTGGCGGCCGTGGTGGGCGATGCGGTGCAGGTCTTCGAGAACATCGGCGCAGCGGGCTTCGCTCCCCACGGCACTTTCCCGGCCATCGGCGCCACCCAGGTCTTCATTCGCGATCTGGACCTCGACGGTCAGCCCGACGTGATCATCGCCACCCAGGCCGACGTGGTGGTGCGCCACAACCGCGGGCAGTGGACCTTCACCGAGATCCCCCTCGGCCTCGGCGCCGGGCCCCGGTTGTCGGTGTCGATCGGCGACCTCGACGGCGATGGCGACCCCGACGTGGTGGCCACCCTGCCCGCTGGTGGCGACGCCACCCGAACCGTGGTCGCGCGCAACCGCGTCAGGTAATTTCCCCCTTTGACGTCATCACGGGCTGGTGGTACTGCCGCGCCCGAATTCTGCAGGATCAGCCGACGTAGCTCAGATGGCAGAGCAACTGATTCGTAATCAGTAGGTCTCCGGTTCAATTCCGGACGTCGGCTCAATCAGATCGCCCCGGCACCCCGCGTTGGTGCCGGGGCTTTTTGTTGCCCGTTGGTCGTACACTCCCTGGCATGGCGAGGAACTGCCCCGAATGCGCCGATCGGCGGCTCGAGCCGTACGAGTTCGAGCACCGGTTGATGGTCGACCGCTGTGATGGCTGCTGCGGCCTGTGGTTCGACTTCACCCGGTCGGAAAAGTACGCGCCGACCGCCGCCACCTTCACCGCCATGGGCTCGGGGCTGACCACCCGGCGCTGCCCCGACTGCAAGGTGTCGCTCGAAACCGTGCTGCTGGTGGGCAGCATTCCCGTCGAGACCTGTTCGCTGTGCCGTGGCTTCTGGCTCGACGCCAACGATCTGCGCGAGCTGGGCGCCGACGTGCCCCTGCCCGAGCCCGCGGCCGCCGAGGTGGTCGACCCCAACGCCTTCACCTGCGCGAAGTGCGGCCAGTCGACGCCGCGATCGAAGGCCAACGCGACCGCACGGGGCCTGGTCTGCACCACCTGCACGCCGCAGGTCGCAGCCCTGGGCGGGCCCGGCGATTCGGCGCTCGGTCGCCTGGTCGATCGCCTGCTGCCCCACGTTCGTACCCGCTCGAACGGGCCGTGGCGCCCGGGCTCGTTCGACTTCAACTGGTGGGACGATTGACGCTCGGTCTATGAAGGCGTGCTGACGGCTCGCCGGACCTTCGAGGAAACGACCATGGCCGAAGAAAACTTCATGCGGGCGCCCGCCCCCTCGTCCCCTCGCAAGACCATCTACACCGAGGCGATGGAGATCTTCGAGCGCGCGGCCGAAGCCATGGGGCTCGATCGCCGGGTGCGGTTGGAGCTCGAAGAGCCCGACTACGAGCACATCTTCTACGTCACCACCCGCCTCAAGGACCGCCTGGTGCCCGTCACCGATGCCGCGGCCCGGGCCTTCACCGACCTGCAGGCCACCAAGGTGCGTGACGCCGGCGGGCTCGAGCGCCTGGCCGACGGGAAGATCATTCTCAACGGGCGCGCGCTGCTGGGCTCGGACGTGTTCATTCGCAACGGCCACCTGCGGCTGGGCGACGGCCACGTGTACGAGCTGGTGCGGGGTGAGACCGCGCGCTTCAAGGCCTACCGCGTGCAGCACAACCAGGCCCGCGGCCCGTACAAGGGTGGCATTCGGTACCACCGCGAGGTCTCGCTCGATCTCTTCAAGGCGCTGGCCGCCGAGATGACCTGGAAGACCGCCATCACCGAAGTGCCCTTCGGCGGCGGCAAGGGCGGCATTCAGATCGACCCGCGCCAGTACGGTCGCGAAGAGCTGCAGGCCATTTCGCTGCGCTTCATGTACCGGCTCAAGAGCCTGGTCGGCCCCAACATCGACATTCCCGCGCCCGACGTCGGCACCAACAGCGAGATCATGGCGCTGTTCTACCGGCAGTACAGCGACGGCGAGCGCGAGCGCCACAACCAGCGCGGCGTGATCACCGGGAAGGACGTGCGCATCGGCGGTTCGGAAGGCCGCACCAAGGCCACCGGCCAGGGCGTCGCCTACACCATCGAAGACTACTACGCCGAGAAGGGCGAGACGCTCAAGGGCAAGACCTTCATCGTGCAGGGCTTCGGCAACGTCGGCAGTTGGACCTCGGTCATTCTGCAGAACCTGGGCGCGAAGCTGCTGGCGGTGAACGACGTCGACGGCACCATCTACAACCCCAACGGCATCGATGCGGCCGAGCTGATGAAGTACGTGGCCGACGCGAAGAACCTGAAGCGCTCGGTGCTGGGCTTCCCCGGCGCGCAGGTGATCTCGAAGACCGACTTCTGGCAGATCAAGGCCGACATCGCCGTGCCCGCCGCGCTGGGTGGCGAGATCACCGCCGAGCTGGCCGAGAAGCTCAACGTCAAGCTGGTCGCCGAGGGCGCGAACGGCCCCACCACTCCCGAGGCCGACCGGGTGCTCGAGAAGCGGAAGATCGACATCATTCCCGACATCATCTGCAACGCCGGTGGCGTGACGGTCAGCTACTACGAGTGGATTCAGAACAAGCGCATGGAGGCCTGGTCCGAGAAGGAAGTCGACCAGCGGCTCGAGCAGGCGCTCAAGAAGAACTACCGCATCATTCGCGACATCGCCCGCAACCAGGGCCGCCGCACCGATCTCCACGACAGCCGCCCGTACGTGATCGGCAAGACCGTCGACACCCGCTGCGCGGCCATGGTGCTGGCGCTCAAGCGCATCGAGGCCCACTACATGCTCGAGGGCTTCTCGCAGTAGTCGCCCGGGTCGATTGACTGTCCTAGCCGTCTATGACAGTTTGGCGGTATGGGCATCATCGAAGCGCAGGGGCTCACGCGACGGTTCGGTGAACGGGTGGCAGTCGACGGGCTCGATCTGGACGTCGCCGAAGGGTCCATCACCGGGTTCCTGGGCCCCAATGGCGCGGGCAAGACCACCACCATTCGCATGTTGCTGGGGTTGATCGCGCCCAGCTCGGGCCAGGCAAAAGTCTGCGGGGTGCCGGTCGGCGAGCGTCGGCGCATGACCTCGAAGGTCGGCGCCATCGTCGAGACCCCCGCCTTCTACGGTGCGCTCAGTGCGCTCGAGAACCTGAAGGTGCTGGCCTTGACCCAGGGCCTGGCTCCGACGCCCTCGAGCCTCGACGCCCTGCTGACCCGGGTGGGGCTGGCCGGGCGCGGGAAGGAACCGGTGCGCAGCTACTCGCTGGGCATGAAGCAGCGGCTGGGGGTGGCGGCGGCGTTGTTGCCCGACCCGAAGGTGCTCTTCCTCGACGAGCCGACCAATGGGCTCGACCCGCAGGGGCAGGTCGAGATGCGCACCCTGCTCGCCTCGCTGCCTGCCGAAGGCCGTACGGTGTTCGTCTCGAGCCACCTGCTGCGAGACGTCGAATTGACCTGCACCGACGTGATCATCGTCGCGCGCGGCAAGAAGCTGGTGCAGGGCGCGGTGAAGCAGTTGCTGGCCCAGGCCGCGAAGGTCCGACTGCGGGTCGACGACGTCGAGAAGGCCCGGCAGGCGCTGACCCATGCGCGAGCGGGGCTCACGGTGGCGGTCGCCGAGGGGCAGCTCGAAGTGGCCCTGCCGGCGAACACCGAGGTCGATTCGTTCGCTGCCGAATTGACGCGGACCCTGGTGACGGCCGGCGTGTCGGTCTTCGAGCTCTCGCAGCAACGCGACGGGCTCGAGCGGTACTTCCTCGAGCTGACGGAGGCGCACTGACATGTGGCGCGTACTGCAGGCCGAAGCCCTCAAGCAGCTCCGCTTGCCGCTGGCGCGAACGCTCACCGTCGGGGTGTGGGCCGTGGGCGCGATGATCGCGGTGATTCAGGGCCTGACCCACGCCACGAAGGAAATGGACCTGCGCGATCTCTTCGGCGCCTCGGGCGGGTTTCACGCGTGGCGGTTCTATTCGGCGGCGTTCGGCTTCTTCGCGCCCGCGCTGGTGGCCGCCTGGGGTGTGGGCTTCGAGCAGTCGCAGGACACCTGGAAGACGGTCCTGGTGCGGCACGGCACCCGGTGGCCCTTCGTAATCGCCAAGCTGCTGGTGGCGGTCGGCTGGGTGCTGGCCATGGCCGTCGGTTCGGCGCTGATCTGGGTGGCGATCGCCACGGTGCTGGGCCAGGTGTTCGGCACCAAGCCGCCGTTCGAGCCTGCGGGCTCGCTCACGCCACTGGGCGACCTGGCGGCCCAGGCGCTCGGCGTGCTGGCCTTGATGCCCTTCGCCCAGGCCGTGGCGCTTCGGAGTCGGGGGAATGGGACCGCCGTCGGTGCGACCGCCACGCTGGGGCTGGCGCTCGGCGCGCGGATGATCGCGGGCACCTCGCGCACCTTCGATCGGCTCGCGCCCATCGCCGCGCCCGAGGCCCTGGTGCGCCATCTGCGCGGCAGTGGAGAAGATCTCCACTGGCTCGAGACCACGCTCGGCGCGGACTGGAGCGCCACCGCCTCGGCGCTGGTCCTCGTGGCGTGGCTGGTGCTGCCGCTGCTCTTCTCGCTGGTGACCTTCGAGCGGAAGGACGTGGTCAGCGAGCTGGGCTGAGCTTCAGGGGATCTCGTCGGCGCCGACGTCGGGGTTGGTGTTCGCCGGGTTGGGCCGGGCGTCGAGGTCGATGTCGTTGGGCAGCGCGCTCATCGGCGTTCCCGCGCCGCGACAGAGCGAGTTGCCGGTGATGTGCAGGTCGCCCGACGACAGCGACACGAAGGCCGGGTCGCCCGCCAGGTTGCCGCTCGAGGGCACGTCCATCAGCCCGTTGATGTTGCCGGCCGTGTGCAGCATCGCGTTGTTCTCGTTCAGGTAGAGATTCGGCTGCTGCGTGCCGTTCACGCCGTAGGCGTGGAACACGTTGTTGCGCAGCTCGACCGGGTCCACGTTCTGCGCGCTCTCGCGGAAGGCGACCTGCGTGGCGTTGGCACCCAGGCCCGTGCCGCCGGCGGCGATCACGTTGTTCCACCAGGTGCCGGCGTTGAGCTGCGCGCCCGAGGTGCTGCCGTTGGTCAGGTCCACCCCCACGCTCACCAGCGAGCCGAACGCCGCCGAAGACGCCGCCACGGTGGACACGATGGAGTTCGAATTGAAGGTGGGGCTGGCCACCGAATTGTCGCCCGAGCGCCGGCTGACCGAATGGCTGACGCCGACCGCCGCCGAGCAGGGCCCGCCGATGATGAAGTTGTTCACCACGCTCGACGCCGAGTCCGCAATCGACAGGCCCACCACCGTCGCATTGAGCGGGCACTGGGTGAGCAGCGCCGAGCCCGCGCCGATGCGGTTGCGCGCCAGCGCCGGAGAGCTGTCGCGAATGGCCACGTGCGCCATCGAGCTGCCCGCGCCAGAGGAGATGAGGTTGGTGTTCACTTCGCCGCACGAGCCGCGACACTGGGCGTTGCCCGTCGCGCAGGTGCCTTCGCACAGCAGCCCGACCGCGTTGCTCGCCGTGGCACCGGTGCCCACGCCGGTGATGGTCGAGTTGGTGACCGAGCACGCCGAGTCGGTGCCGGTGCCTCCGGTGATGGTCTTGTACGAGCACGCCAGGCCCACCGACGTCTCGGGGTTGCCCAGCAGGCCGCCGTTGCCGCCGGTGACGGTGTTGAAGTCGAAGCGAACGTTGCAGCCGTTGGTCGCCGTCACGCCGATCGCCAGCGACCCCGTGCCCGTGGCGAGGCCAGCGGTGATGGTCGACTTGCTGACCAACGGCGCGGCGCTGCCGGGGTTGACGGTGCAGGCGTCGAACGAGAGGCCGGTGGTGGACTTGGGAGTGGTGCTGCTGGCGATGCCCGGGCGACCGCAGCCGCTCGCCGTGACGCCCGTGACCTGGGTGCCGGTGACGCCTCCGCGCAACGCGAGGCCCGCGCAGCTCGACGCCACGCCCGCAGCGAAGGTCGACGACGAGATCACGCTGCCCGGGCTCTCGGTCAGCAAGGCGCCCACGGACAGGGTGCTCGAGTCACCGCCGGTCGACTGCACCGAGGTGATGGTGACCACCGCGTTGACCGAGATGATGCCGATCGACGAGCTGGTGCCGGGCCCGATCTGCACCAGGCTGGGCGTGGCGGTGCTCCCGGTCAGCGTCGGCCGCGCAAGCGAAGCCGAGGTGCCGAGAATGTCGATGCCCACCGATTCGGGCGGCGTGCCGATGCCACTCGGGGGACGAACTTCGAAGTCGGCGAGCGTGGGGGCGCTGGCGCTGATGGTGATACCGGCCAGGTGCGTGCCGTTGCCGCCCTGCTGCACCGCGATGCCGTCGAGGCCAGCGCTCGAGGTCAGGCCGGCAGGGGCCTTCACGCCCGTCGGTGCCGTGTCGACGATCAGCGACCGCGCAGCCGTGCGGGCCCACGCGCCCTGTGCGTCGACAGCCCAGCGGCCCTGGAGCGTCACCCCGGCGATCAGCGTCACGTCTTCGGCGTAGGTGATGGTCTGGCCCTTCGAGGTCGCCGCGACGGAGACCACCGCCTTGGAGATGGCCGTGGCGTTGTGCAGGCCCTGCGCGATGGTCTTCAACGGCAACGCCTGCGTGCCCGGGTTCATGTCGGAGGCGTTGGTGCAACCGCCACACACCCAGGTGTCCAGAGCGGTGCCGCCGCCGGTTGCTCCGCCGCCGGTCGCCATGCCACCGCCCGTGGCAACACCGCCGCCCGTTGCCATCCCGCCGCCGGTCGCCATGCCACCGCCCGTGGCAACACCGCCGCCAGTTGCCATCCCGCCGCCGGTCGCGGTGCCACCGCCCGTCGCAGTTCCGCCACCCGTCGCAGTTCCGCCACCCGTCGCAGTGCCACCGCCCGTCGCAGTGCCGCCGCCCGTTGCACTGCCGCCGCCCGTTGCAGTGCCACCGCCCGTCGCAGTGCCGCCACCCGTCGCAGTGCCGCCACCCGTCGCGTCACCACCACCGGTTCCAGCGTCATCGAAGCCCACGGGGACGTAGTTGCACTGACACCCGGCAGCGAGGGCGACGAAGGCAGCAGCGATCAACGTTCGAGTCATGGGGCTCCCAGGGAAGGTCGACTACGGGAACCACGAATCGTGCCACGTGCAGGCTCGCGAGACGAGAGATGTGAGGAGTCGTCCTTCACGGCTTCGCAGATCATGCGGTGCGCAGGTCTTACAGGGTGCGGTCGGAGGAAGAGCGCAACGACCTTTCCACCATCACGGTTTGACGATCAACGACCGCCCGTCCCACACGTGCCCAGCGGCCTCCTCGCACCCCACTCGCCTCGCCCGCCACTGAAACGAAAACACATGCTCCGCGGCCCACGACTCCATGCCTGAGCAATCTGCCACCCGCCGATCACTCCCCTCGAACCCGGGCGTGCGCTGCACCGCGGCCAACTGCTCCTGCGCAGGCGTCAGCGTCCACGGCACCCACCGCACCATCGGCCAGGCGAGCGCGAACACCAGCAACCCCACGGTCAGCATCGGCTCCCACTTCGAGGGCAGCAGACTCAACGACGCGCCCACCAACAACCCCGCCCCAATCGCCCCCACGTGCAGGTACCACTGGTACTTCTGCGTCATCAGCGAGAACCCGACGATCACCCCCAGCCACAGCAGCGCACCGACCGTCGACAACTCAGGCGAGAGCCGCCACGCCCACGGCCGCTTCTTCCGCAACGCGCCCACCACCGCGATCACCAGCAGCGACACCGCCGCCGGCGCGTACCAATCGAGCACCACCGGCACGTAGAAGAACGGGTCGTGATTCGGGTTGTGCCTTCCCTCGGTCATCGAGGGGAAGACCTGGTGGCGGAAGTAGAACGAAAAATACGGCTCGGCCCCGTGCGAGCGGCAGATCGCATCGAAGACCAGCACCGACACGGTGGTCAGCACGAGCGCCGCGACGATCGCCACCACCGCC
>CAIWFK010000246.1 GCA_903911905.1 uncultured Myxococcales bacterium
CGATGCACAGCGTCGCGGCGAGCAGCTCGCCCACCGGCCGGTAGGGCAGGGCCGGCAACTTCGCCTCGGGGTTCGAGAGCTGACGACGCACCCGGTGCTCGAGCAGGTGCGGGTACGAGCGCTCGCGCAGCCGCGGCAACAGGCTGCGCATCACCGCTTCCTTGTGGTCGAAGGCGTCGAAGTCCGGCATCGGCACGTAGCGCTCGAGCACGCCGTCGCGCCGGTCGCGGGGCAGCGCGCAGTATTCTTCGTACGCGTTGCCCAGCCACATGATGTTCATCGGGCCCGACGACCCGTCGCCGACGACCAGTTGAAAACGCGCCTGCTCATAGACGATGGGGCGACGCTCGCCGCTCGCCTCGAGGTGCTTCTTCGCCAGCGCAGCGAAGGTATTCTTGTCGGGGACACCACCGAAGAACCGGTCGAGAAAGCCCATGTCTGTCTGGACCCCCGACCCACCGGTGGTGTGCAGACGGGCCTTTGTCGGGCGGGGCGAGCCGCCATTTCCTAATCTTGCCCCTTCGATGGGCGATTCCCTGCACCTGCCCCGCACGTGGTCCTGGCCGGGCGTGTTCTCGGTCGAGCAGCACGAGGTGCGCGGCGACGACTGGGTGGTGATGCGCCAGACCAGGCCGGTGCCCGCTCGCTGCAGTGGAGGCCCGCGGCCGCCGGGTGGACCGCGCTGTGGTTCCTTTCGAGGGGCGAGGCGTGGGCCGGCGGTCGGGCCATCAGGCCCGGCGTCTGGGAGCCCATCGTCTTCGGTCACCCCTGCGTGACCAGCCACCACGGCGAGGTGTGGATGGTCGCCGCCCGCCGACCGCTCCCGCCCGAGCGCTTCGCGGGGCTCGAGCCGAACGCCGCCGGCCTCGAGGCCGTGCTTCGCCTGGCGTCGTCCGAGGCCGCGACGCCCGTCGACGAGGACACCCGCTCGCTGGCCGCTGCCATTGCCTCGTTGACCAACCGCCTCGAGACCTCTCCGACCTCGATGGAGCTCTCGGAGGCCATCGAGCTCGACGACCGGAGGACCTCGGAGGCCGCGGCGCGCTACTTCGCCCGCTTTCACGCCACGGTCGGTGGGTGGCGCGAGTACCTGCGCGCGCTGCGGCTCGAGCTGGCGCTCTCGGCGTTCTCGGCCAATCGCTCGACGAAGGACGTCGCGCGCTGGTTGGGCTTTCGCAACGCGACCGCGTTGTTGCACTCGATGAAGAAGGAAGGCTTGCCGACTCCGGGCGCGCTGCGTGCCGCCGAGCTCGAACCCGGGCCGGCGAACGTGCTCAGCCGACTGTTGCAGCGCTGAAGTGCCCCGCTGCTTCGGGACCTTGCGCGAGCGCCTCGAGCAGTTCACGCTCCTGCACCGAGGCCAGCATCCTGGGGCGTGACCATTCCGCCAGGCCCTGCCGCGCGCGGTCGTGGGCCGTGCCGCGTCGACCGCGCCGAGCATGAATGGTGGCCCAGCTCAGCGAGAGCAGGTGTGGCTCGGTGAAGGGCGAGGGGCGCAGACTCGTCAGCAACTGCTCCGCCTCGTCGACCCGCCCCGCTTGCGCCAGCACGAGCGCGGCACCCGCCTGGAACGAGGGCCGTAGCCCGGCGGGAAGGTCAGCGAGCAAGGCGACGACCACGTCGTTGTGGAGCTGTGCGGTGGCCAGGTCGCCGTGGTCGAGCGCGTACAGCGCGGCCATCGACCGCGCCGAGGCCGAGAAGAGGGCGCGCCCTTCGAGCTGCAACGAGCGCTCGACCAGGTCGCCAGGCCAGTCGCGGGGCCGTACCGAGCCCATCATCAGCCCGGTGAGCGTCAGCAGCGCGGACTCGGCCTGCGCCTGCGCGTCGCCCGCGAGCAGCCGCCATACCCGCTGGCCGTCGTTCGAGAAGCCGCCCCCGGGCGCGGGCATCACCGCGGTGGCCAGGAAGATCATCGCCGACATCACGGCGAGCTCCATCAGTCCGAACCGCACGGCGGTGGTGAGGGCCGAGGTTTCGAGGGTCAGTCGAACGCCGACGGCTGCGCCGACCGACAGCAGCAGACTCGCCAGTGGACCTGCGGCGGCGACCCACGCCATTCGGCGCGTGAGGTCGGAGGCGCCAGAGGGAGCACACGCAGCGAGGCCTCCCCACAGGCTCGGGACGCGGTTGAATTGCACGCGCCACCCACCGCCGGTGCGTTCGACCCACAGCGGGCCGACCGCGAGGAAGAGGAAGCGGAAGCCCACCGCGACGCCGCCGAGCGCATGCCCCACTTCGTGCACCAGCACCGCGATGAACCCGGCGAGCACGCACAGTGCGAACAACAGCGCGGCTCCCGGTCGGTCTGCGGCGCCCTTCGGTACCAGCGAGAAGACCTTCACGGCGCTGCCGCCGACCACGAAGCCGAACGCGGCCATCGACAGCGCGAGAAGGAGCTTCGCGAGCTTCGAGGTCTTCCGGGGAGCAGGAGCGGTCGTCATGTGCCAGATGGTGCTGAGCACGGCGGGTGCGCGCGATTGCTCTTTCTCCGCATCGTTCGGTCATGAGCCAAGGCCTCACATTCACGTGCACCGTCAGGGTGTCGGCTGCGGGAGGCTCGCGAGGCACCGTCGGTTGGCAGTCGCGCTGCGTCGTCGCACCATCGGTGCGGGCGCCCATTCAGGCCGCACCGTTGGTGGGAGCGGCTCCTCGACGCCTCACCGTCGGTGGGAGCGGGTACGTCCGACCAGTTCCTCGCCACCTGACGCGACGAGTCGATGCGTTCTGGCAGTCACGTGGTGTGCGCCCGGCTCCACTGCCGCTGATTCCCAACCACGCCGGACCCTGCGTCGCGGCGCACAACCAGCGCGAAGCCGACCACGCCACCCTTTGCCCGTCGACCGGGTGCGACCGCCGAGCAGCGCAGGCGACGAGCGCACGATTTCGCCGGCTCCGCGGCGAGCGCTACGATCCGCGCCATGACCGAGGTCGAGCGCGCCGCCTGCGAGGGAGACCTGGGTCGCCTGAACGAGCTGGCCCTTTCCAGCCAATTCCCGGTCGCCGCATACTCGAGCGCGCTGACGTTCGCCGTCATCCACGCTCGCCCCGCGGCCGTGCGCTGGCTGTGCGCGCACGGCGCAGACCTGAACGTGCGGGGCGCGTCAGGCCAACCGCCGCTCTTCTTCGCGCGCAGCCAGCCCATGGTCGCGTTGCTGCTCGAGCTGGGTGCCGACGTCTCGGCGCGAGACGCCATCGGTCGCGATGCGCTCCACGCCTACCTCGGCAGCGTCGGCCCCGGTCACCTGGGCACGGGTGACGTCGCGGTGGTGAACCAGTTGATCGCCGCCGGTCTCGACCTTCGCGCCCGCAATGCCGACCGCCCCCCACACGCTGGCCGCCATCGCCACCCGCGACCTGGCGATGCTCGAGGCCGTGCTCGCCGCGGGTGCCACGCCCAACGCGCGAGACGCCGACGGCGACGTGCTCTGGCAGGTGATGGTGACCGACCGGGTCGAGCCCATGCTTCGACTGCTGCTGCGGTATGGGCTCGACGTGAACACCCGCTTCCGCAACGCGGCGGCCGACACCACGGTGTTGATGGAAGCCTGCGCACTGGGCGCGGTCGACCTGGTGAGCGATCTGCTCGACCGTGGCGCCGACGTGAATGCCCGGGGGCGCGGCACCCCGCTGTCGGTCGCCGAAGAACACGGCCATCGCGTGCTGGTCGACCTGTTGCTCGAGCGCGGAGCGCGACCCCTGGTCGACGCCCTCGACGCGCAGGCCACTCGCGCGCTCGACGAGGCCGAGCGGCTGGCCCGGGCGAACCCCCTCGACGTGGCCGCGCGCTCCTCGTGGGCCCGCGCCCTGGCGGACCAGGGTTTCCGCGCAGCGGCGGCGAGCGAGCTCGAAGCGGTGCGGCGGCTCGGCGGGCCGCACGAGACGGTCCTCGCGGCGACGCTGACCTTCGAGGCTCCCGCCGGGGTGCGCTGGACCTTCGCTCCCTTCTTTCCGGTGACCGAAGGCGTCGCCCCACGGGTGGTCGACGCGCGCTTTCCCGGCGCCCTGGTCACCGACGGCGTGAGGGTGGTGCCGCTGGTGCTCACCTTCGGTGCGCCGTGCACCGCCTGCGACGAGCACGGCCAGCAGGAATGCTCGGAGTGCCGGGGCCAGGGTCACCACACCAGCTTCCTGACGGGCGACGACGTCGAGTGCGAGCCGCGCCAGGAATGCACGGCCTGTCGGGGCCTGAAGTTCCGCAACGTCTCCAGCCCCTTCGGCAAGGGCCCCTGTGGGCACGCCACCATGACCGTCGAGCGGCGGCTGGGGACGTACCACCTGCGCCGCTGCGCCGAATGCGGCCTGGCCTCGCTGTACGGCGAGCGCGCGCAGCCGCCGTGGAAGACGGCAGACACCTTCGCCTGCGGCCTGTGCGGACTCTTCGTGTGCCGGTGCGAGGCTACTGCGGCCCGCTGAGCTCGAAGTCGGGGTGCGCGGCCCGGCCCAGCCCTTCGACCACGCTGGTGAAGGCCGACCCCGTGCCCCGGCCGGTGCGCAGCTTCTCGGCGCCGAAGCGCTGCGCGAAGAGCCGTTGCACCGCCGGCACGTACGACGAACCACCAGTGAGGAACACCGAGTCGATGTGCAGGTTCGCCGGCACGCGGGTGAGCAGTTCGCCGGTGCACTCGGCCAGTTCGGTGATGAGCGGCGCCGACGCGGCCTCGAACTCGTCGCGCGTGATGGTCTGGTGCAGGTGCACCCGCTCGTCGTCGAAGTCGATTCGCGCGACCTGCTCGGTCGACAGCGTCACCTTCGCCGCCTCGATGGCGCGGAAGAGCCGGAAGCCCAGGTTGTACATCACCAGGTCGTGCAGCGCTTCGATGGCCGGCAGCGAGTCGCTGGTCTTGAGCATCACGTCGATGAGCTCGCGCGTCTTCTTCTCGCGAATCAGCGACATCTCGTTCCACGACAGCAGCCGGCTCGAAATGTAGGTCGGCATGGTCAGCCGCCGTCGGGTGAAGGAATCGACCTCGTAGGTCGAGCCTGCGCCGAACGAGGGCAACAGCTTGCTGGCCATGATGGCCGAATCGAAGCGGTCACCACCGACGTACACGCCGGCCGAGGCCACCACGTCGTCCTTGCGGTCCCCTCGCCCGCGCCGCGACGGGCCCAGGTGCATCACCGTGAGGTCGGTGGTGCCGGCGCCGAAGTCGGCCACCAGCACCACCTCGTCGCGCTCGAGCGTCGCTTCGTAGGCCAGCGCCGCCGCGATGGGCTCGATGAGGAAGCGCACCGATTCGAAGCCCGCCAACTCGGCCGCCTTTCGCAGGCGCGCTTCGGCGAACGCGTCGGTGGCGGGCGTGGCCGAGAACCGCGCCGGTCGACCCAGCACCACCGCGTCGAGCGCTTCGCCCGCCGCCTTCGAGGCCACGGCACGCACCTGGCGCAAGAAGATGGCGATGAGCTCTTCGAGCGTCAGCGTCTGGCTGCGCAACTGCGTGCGGGTGAAGCTGCTCGCGGGCAGCCAGGTCTTCATCGACTGAATGAAGCGGCCGGCGTTGTCTTCCTGGTAGCGCTCGATGGCCGCGTGGCCGGCCAACGTCTCGCGTGACTCGTCGGGGAAGAAGAGCACCGTGCGGAACAGGCGGGGGTTGAGGGCGCCGGGGTCCACCAGCAGCACCTCGCCACTGGGGAGCGCCACCGCGCTGTTGCTGGTTCCGAAGTCGAGTCCGCAGGCGGCCATGGGGGCGCGTGCTGTAGCAGAGTTCCGGGCGCCGTCGCGGTACGCAGCACGGCTTCGTCGGGCAGGGCGTACCGCCTGTGGTCGCCTGTTGGAGATCAGCCCGGTCGACGTCGGTCGTCGGCGGTGGAGTATGTTGTCCCCCGGCCAGTTAAGGTGGGGATCATGCCCGGACTCTTCGAACTCGTCGTGGTGGGCGGCGCGAATGCGGGCCGCGCCCTCACGGTCGACCGACCCATCACCATCGGCTCGGGGCCGACCAAC
>CAIWFK010000247.1 GCA_903911905.1 uncultured Myxococcales bacterium
GGCGGCGTCGGCAATTCGGCCGCGAACACCGGGCCCTGTCGACCCTCGTTCTGCACGGGGTCCGATTCGGCGCGGACCTCGAGCGACGCGGGCGGGGCGCTCGCTTCCATCACCGAGAGCAGCACCTCCCGCAGCTCGGCCGACGAGATGGCCGCGTTGCCCGCGAAGGTCAGGTCGACGACCCGCAGCGGCGCCCCTTCGTCGATGGCGAACCCCAGGGCGGCCTGCCCCCGCTCGGGCCGGGCCGCTTCCGACGGCGTGACGCGCACGTCGTGGAACCCGCGAAACCGGTAGAACCGCTCGACCCGCTGGGCCAGACGCAACGCCAGGGTCGAATCGAGCAGTTCGTCGCCGTCGTACCCCAGGACGGCGCGCAGGGCGTGCGCCGAGAAGGCGCGGTTGCCCGAGAAGACGAGCTCGTACCGAGGGCCCGCCGTGACCGGGAGCACCACCCGCTCGCCGGTCACCACCGGCACCTCGACCCGCGCGCGGTAGAAGCGCTCCCGCCGGTACAGCGCACGCAACTGTCCCACGCTGGCCTCCAGTCGCTGCTCGTCGAGCACCTCGCCCACCTGCACGGTCAACGCGTCGAGCAGCCTCGTCAGTGGCAGGCCGGGGTCGCCGACGACGGCGATCGACGCCACCCGGGTGGCAGGCCCTTCCTTCACCACGAAGCCCACCGCCAGCCCGGTGTCGGTGGTGTCGGCGCGGGGCTCGACCGTCACCGCGCGAAAGCCCTTGCGACGGTACAGCTCGGCCACCACGCGCGCGGCCTGCTCGAGCCGCTCGGGCCAGTACTCGGCGTTGACCTCGAGCTTGCTGGCGGCGAGCACCTCGGCGCGCGGAATCGAACCGCCGCCTTCGAGGTAGACCTCGGCGATGGTACGGCGCGGCACCAGTTCGATGGTCAGCGCCACGCCTCCCGCTCCGTCGGGCTCGGCCTCGATGGTGACGTCGGCGAAGCGGTTGGTCGCGTAGAGGTTCTCGATGGTGCGCGCCAACACCCGGCGCGAGAGCGCCTGGCCGCGGCGCACCGTCACCAGCGCCGGCACGCGCTCGAGCAGCTTGGGGTCGGCTCCGGCCGGCAGCCGCACCTCGACCCCGCTGATGGCGGGCGCGTCGAGCGCGGGCGCCTGCGAGAGCACCGCGAGCACCAGGGCGAGCGAGGTCACTCCGATTCCCATCGATACCGCAGCTCGACGCCGGGGTTGCCGACCGGCGTGTTCTGGTTCTGGTTGTCCCACTGCACGCGGCCCGACCAGTGCTGGTTGATGCGGTACTCGGCCTGGGCCCTCGTGCCGCGCCCGGTCACCGGCTGGGTCACGCCCAGCTTCAGGTCGTCGCTGAGCAGCTTGCCTTCCCACGACACCGACGGCTCGGCCGTGCCGGTGACCTCGTTGAAGCTGGTGGTCATCTTGATCTGCTGGTCCTTCAAGCCCACCTGGCTGATGAACTTCTGCACCGTCTGGTCGAGCCCCGAGGCCGTCATGAGCGCCTCGGCCGCCAGGCTGGCGGTGCCCTGCCCCGAGAAGCGCTCGCGCGAGGTCACGCCCAGGGTGAGCAGCGAGAGGACGTCGGTGTCGGCGAGGGCCGGCTCGCTCGAGAGCGAGATCTTCGGGTCTTCGATGCGCCCGAAGGCCTTCACCGACACCAGGTAGTCACGCACCTGCGACTGCGCCGACAGGTCGAAGGTCGGCCACAGCCCGTTGAACTGCAACTGGCCGCGCGAAATCTGGAAGGTGTTGCCGCGAAAGAAGGCCTGCGCGCCGTCACCGAGCTCGATGGCGCCGATGAGCA
>CAIWFK010000248.1 GCA_903911905.1 uncultured Myxococcales bacterium
GTCGCGTTGCTGCCCACGGGCGCGGTCGAGCGGGCCCTGGTGCGAACGCTGGCCGAGATGAGCAACAGAGGCATTCAGCCCCTCCACAACCTGGCGGGGCTGCGCCACGTCAGCGCCGTGCTCAAGGCTGAGCTGAAGGCCTGGGCCGACCACTTCATTCAGCTGGGGCTGACCGCGCTCGAGGCGCAGGCGCAGCGCAGCGCCGGCCGCTTCCTCGTCGGCGAAGCGTTCACCTGGGCCGACTGCTGCCTGTTGCCCCAGCTCTATGGCGCTCGGCGCTTCAGCTCGGTCGACCCGGCGAAGTTCCCCACCCTGGTGCGCGTCGAGGCCACGTGCCTCTCGCTGCCCACGGTCAAGCCGGCGCTGCCCGAAGCGCAGCCCGACGCCGTCGCCTGACCCAGTTCATTTCCCCCACGACGAACGAAAGGACCACCCCATGGAGTCACTCGGAATCAAGAAGGTCGAGTCGGTGCACTGGTACGTTCACGACCTGGCCCGGACGCGGAAGTTCTACACCGAGCTGATGGACTTCGCCGAGCTCGGCGAGTCGAGCGAAGAGCTGACCGCGCGCGGCAAGCAGAAGTCGGTCGTCTTCCAGGCCGGTGAGGTCACGCTCATCTGCTCGGCGCCGGTGGGCGAGGGCGGTCGCGCGCACCGCTGGCTCAAGAAGCACCCGGAAGGCGTCGGCACGGTCAATTACCTGGTCGAGGACATCGACAAGGCCTTCACGCTGCTCGAGCAGCGCGGTGGCACCATCATCGACGACCAGATTCAGCGCTTCGACGACGGCAAGGGCGGCCGGCTCGCGTTCTTCAGCATCACCACCCCGTTCGGCAATTCGACCTTCCGCTTCATTCAGCGCGACGGCTACCAGGCGCTGTACCCGGGCTACGTGGCGCACGCCCAGCCGAAGGGCGGCAAGAACCGCTTCGGCTTCCTGCGCGTCGACCACATCACCTCGAACTTCCGCACGCTGGCGCCGATGGTGCTGTGGGCCAAGCACGTGATGGGCTTCGAAGAGTTCTGGAACATCGCCTTCCACACCGAAGAGGAAATCGAGAAGGGCAACCAGCACGGCACCGGCCTCAAGTCGACCGTGATGTGGGACCCGCACTCGGGCGTGAAGTTCGCCAACAACGAGCCCTCGCGGCCCCGCTTCAAGAACTCGCAGATCAACGTCTTCGTGGAAGACCAGCGCGGCGAAGGCATTCAGCACCTGGCGCTCGAGGTGAAGGACATCGTGAACAGCGTGAAGACCATGCGCGCCACGAAGGGGCTCGACTTCCTGAACACGCCGGCCAGCTATTACGACTACCTGCCCGAGCGGCTGGTCAAGAGCGGCATCAAGCGCATCGACGAGAGCCTGCAGGACCTGCGTGAGCTGCAGATTCTCATCGATGGCCACAAGGAGCATCAGTACATGCTGCAGATCTTCATGAAGGAGACCGGCCACCTGCTCAAGGACAGCGAAGCGGGGCCGTTCTTCTACGAGGTCATTCAGCGCAAGGGCGACAAGGGCTTCGGCGGCGGCAACTTCAAGGCGCTCTTCGAGAGCATCGAGCGCGCGCAGCAGCAGTCGCGCAATCACTGAAGCGACGAGGCTTCGTCGACGAAGCA
>CAIWFK010000249.1 GCA_903911905.1 uncultured Myxococcales bacterium
CTCGGGGTGCACGGCGACCGCGGTGTCGCCCAGCATGGTCTCGGGGCGGGTGGTCGCGACCACCAGCTTCTCGTCGGAGCCCTTCACCGGGTAGGCGATGCTCCAGATCGACCCGTTGCGCTCTTCGTTGTCGACCTCGAGGTCGGACAGCGCGGTGCGCAGCTGCGGGTCCCAGTTGATCAGCTTCTGCGCGCGATAGATGAGCCCGTCTTCGTACAGGCGCACGAAGACTTCCTTCACCGCGTTCGAGAGGCCCGCGTCCATCGTGAAGCGCTCGCGCGACCAGTCGAGCGAGGCCCCCATCACCTTGTGCTGCTCGCCGATGCGCGCGCCGTACTTTTCCTTCCACGCCCAGACGCGCTTCAAGAATTCGTCTCGACCGAGATCGTGCCGCGACTTCTTCTCGGTCTTCATCAGCTCGCGCTCGACCACCATCTGGGTGGCGATGCCGGCGTGATCGGTGCCGGGCAGCCAGAGCACGTTGAACCCGCTCATGCGCTTCCAGCGGCTCAGAATGTCCTGAATGGTCGCGGTCAGCGCGTGGCCCAGGTGCAGCGAGCCCGTCACGTTGGGCGGCGGCAGCACGATGCAGAAGGCCGGCTTGCTCGAGGTCGGCGCGGCCGTGAAATAGCCCTCGCGGTTCCACTCGGGCACCCAGCGGGCCTCGACCTCGGTCGGCTCATACGACTTCGAGAGCTCGGTGCGTGCGTCGGCTGAAGGCGTGGTGTCAGGGTCGGTCATGGCTGCGGGCTCGCTGGGGCACAGTGAAAAGAGACGCGCTGAGGCAGGCGATACTGAAAAGAAAAGCGGCCACGCGTCTACCGCGCGACCGCCAAAACTTCCAGCCGAATCAATGCGTTGCGGTTCTACAGGCCCCGCGCGTCGCGATCCTTGATCAGGCGCTCCAGCTCTTCCTTGATGATGGTCTCCGCGAGCTGGGGCACGACTTCCCAGGCGATCTTCTCGATCACCTCGCGCGAGGCCTTCGAGAGCGCCTCACGCAGCGCGCCTTCACCGCCGTCGTCGAGCGAGAGCGATTCGGTGCGCTGCTGGGGCGGCGGCTGCTGGAACTGCTGTGGCGGCTGGCCGGGGCCACCACCGAGCCCGAAGGGGTCGCGACGGACCGGAGGCCCGCCCGCGCCAGGCAGCGGCGCAGCACCGGGCGGTCGGGGGAAGCCCCTGCGGAGGCGGCATGCCGGGACCCGGCGGCATTCCCGGGCCAGGCGCGCGCATCGACCCGGGCACGCCCGGCACGCCCATCGGGCGCGGAGCCATTCCGGGTCCGGGCGGCATGCCAGGACCGGGCGGCATTCCGGGACCAGGCGGGCGCTGCATTCCGGGGCCGGGCGGCATTCCGGGACCAGGGGGCCGTGGCATGCCCATCGGCGCGCCGGGACCACCAGGGCCAGGCGGGCGCATACCCGGCTGCGCACCCATCGGCGGGCCACCGGGGCCGGGACCAGGCGGGCGCGGCATTCCGGGACCCGGCGGCATGCCAGGACCGGGCGGTCGAGGCAGCCCGGACTGGGTGCCCATCGGCACGCCGGGGCCCGGTGGGCGCGGCATGCCCGGGTTGCCGGGCGGAGGCTGCACGGGCTGCCCCTGCACGCCAGGCATCGGGCGCGGCGCGTGCTGCTGCGCAGGCGCAGCGGCGGTCACCGGCATCTGCGTCGACACCGGCGCGTACGAGGTCATCGGCGCGGTGGAGTTGGCGGGCATGCCCACCAGCGTCTTGACGCGATCGAGGAAGCTGGTGCTGTCGAATGGCTTGACAATGTGGCCGTCGGCGCGCGCGGCGGTGGCGCGGGCCTGATCGACGGCTCGAAGGTGCCGGCCAGCAGCACCACCGGCGTGTGGCCGAGCGCGGGGTCGTTCTTGATCGCCTCGCAGACCTCGTACCCGCTCTTGCCGGGCATCATGCAGTCGGCCAGCACGAGATCGGGGCGAAGCTCGCGGCAGCGGTTGATGGCGTCGAGTCCATTGTCGACCACCGTCAACGAGATGTCCTCGGTCGCCAGCAGCATGCCGATGACCTTGCGGATCGTCAGCGAGTCATCAGCGACCAGTACGCTTTTGGGCATGATCTTTTTCTCGGGTGAGGCGTGCGTCGAAGCACCGGCGGAAGCCAGCGGCGGAATGTTACGGGCAAGACTGGCAAGTCCTCAAGAAAACATGCGCTTTGCCTGTCACCCGCCCGGGGCCGCGTGGGGGAAGGTGTGCTCGAGATCGACGATCTGCGCGTCGCCCAGCGCGTGGGCCGCTCGAACCCCCTCGGCGCGGGCGATGGCCACCCCCACCAGCCCCCCACCCACCTCGACCACCGCCACGAAGGCCTCGTCGCCGCCGCCGAGCGAAACCACCGGGCACAGGGCGTCGCCGTGCAGCAGCGCGCCCAACAACGACGCGCGACCCGGCGTGGGGTTGAACGATCGCCCAAACGGCACCACCTGCCGAACCTGGGGCAAGGGCAGCGCGATGCGGCGACCGCCCGCCTCGCAGACCAGGCAGGGCGTAGCGAGGTGCGCGAGCGTCACCAACACCACTGGAGAGCGCTCACCGGGCATGGCGCTGGTCATGCCAGCGAGGTCGAGCTCGAACACCAGGCGCTCTTCGCGCAACCACGCGCCCTTGACGGCCGGCTGCAGCGCTTCGTGCAACACGATCGGGAGGTCGAAGTGCCGGGCCGTCGACACGTCGAAGACGCCCTCGACCTCCTTCACCCTCACCGCGATCGTGGGGCTGCTGTCGAGCACCAGCGCGGTGCCCGGGCGGTGTTCGGGGCCAGCGCCCAGCAGCGCGCTCAGGTCCTTGAGCATCAGGTGGCCACGCAGGGTCAGCTCACCTTCGTCGGGGCGCGCCACCTCGGTCACCCGCACCGCTTCGAGCGCGTAGCGCGTTCGACCCGCCTCGAAGAAGACGGCCAGCTTTCGTTCGTTCGGAGCGGTCACCGGGCGTGACGCTCGCACGGTGGGGGTGGGTCTGTTAAGCGCCGCGTCATGGCCCAGATTCTCCTGGTCGACGACGAGAAGGTCGCCCGCATGATCTACAGCGACTTCTTGACCGGTGCGGGACACGCCGTGACCGCGGTCGCGTCGGCCGAAGAAGCGAAGGCGGCGCTCGAAGCCGGTCAGTTCGACGCCATGGTCACCGACCTCATTCTGCCCCACACCGACGGCATGGAGCTGTTGCAGCACGTCAAGCTCACCCGCCCCGACGTGCCGGTGCTGGTGATCACGGCGCTCGACAAGGTCGAACCGGCCGTGCGCGCCATCAAGAGCGGCGCGTCGGACTACCTGGTCAAGCCCATCACGCCCGAGGTGCTGGCCCACGCCGTCAACCGCGCGCTCGCCCAGCGCAGCCTGCTCAAGGAAAACGAAGAACTGCGCCGCCACGTCAGCCTGCTCGACGCCGGCCAGCGCATCGCCACGACCCTCGATCGCGAGCTGATGATCGACGCGGCCGGCCGGGCCTTCACCTCGATGTGCCTGGCGGACGCGGTGGCGATCTACGTGCGTGACGGCGAGGCGCTCGCGCTCTCGGGCCTGCAGGGCGTGGCCGACGACGACCTCGCGGCCACCCGCTCGAGGCTCGCGCCGCTCGCCGACGATCAGGCCCCCCGGGTCGACCGCGCTGGTCAGGAAATCAACGTCGACGGGCTGGCCTTCGAGACCTCGTACCTGGTGCCGGTGCTCGAGAACGACGTGCTGCTGGGCGCGGTGCTGCTGCTCTTCTCGGGCGACATTCCCGATGCGGGCGTGGCCTCGGCCCCGTACCTGGCGCGGCACCTGGGCCTGGCGCTCAAGAACCTGGGCAAGTTCGCCGAGGTCGAAGACCTGGCCTACCTCGACGACCTGACGCACCTCTTCAACAGCCGCTACCTCGAGCTGGTGCTGGCCAAGGAATTCAAGAGCACTTCGGTCAACGACAAGCCGTTCTCGCTGCTCTTCCTGGACCTCGATTATTTCAAGAGCGTCAACGACACCCACGGGCACGTGGTGGGCAGCAAGCTGCTGGTCGAGGTGGCCCGCGTGCTCAAGGGCTGCGTGCGGGACAACGACGTGATCTGCCGGTGGGGTGGCGACGAGTACGTGGCGCTGCTGCGCGGCACCGATTCGGGTGGCGCACTCAAGGTGGCCGAGCGCATTCGGCGCGCCATCGAGCAGCACCGGTTCCTCGCGCGCGAGGGCTTCGGGCTCAACGTGACGACCTGCATCGGCATCGCGTCGTACCCCGAGCACGCGCAGGACAAGACCACCCTGCTCGACTTCGCCGATCGCGCGATGTACCGCGGCAAGAAGGGCACGAGGAACATCATCTACATGGCGGCGAAGAACCTCGAGGCCTCGCCCGCGTCGCGGCGGGAATCGGGGCCGTTGCCGCCGCTGCCGAAGGGGTGAGCGGTCGACGAAGGAAAGGCGCAGGCCGTCACGCCGCGCGGCGCTCGGTCGGTCTGACCTGCCGCTGCAGCTTGCGATCGCGCTGCCACACGGTGAGGTCGATCACGCTCGACGAATCGAACGCCAGTTGCCGCTGCAGATCGTCGATCGTCTGCACTTCATCCGCACCGACCTTGAGCACCAGGTCATCGGGCGCGAGGCCACCGGAGCTGGCCGGCGTGTCCCGACCAATCTCCACCACCCTCACCCCGCGCGGCTGCCCCACCCGCTCGGCGAGCTCGGGCGCGAGCACCTCGTTCTTGGCGGCGATGCCCAGGTAGCGACGTCGCACCGTGCCGTGGCGCAGCAACAGCGCGCTGACCCACGACGCGGTCGACGACGGCACCGCGAAGCCCAGGCCCTGCGCCCACGGCAGCATCGCGGTGTTGATGCCCACCACCCGGCCCCGCGCGTTGATCAGCGGTCCACCCGAATTGCCCGGGTTGAGGGCGGCGTCGGTCTGAATGAGCCCGTCGAGCGAGGCGCCGTCACGCCCCGGCAACCGGCGCTCGAGCGCGCTCACCACGCCCAGGGACACACTGCGCTCGAAGCCGAAGGGGTGACCCAGCGCGATCACCACCTGCCCCACCTTGACCTGCGCGGCCGTGGCGAGCGTGAGCGCGGTGAGCCCGGTTCGGCCGGTCTTCACCACCGCCAGATCGGTGAGCGGGTCGGCGCCCACCACTTCCCCCTCGACCCGCACGCCGTCGTGGAAGCGAATGCCCAGTCGACCGGCGCCCTGCACCACGTGCGCGTTGGTGAGCACGGTGCCCTCGGCGGTCAACACCCCCCCCGTGCCGTGGCCCCGGCGATGCTCGATGGCCACCACGCCCGGAGCGTGCGCGGTGACCAGGGCCTCGAGCTCGTCGCTGAAGAGTTCGAGCGGGCTCATGCGCGGGTCCTGGCTCCGACGGTGAGCTGCACGGTGCTGACCTGGCCGCCGCGGAACAGGCGCACCGGCACCTGCGCTCCCACGTGATCGGCGCGCAGCCAGGCGTACAGGTCCTCGAGCGTCTTCACGCTGTCGTCGCCCAGGTGCAGCACGGTGTCGCCGTAGGCGATGCCCGCAGCCTCGGCCGGGCCACCCTTCTCGACCGACACCACCAACAGGCCAACCTCTTCACCCGTCGAGGCCCGCACCGGCTCGGGCAACTGCACCGGCTGCAGTTGAAGCCCCAGGTGGCTGCGGCGCACCTGGCCGTACTGCGCCAGTTGCTCCACCACGCGACGCACGGTGACGGTGGGAATGGTGAGGCTGGTGCCGCGCATCAAGGCACTCGAGGTCAGGCCCAGCACCCGCCCTTCACCATCGAGCAGCGGGCCGCCCGAAAACCCGGGACGGTGCTCGGCGTCGCTCTCGACGTAGCGGGCGATTTCGCCGCCCCCGCGACCCGCGCGGAAGGGCGCATTGCCCAACGCACTGATGATGCCGCTGGTGGCTCGCACGGTCTGACCGGGGCGGCCCACCCGCAGCACCACCGCGCCCACCTTCAGCTCGGCGCCGTCGTCGAAGGTGGCGACCGGCAGGGTGCCGTCGAGCTCGAGCAGCGCGAGATCGGTCGACGGGTCCCGCCCCTTCACCTTCGCCTTGAACTCGGCGCCTTCGGTAGCGACGATCACCTCGTCCTCCTCGAGCCCGTGGGCGACGGTGACGACCTGGTTGGGCGCCCAGACCACGCCGCTGGTGGGGCGTCGGCGGCCGCCTTCGACCCTGACCACGCTCTTGCCGGTGTTCTCGACGATGGTGCTGAAGGCCTGCGACAGCGCTGCGATGGTGATGCTCATGTGGGGTGACCTCGGGGGTGTCGAAGAAGAGAAGTGCTTCGAGACTCACGGTACGCAGCGCGCGCGAAGGCGAAATCCCCCGAAGGTGCAGCTGACCATCGGCGTGGCCACCTCGTTCGGGGAGTTCACAAGCTCCGCCCCTTCACAGTCGCCCCGCGGGCTGACGCTGGCGAGGCTGCGGCCTTCACCTGGTGGGGAAGTGTCCTGTGGCAGAGGCGATGGGGGCGTGTTCGGTGAACCTGGAGCGAGCGGGCTTGCCCTGCTCGCGCTGCGGAACCTTCGCCTGCTCGGAAGGTCTGCTCGGCGGCCTGGGTGCGAGCTGCCGCGTCGGCAGTTGGGTTCCGCCGCCCCGCCGACCGAATCGTGGGGGACCATCGTCGTGAAGGCGCGCCCCGAACTGGGGCAGCGCCTGCCACTGGTGTTGCTGGGCCTCGCCGGTGGGCTGGCCCTCGAAGCGAAGTTCATGGCGCTCGGCTACCTGCTCGCCGCGGCCTGAACGCTTTTGAGGCACTTCAGATTTCGATCAGCCCCATCTTCGCGGCGCGAACCACGGCCTCGACGCGCTTCTGGGCGCCCATCTTCTGCAAGATGGAGTTCACGTGGAACTTCGCGGTGTGCTCGCTGATCTCGAGCTTCACGGCGATTTCCTTGTTCGACAGGCCTTCGGCCAGCAGGGTCATGACCTCGGACTCGCGCGGCGTGAGCACGTCGTTGGCGCCCTTGGTGATGGTGGCCAGGGCTCCGGGCATCGAGATCGGCTGCGCGGCAGCCGGCGCGTGCTTGAACGAGCCGCCCTGCAGGTACTTCAGGTCGAGCACCGCCAGCCCGTGGTGCAGCGCTTCGATGGCGGCGGCGATCGCGCGCGGCTTGCTGTCGCGGCGAATGACGCCATCGGCGCCTGCGGCCAGCGCGTCGGCTTCCTGCCCTTCGCGAACCAGCGCCAGAATGGGCCGGTCGAAGGCCAGGTCGCGAATGTCGACCAGCGCCCTGGCGGTGTTGTGGGTGACGTCGACGACGATCACTTCGGCCTGGGTGACGCGGGCCGAGATCTCGAGGCTGGTCTCGACGGGAGAGAGAATGAGGCGATCGGTGTCACGGGAAAGCGAGTCGAGGAGAATTGCGTCTCCCTGGAATGCCACTCGCAGCGGCATGGTGATCGTAATCGGGGGCAGGCCTTTCATGGTTCCTCACAAGTAAGACAGGTTTGACGGCGAGCAAGCAGTCAGTCGGGAAACCCTTGAAGGCGCGAGGCTCTTGCGAACTCGAAGCTGAGATGTCGCAACCAGGCAGGATGTTTCCAATGAGAAGCGTTAAGAGACCGCGTGCTCGATCTCGTCCTCGTGGGTGGTGGCCTCGCAAACGGCTTGATTGCCTGGCGTTTGGTCATGACGCGGCCAGACGTGAGCTTCGCCATCATCGAGGCGGGGCCCACCCTGGGCGGAAATCACACGTGGAGTTTCCACGGAACTGACGTCACCCCCGCCCAGTTGGAATGGCTGTGGGTGCTGGCCAGCAAGACCTGGCCGGCACATGACGTGATCTTCTCGGAGCCACGACGAATCGGCGGCGGCTACCAGTCGATCGCTTCGCACGACTTCCACTGGAAGCTGATGGAGCGCCTGAAGGACCGGGTGCGGCTCAAGACGAAGGTGTCGGGCCTGACCTCGACCAGCGTCACGCTCTCGACCGGCGAGGTGCTCGAGGCGAAGGCGGTCATCGACGGGCGCGGCTTCTCGGCGGCCCCGACCTGGCCGTGCGGCTGGCAGAAGTTCCTGGGGCTCGACGTCGAGCTCGACAAGCCCCACGGCCTCGAAGTGCCCCTGTTGATGGACTGCCGGGTCGAACAGCACGGCGCCTTCCGCTTCCTCTACCTGCTGCCGTGGGACGAGAAGCGCGTGCTGATCGAAGACACCTCGTACGCCGACGACGCCACGCTCGACCTGCCCGTGCTGCGCGCGCGCATCACCTCGTACCTGGCCGAGCGGGGGCTCACCATCGCCTCGGTGCGGCGCGAAGAGAGCGCGGCCCTGCCCATTCCCATGGAAGGTGACGCCCCGGCGTTCGACGTGCCGACGGTGGGCGTGGCGGCCGGCTTCTTCCACGCCACCACCGGCTACTCGCTGCCCCTGGCGGTCGAGCTGGCCGACGCCATCGCCAGGCGCAAGTCGTTCGACGCGAAGAGCCTGACGCCCTGGCTGCGCCGACTGTCACGACGGTGGTGGCGCGACCAGGCCTTCTACCGGCTGCTCAACCGCATGCTCTTCCGCGGGACCGAGCCCGAGGTGCGGGTGAAGATCTTCGAGAGCTTCTATGGCCATGACGACGGCCTCATCGGCCGCTTCTACGCCGGGCGGCTGACGGTGGCCGACAAGCTCAAGGTGCTCGCACGCGGCGCGCCCATCGTGCCCGGGCCCCGCGCCATCAAGGCCGCGCTCAACCGATGAGCGTCTGATGCAGGCGTTGGGTGAGGGCCACCGCGCTCGCCCGGGGTACCACCACCGACACCTGCAGCGCCGAGGACCAGGTGGCCGTGGGCTCGAGCCCCAGGGCCCGCGCCGCGGCCAGCACCTCGAGGCAAATCGACCAGTCGGCGTCGAGCCCCGCGCCCACGCAGGTCACCGTGGCCAGCTCGTCGAAGACCTGAACGCTCGCGGGGAACTTCGCGCGCAACGGCGCGGGGGCGTGCACGTCCTGCAGGGGCACCACCACCAGGGAGCGCCCGCCGCTGACGACCAGGGTGCGGCCCTTCACGTCGTGGGCGTCGAGCAGCGAGAGCAGCTCGTCGGGAGTGCCGGCGGTCGACAGCACCCAGACCTCCCGATCGCTGGTCACGCCCTTGACCCGGGCCGACGAGGTGACAGCGGAAATGGCGGTGCCCGTACCAGCGCCGTGGGTGGTGCGCGCGTGAATGGTGATGCCCTTCTCGCGGGCGAAGTCCACCGCCTGGGCGTTGAGCACCTTCGCGCCGGCGCTGGCCAGTTCCTGCATCTCGTCGAAGGACAACGCCTCGAGCTTCTTCGCGCTGGGCACCACCCGCGGGTCGGCGCTGAAGACGCCGTCGACGTCGGAATAGATTTCGCAGTCCGCCCCCAGCGCCGCGGCGAGCGCGACGGCGGTGGTGTCGCTGCCTCCGCGGCCCAGGGTGGTGACCTCGCGGTGGCGGCTGACGCCCTGGTAGCCGGCGACGATCACCACCTTGCCGCGCGCCAGTTCTTCTTCGATGCGGGCCGGGCGCACTTCGACGATGCGGGCCTGCGAGTGCGTGTCGTCGGTGATGATGCCGCTCTGGCTGCCGGTGAAGCTGATCGCCGGCACCTGCAGCTCGTGCAGCGCCATCGAGAGCAGCGCCATGGAAATTCGCTCGCCGCAGGTCAGCAGCATGTCGAGCTCGCGCCGGGGAGGATCGGCGCTGACCTGCCTGGCCAGCCCCAGCAAGTCGTCGGTGGTCTCGCCCATGGCCGAGACCACCACCACCAGCTTGCGGCCCTGCGCGACCGCGGCCTTCACCCGGGCCGCGACCTTGCGAATCTTGTCGGCGTCGGCGACCGAGCTGCCTCCGAATTTCTGCACCACGATCTGCGGCATGTGCGGCCTCCGGGACACAGCGGCCTTAGCGGAAAGCACCCTTCGGGCCAACGCTTCAAAACCCATGCGTTCACAGGCGATTTCGCGCATACAGTCTCGCCACGAATGGCGATGATCGAGGTCGAACAGTTGACCCGGCGCTACCGCGATCGCGTGGCGATCGACGCGCTGACCTTCACCATCGCCCAGGGCGAGATCGTCGGCTTCCTGGGCCCCAACGGCGCGGGCAAGTCGACCACCATGAAGATCATCACCGGCTTCATGCCCGCCACCAGCGGCCGGGTGAAGGTGGGCGGCTTCGACGTCTTCGAGCAGCCGCTGCAGGCCAAGCAGCAGGTGGGCTACCTGCCCGAGACCCCGCCGCTGTACCCCGAGCTGACGGTGCGCGAGTACCTGAAGTTCGTCTGCGAGCTCAAGGCGGTGAAGCAGGCGTCGGTGGAAATCGACCGCGTGACCCGCGTCACCGGCCTCTCGCCCGATCTCGACCGGCTCTGCGGCACGCTCTCGAAGGGCTACAAGCAGCGCGTGGGCATCGCGCAGGCCCTGCTGGGTGACCCGGCCTTGCTGATTCTCGACGAGCCGACCGAAGGCCTCGACCCGCGCCAGCGCAAGGACGTGCTCGACCTGGTCAAGTCGCTCGCCGGGCAGCACACCGTGGTGCTCTCGACCCACATCCTGGCCGAGGTGAAGGCCATCTGTGAGCGGGTGCTGATCATTCACCGCGGGACGATCGTGGCCAACGACACCATGGCCGCGCTCACCCAGGGCCGCGAGACCGGTCTCGAAGACACCTTCATTCGCCTGACCGCCGACTGACATGCGCAACACGCTCGCCATCGCCAGGAAGGAGCTGCGCGTCTACCTGACCACGCCGTGGGCCTGGGTGGTCTTCACCGCCATGGGCTTCATCAGCTCGATGTTCTTCCTGGACCTGCTGCTCAAGTTCCGCGACGTGCACGAAGCGGTGCGAAAGTCGCACGGCGGCTGGGCCAATGCGCCAGAGGACTACCAGGCCTTCCGCAGCCTGACCGAGGGCGTGGTGGTCAGCTTGTGGAGCACGGTGCTGATCGTCACGCTCTTCGTGGCGCCCTTCCTCTCGATGCGCCTGTTCGCCGAAGAGCGCCGCCAGAAGACCTTCGAGCTGCTCATGACCACCCCGACCCGGCCGATCGAGATCGTGCTGGGCAAGTACCTGGGCGCGGTGGCCATCATCTGCTGCACGCTGGGCGTGACCATCATCTTTCCGGTGATGCTGACCTCGCTGGGGCCGCACTCGCTCGAATGGAGCACCGTGCTGCTGGGCTACGGCGCGCTGCTGCTGTGGGGGGCGACCAACATGGCCATCGGCATGTTCGTCAGCTCTTTGACCGAGTCGCAGATGGTGGCGGCGCTGGTCTCGTTCACCATCGCCATCGCGTGGATGTTGATTCGCTTCGTCGCGCCGCACGCCGACGAGCCCGCGCGCTCGGTGCTCTCGTACCTCTCGTTCGACGTGCAGTTGCAGAACATGCTCAAGGGCGTGCTCGACCTGAAGCCCATCGTCTTCTTCTCGAGCGTGATCGCGCTGTTCGTCTTGTTGACCCACCGTTCCATCGAAGCGAACCGGTGGACCTGATGAGCCCTCGCCTCAAAGCCTGGGGGCAGGTCGCCGGCGCGCTGGGCGTGCTGTTCCTGCTGACCTCGTTCATCACCTTCTTCGTGACCTCGGGATCGCTGGCGCCGTTCTTCGTCAAGGTCGGCGTGGGGGCAGTGCTGACCGGGTTCTGGGTGGTGACCAACGGCGAGCGCTTGTCGGGCTGGGCCCGCCAGGCTTTCTTCTATTCGTCGTCGGTGGCCATCACCGTGGCCTTCGTGGTGGCCCTGGTGGCGGTGAACGTGCTGGTGGCCCGCCACGCGCCCAGTTGGGACCTGACCGAGAAGCAGGTCTACACGCTCTCGGCGCAGACCCGGTCGACCCTCGCGGCGCTCGACGCCCCGGTGACGGCCATCGCCTTCGTCGAGGGCGAAGTGCCCGAAGCGGCCGAGTCGCTCTTCGAGCGCTACCACCAGCTCAACGCCCGCTTCACCTGGGAGTTCAAGGACCCGCGCGCCTCGCCCGATCTCGCCGCGAAGTACCAGCTGCGGGCGGGCTCGGCGGTGGCGGTGCTGGTGCGAGGCGAGCGCTTCCAGTTCCTCGATCTGGGGCGGCTGTCGAGCGCGCGACTGGGCGAGCAGGAACTGACCAACGGCCTGGTGCGGGTAGCCAGCATGGGGTCACGCTCGCTGTACTTCCTCGAAGGGCATGGCGAGTGGTCGCTCGAGCCCGCCAACGACTCGCCGGAAGCCAGGCAGGCCACGCTGCAGGTCAAGCGGGTGCTCGAAGACGAAGGGTACGCGCCGAAGGCCCTCAACCTGGCCCTGGCCCGCGAGGTGCCGGCCGACGCGTCGGCGGTGGTGCTCGCCGGAGCCCATTCTCCCGTCAGCCAGGCCGAGCAGGGGCTGCTCGAGGGTTACCTGAAGGCCGGCGGCAGCGTGCTGGTCTTCACCGAGCCCGGAGCGGCGCTGGGCCTCGACGAGCTGCTGGGCCACTTCGGCGTGCAGTTCGAGCCCGGCCTGGTGGCCGACGCCAAGTTCAACCCCGATCAACCCTACGGCGTGGTGACGCCCTTCTTCGGCGATCACCCCATCACCCGGCCGCTGTCGAACGCGCACCTGAACGTCTTCTTCGCGTCGACCTCGGCGGTGACGTTGCTTCGGGAAGGGCTGCTGCCGGGCGTGAAGGTCGAGCCGCTAGTACTCACCACGCCGTATGCGTGGATCGAGTCGACCCCCACCGCCCACCCCACCCTCGATTCGGGCGAGCGCAGCGGGCAGTTGACCCTGGCGGCGGTGGCCACCCTGGACGTCGCGGAAGGCCCGGGCCGACGCAGCCCCCAGGCCAGACTGCTGGCCTTCGGCGATTCCGAGCTGCTGGTCGGCGCCTTCGGGGTCGACCCCAACCGCAACCTGGTGATGAACGCCTTCGCCTGGGCCACCCAGCAGCCGGCCAAGCTGACCATTCGCCCGCCCGACCGCGAGCTGTCGACCATCGAGCTGCGCGAAGAATCGCTGTCGACCATTCGGCTGCTCTGCCTCGACGTGATGCCGACCCTGCTGATCGGGGTGGGCCTGACGGTGTGGCTGTCGCGACGGGCGCGGTGAAGCGATGCGCCAGGCGACCAAGACCCTGGTGGGGCTGGCAGTGCTGATGTCGGTGGCCGGTGGGCTGGCGTGGCTGGCGTGGAAGTCGGAAAGCCGCGCCGCCGCGAAGCCGCGCAAGACCGCGCCCACCACCCTGGTCACCACCGTGCCCGACGAGCTGCGCGACGCGGGGGCCCCCATCGAGTTCTCGCGACTGGCCATCACCTTCGAAGGCGCCACCACGGAAGTGGAGCGGCACGTCGACGGTGGCTGGCGGCTGATCTCACCGGTGCACGCTCCAGCCGACAAGCCCGCCGTCGACGGCGCGCTGGCCCAGTTGAAGCGCGCGACGGTCAAGGCCACGCTCGACGAGCACCCCGATCACGCGGCGCTCGAAAAGTTCGGCCTGGCCCCCTTCGTCTTCCGGGTCGAGGCGCGCGGCCTGGCCCAGGGCGCTCCAGTCACGGTGCTGCTGGAAGGCGGCGTGGAAAACCCCTTCGACGGGTCGATCTTCGTGCGTCGCGATGGTGCGCCCACCGTGTACTCGGCCGAGGGCGGCGTCCGGTACGCGCTGGCCCGCACCACCTTCGACCTGCGCGACAAGCAGGTGCTGGCGGTCGACGAGCCGGCGCTGGCGGGGGTGAAGGTGAAGTCGGCGGCTGCCGACTGGGCGGTCGAGCGCGGGCCCGACGGGTTGTGGGCCTTCGCCGACACCCACGAGGCGGCCGACCCCGCCCCGCTCAGCGCCATGCTCGCCCTGCTGGGAGCCCAACGCGCCCAGGCCTTCCCCGAGGTGGCGAAGGCCCGCTTCGAGCACCCCTCGCTCGACGCCACCCTCACGCCGAAGGCCGGGGCCCCGGTGCGCCTGCGCTTCGTCGACGAGCCTGGCCGCACCCTGCTGCTGCGCGAAGAGGGCACCGACGTGACGGTGCTCGAGCTGGCCGCCCAGACCGGTCACCAGCTCGACCGGCCTCGTGCCGACTTGAAGGACCCGGTGGTCTTCCGCTTCAAGAAGGAGCTGGCCGCGGCGCTCGAGCTCTCGTCACCCGCGGGCACGGTGGTGGTTCGCCGTCAGGCCGTCGATGCCTCGGCGCAGACCTGGCGGGTGACCGAGCCACGCGATGGGCCGGCGAAGGTGCTCAAGGTGGGCGCCCTCGTGTGGACGCTCTCGACCCTGCGCGCGAAGAGCTGGCTGCCCAGGGCGCTGCCCGCGCACGGCCTCGACGGGAAGGCCCGCTCCATCACCGTGCGCGCGGCAGACGGCAAGGTGCTGGCCCGCTTCCGCTTCGGTCACGAGGTGGGGCCCGGCACGCTGGTGATCGAAGGGGCCGCCGGTCACGTGGCCCTGGTCGACGCCGAGCGCCTGACCGACCTGCCCTGGACCGCCGACGAGCTGCTCGACGAGCCGTCGCTCAGCGACGCGGGGCGCCCAGCCGTTCCTTGAGCGCTCCCACCAGCATGTCGATGGCGATGTCGTTGTTGCCGCCGTGGGGCACGATGATGTCGGCCCACCGCTTCGAGGGCTCGATGAAGGCCATGTGCATGGGCCGCACGTGCCGGAAGTACTGGGCGATCACGTGATCGAAGTCGCGCCCGCGTTCCTTGATGTCGCGGGTCAGGCGCCGAATGATGCGCACGTCGTCTTCGGTCTCGACGAAGATCTTCACGTCGAGCCGGGCCCGCACCGCCTCCAGATGCAGCACCAGAATGCCCTCGACCAGAATGATGCCCGCCGGGTCGACCTGGGTGGTGCGGCCGCTGCGGGTCGAGGTGACGAAGTCGTAGACCGGCTTGTCGATGGGCCGACCGGCCTTCAGGGCCTCGAGGTGGCTGACCAGCAACTGGGTGTCGAAGGCGTCGGGGTGATCGAAGTTCACCTCGCCGCGCTTCTCGACCGGCATGTCGTCGAGCGGCAGGTAGTACGAATCTTGATCGAGGAAGGCGATGCCCGTCTCGCGCAGCGCCTCGTGGATCTTGCGGGCCACCGTGGTCTTGCCCGAAGCGGTGCCACCCGCGATGCCGACGACGAGCGGGAGCATGGTCAGAAGTCGTACTGCTCGGCGAGCTCGAGCACGTGCACCGGCAGGTGGCGCACTTCCTTCTTGAGCTGATCCACGAAGGCGGGCTTGAGGTGGTACAGGAAGACCTCGGCGCCCCGGCGATCGAACTTCTCGAGCTCGGCCTCGAGCGTGCGCGGCGTGAAGTGGCCCGAGATGTCGGCCAGCGCCTGCAGCGAGTTGGGGAAGCTGCACTCGACCAACACGGCCTTCAGGTTCTTCGTGACGTTGAGCACCTTCCAGAACTTCTCGGTCGGGCCCGTGTCTCCCGAAATGGCCATCGCCACCGAGCCGTCGCTGACCACGTAGCCGCACGACTCGACGGGGTGCGAGACCAGCACCGACTTCACCGCGTACCCGCCGACCTTGACGCTCGAGCCGGCCTTGAAGCTGCGCAGCTTGAACACCGGGTCCTTCTTCGTGGGAATGGCCGTGAAGTCGGGCCACAGCACGTTGTTGAAGAGGTTCTCGCGCAGGGTGGCGATGCACTCGGTGTTGCTGTGAATGGTCACCGGCTTGTCGCGCCGACCGACGAGCACGTCGGACAGCATGGGCAGGTCCTTCACGTGATCGAAGTGCGAATGGGTCAGCAGAATGTCGTCGACGCGGGCCAGCTCGTCGAGTTCGAGCGTGCTGGTCAGCGACCCGGCGTCGAGCGCC
>CAIWFK010000250.1 GCA_903911905.1 uncultured Myxococcales bacterium
AGTCGGGGTCGGCGCAGTCGGCCTGCCCGTCGCCGTCGTTGTCGAAACCGTCGGTGCAGTCGGTCTCGGTCTTCTTCATCGCCGCGCACGCGCAACCCGCGCCGCACGACGAGCCCGCGCAGCCCGGGTCGGCGCAGTCGATCTGCCCGTTGAGGTTGTTGTCGAGCCCGTCGCCACAATCGGCTTCACCGGGCAACCCCGCGTCGGTGCACAGGCAGCCGGTGCCACAACTGGCACCCAGGCACGTCTTGTCCTTGCAGTCGCGCGCGCCGTTGTTGTCGTTGTCGAGCCCATCGGCGCAATGCAACGGGCCCTCGGCGCCGCCGTCTCCACAGGTGGCGGTGCCGACGCACTGCGGGTCGGCGCAGTCGACCTTGCCGTCCTGATTGTCGTCGACGCCGTTGGTGCAGTTCTCGAGCAGCGTGCAATTGGGCGCCGCGCTGCACGACGGGTCCTTGCAGTCGACGAGGCCGTTGTGGTCGTCGTCGATGCCGTTGGTGCAGTCTTCGACACGATTTGGCAGAAGGGTTGCGAATAGCAGTCGGGGTCCAGGCAGTCGGTCTTGCCGTCGCCGTCGTCGTCGAGGCCGTTGCCGCACACCTCCTGCATCGGCGGCGGGGCGGCCGGCGTACAGGCGGCGCACCACGTCAGCAGCAGGAAGGGCCACAGGCGGAAGTGGAGGCGCACCCATCACGACCTAGCGCAGGTCGGGCCGGGGCGGAAATCGACCGAGCGGCGATTCTTCAGCGGGCGGCGCGTTCGACCAGCAGCCCGAACACCGCGTCGAGGCGCTGGTAGTACTTTCGGTGGAAGTCGACCTCGTCGGCCGATTCCTCGAGCACCGCCAGCCCTTCCTGCGCGGCGCTGCGCCAGGCCACGAAGTCCTCGTCGGGGAGCACGGCGGGCTCGAGCACCAGCAAGGCCCCCAGCAACCCGACGTATTCGCCTTCACGCGCCAGGTCGCTGACCACGTCGTCTTCCTCGAAGTCGTGGGCGAGTTGATCGACGCACCAGTCGACCACGTCCTGCACCTCGTCGGCGGCGGCTTCGCCCTCGAAGAGCACGGCTTCCCGCACGCCGAAGGGCGAGGGGCTGCCGGCCTCGGCGTGCAGCAGGTCGATGACCTTCGCGCCCAGTTCGGCAGGGCGGTGGGCCAGGGTGTGACCTTCGCCCGCGAGCACGCGCTCGAGCAACGCCGCCGCGCCCGCCGACACGCCGGTGAAGGGCTGGTGCGCTCGCAGCGCGGTCCGCACCTCGTCGAGGTCGCCTTCCTCGTCGAACGCGTCGTCCGACACCTGCAGCAGCATGCCGACCACCGCGGCGAGCGCGCCGGTCGCGTCGTCGGAAGGCATTTCCTCTCCGAGCGCGAGCAGCCGGTCCACCAGGTGCTGCTGCAGGTCACCCAGCCCGTCGAGTGCGCCGTCGTTGTCGAGAATGCCTTCGGCCCAGGTGCCCATGCGCGGCACCGTACACACATTCACCAGGGCCCATCGCCCTCACTGCCCGGAAGGGTGAGGACGCCTGGACCAGCCGCCCTGCTTTTCCGATGGTGCAAGCCCGGTGGATCAGAGGCAAACACCGGCCCGGCATGAGCGTCTTCTCGGAACATCGGCTGTTGACCCGCCGCGGGCCGGTCAAGAACCTGCTCAAGGCCTGCCACGCAGGTCGCCTGGTGGGTGGCCTGAGCGTGTCGTTGCGCGCGTTGCCCGACGAGGTCGTCGGCGCGTTGACCCACGCCATGGGCGGCGAGGCCAGGCGCTTCAAGGTGCTCGACGTGCGGGTCGGCACCCCGATGGTGATGGAAGTGATGCACGACCAGGTGCACGAGAAGTGGGAAGTCGAGAACGTCGAAGGCCTGGTGCACAACCTCAACGACCTCTTCCGCGGCGCGCCCGACGTGAAGCTGACGGCCGTGCTGGGGGAATGGGAAGACATGCTGCAGGTGTGGTGCGTGTCGCGCGAAGCGCTGGCCGCGTTGCTCGACGCGCGACTGCTCGACGAGGCGCGGAACCTGAGCGCCCTGGTGGCCATACGGGAAGGGTCGGCCGAGCCCCGGTAACCGGGTCGCGACTGACCGGTTGCGAGCGGCGGCCCTGGACGTTCTTCTTGGTTCATGCGCATCGGTGCTTCGTCTGCGTTCGACCTCGCCGTCTCGGGCCTGAATGCGGCCAGCGCAGCGCTCGAGGGTCGCGCGGCGTCGGCGGTGCACCAGAGTTCGCTCGAGGGCGGCGGTGTCCAGGTGACGATTTCGTCGGGGGCCCGCGCTGCGGTCGGCGACGTGCGGGAAGTGGGCGGGCGAATCGCCGCGGTGGCGGCCTACCGCGCGAACCTGAAGATGCTGCAGACCGCCGACGAAATGGACCCCGCGAAGTTGCTGGGCTGAGTCGGGCGGGCGGGTGCATGATGGTGCCTTGTTCTCGCGGCGAGATCGCTTCGAACTGGGCGTGCTGGGGCTGATGCTCCTGGGCTGGGCCCTGCTCGTCGTACCGCTGCTCCACGCCCGCGCCCATCAGCACGGCCAGGACCACGCGCATTCGACGCCCACGCCAGCGGGAACGAGCCACGGCGCTGGCAGCGTCGAGCACCTGCTCGCGCTCGCCATCGCTGGGCCCGCCGTGCCTCACGTCACCTGGGTCGGCCACCGCATCGCCCGCGAAGAATCCACCGCACCGGCTGGGCCGTACGTTGCGCGATGGAAGCAGGTCGCCGTGCCGCAGGGCCCGTAGAGAGCGGCGCCCTTCGCGGCGTGCTTCCTCTCGTGCACCTGCTGTGGCCCGGGGCGCTGCCCCACCCTTCCTGCTCTGGAGTCCTCGTGCCTCGTCCTTCGCTGCGACCGTGGCTGGTGCTGTCCGTGTGGTGTCTGCTTCCCTTTTCGACCTTCGCCCACGAACTCGATGGCGGTGACGACGACGACCTCGACGGCGGGGTGAGCCACGTGGTGGTGCCTCCCTCGATTCTGTCCTCGGTCGAAGCCACCTGGCCGCCGGCCGAGGCCCTGCGAGAGGCGCACGTGCACCTCGAGCTACAGGTCGATGCCACCGGCCACGTCACCGAGGCCCGCGTGCTCGAATCGGCCGGCGAGGGCTTCGATGCCTCGGCGCTGGCCGCCGTGCGCCAGTACACCTTCCGACCCGCGACCGAAGACGGCGTGCCGGTGAGAAGCTTCGTCAGCTACACGGCCGTCTTCCGCCCACCGGCCATCGCCGACGGAGGGGTCGCCCCACCGCCTCCCATGAACACCACGGTGATGGCCCAACGCCCGGTGTCGGCCAGCTCGTCGTTCTCGGTGCGCGATCGCGACTTCGCGTTGCGGCCCATCGCCAGCGTGCAGGACATTCTGCGCATCACCCCGGGCCTGGTGATGGTGCAGCACTCGGGCGGCGGCAAGGCCAACCAGTACTTCCTGCGCGGCTTCGACGCGGACCACGGCACCGACGTGTCACTCAACGTCGACGGCGTGCCCATCAACCTGCCCTCTCACGCGCACGGCCAGGGCTTCGCCGACACCAACTTCATCATTCCCGAAGCCATCGAACGGGTGGAAATCACCAAGGGCACCAGCTTCGCGAGCCAGGGCGACTTCGCCACCGCGGGGTCGGTCAACCTCCTCAGCCGCAGCTCGAGCGAACATTCCAGCTTCGGCCTCTCGGTGAGCGACTCACCCGGCCACGGCCTCGCGTCGTTGCGCGCGCTGCTCATGGCCAGCCCCACGCTGGGGATCTTCAAGACCAGCTTCGCAGCCGAACTGGGCCAGGCCAACGGGCCCTTCGTCAGCCCCGACAACTGGAACAAGTACAAGCTCTTCAACCGCCTCAGCGTGGACCTCGGCTCGGCCTCCAGTCTGTCGCTGGTCTACCTGGGCTACGGCGGTGACTGGCACGGCTCGGGCCAAATCGCCGCCCGCGCCGTCGAAGAAGGCCTCATCAGCCGCTTCGGCTCGCTCGACCCCACCGAAGGTGGGCAGTCGACCCGGCACCAGGTGGCGCTCATCTACAAGGTGCGCCCCAACGAGCACAGCGAGCTCAAGGCGCTGGCGTACCTGGGCACCTCCAGCTTCAACCTCTTCTCGAACTTCACCGGCTTTCTCGAAGACCCGGTCAACGGCGACGAGCTCGAGCAGGTCGACCGGCGCACCTTCTTTGGTTCCAGGGTGTCGTACCGGGTGGTGCACGACGTGGCGGGCGTGAAGTTCGACACCACCATCGGCCTCGACGCGCGCAACGATGCCCTGCGCAACCAGCTCTGGCACACCACGGCAAGGCAGCGACTCGAGGCCCGGCGCGACAACGACGTGAACGAGACCCTGGCCGGGGTCTGGGTGAGCGAGGAAATCACCCCGTTTCGCTGGCTGCGGCTCAACGGCGGGCTGCGCGCCGACACCATCATGTACTCGGTCTCGAGCCAGTTGGCGGTCGCTCCCGCTGGAGCGCCGGGGTCGGGAGTGGGCAGCGCGTACCAACTGAGCCCCAAGGCCAACCTCATCGTGACGCCGATGTCGACCGACGCCGTGCAGTGGGACGTCTTCGTCAACTACGGCCACGGCTTCCATTCCAACGACGTGCGCGGCGTCTTCTCGAGCCCCTCGGTCACGCCGCTGGTGCGCGCCATTGGCGAAGAGCTGGGCAGTCGCGCGCGGCTCTTCGACCGCTGGGACGTGGCGGCCACTGGCTGGCGCCTCGAGTTGGCCAACGAGACGGTGTGGAATGGCGACGAAGGGACGACGTCGGTGAGCGGCGCCACCCTGCGCTACGGCGTCGAGCTCGAGACCCGCTTCGAATTCACCAGGTGGCTGGCCGCCGACCTCGACGTCACCTTCACGCATTCCCAGTTCAGCACCGACCAGTCGAATGGTGGCGGTCTGGCGCTCGCGCCCCAGCAGACCTGGGCGGGAGGGCTGTCGGCACGGCACGAGCTCGGACCCGGAGTGCTGCGCGGAGGACTTCGTTTCTACGGCATCGGAAACCGCCCGGCGAACGACGACGGCTCGCTGGTGGCGCCGGGCTTCACCCAGTTCGACCTGCACCTGGGCTACCGCCACCGCTGGTTCGACGTGGCCTTCGACGTCGAGAACCTCTTCAACGGCGTGTACCGCTCGGCGCAGTTCGCCACCACCAGTCGCCTGGCGGGAGAGCCGGCCATCGGCGCGGCGGTGCCTGCGGGCTTCAGTTGCGGCTCGAAGGGGCACCTGACGGCCTCGAGCGACGGCACGTTCCAGGGCTGCGATGACGTCAATTACACGCCGGCCTACCCCTTCACCGTACGCCTGACCGCCACGCTCTTCTTCGACTGACGGCCCCGGCTTGACACCCGAGGGCGCGCGCGGCGAAAACCACGGGCGGGTGGAGGTGGGTCATGGGGTGGGCGAAGTGGTTCACGGCCGATGCGGGCGTGGCGGCGTGGGTGCTGCCTAACGCGTGTGCCGCTTGCGACGAGGTCCTGCACGAGCACGAGGTCGCCTTCTGCGGCACGTGCGAGGCGGGGTTGTTGGCGACGCCCTCGGTGTGCTGCGTGCGCTGCAGCGAGCCGGGGCGCTTCGAGGGCGGTCGCTGCGCGCGGTGCCGTCGCCAGGGGCTGGAATTCGAGCACGCCTGGGCGCCCTTCGAGCATGGCGGCGTGCTGGCC
>CAIWFK010000251.1 GCA_903911905.1 uncultured Myxococcales bacterium
AGGTGGTGCCGCTCGCGCCCGACCGCGCGTCGATGGTGCCACCCATCAACCCCACCAGCCGCTTGCAGATGGCCAGGCCCAGCCCGCTGCCGCCGAAGCGCCGGGTGGTGCTCGCGTCTTCCTGGGTGAAGGCGGTGAAGAGCCGGGGCAGGGCTGCCGGGGCGATGCCCACGCCGGTGTCGGTGACGGTCAGCTCGACCTCGACCCGCGACGCCGACGCGCCAGGTCGCGCGCGCAGCCCCACCTCGACACCGCCTTGCTGGGTGAACTTCACCGCGTTCGACAGCAGGTTGAGCAGCACCTGTCGCAGGCGGGTCGGGTCGGTCAGCACGCGTTCGGGCACGTCCTCGTCGACCAGCACCGCCAACGACAGCCCGCGGCTCTCGGCCGCTTCGGCCACCACCGCCACCGCCTCGTCGGCGAGGTCGTGCAGCGAGCTGGGAATGGCCTCGAGCGTCAGCTTGCCCGCCTCGAGCCGCGAGAAGTCGAGCACGTCGTTGACCAGCGCCAACAGGCCTTCGCCGCAGGCCTCGAGTGCGCTGACGTAGTCGCGCTGCTGGGCGCTGAGCGCCGTGTCGCGCAGCAGCCGGGTCATGCCGATGACCCCGTTCATGGGCGTGCGGATCTCGTGGGACATCACCGCCAGGAATTCGGACTTGGCGCGCGCGTACTGCATCGCCTGGTCGCGCGCCTCGCGCAGCCCGCGCTCGTAGGTCACCCGGTCGGTGAGATCGTGCAGTTCGGCCAGCAGGGTGCCGTCGGAACGCTGGAGCGTCAGCGAGACTTCGACCGGCAGCTCGCTCCCGTCGGCCCGCCGGTGGACCCAGTCGAAGCGATGCCGCCCCTTCTCGAAGGTCGCGTCGAGCTCTTCCCGGCCGCATTCGGCGCTGGTTCGCCCGTCGGGCTGACGCTCGGGCGAGAGCGTGCTGGGCAGCCGGTCGATCAGGTCGTCGATCCGCTCGAACCCGAACAGTCGCACCGCCGCCTCGTTGCAGTCCACGATGCGGTCGCGGGTGATGAGCAGGTGCGGCGTCGACGAGAGCTCGAACATCGCCCGAAACCGCTCTTCCGAGCTGACCCTGGCGGTGAGGTCGGTCAGGAACCACAGCTCTCCACCCCGGGTATTCGTGCCGTGGAATTCGACCACCCGCTCGCGGCCACCTCGTTTGATCTGCACCGCTCGTGGCACTGGGAAGCCCGCCAGCCGGTCGGCCTCGTAGTAGCCGCGAATGAGCCCCGCGTCTGGGCCGTACACTTCCTCGAACCAACGCTCGAGCGTCGGCACCTCGGCCGCGCCGATGCCGGTCAGCTCGCAGGCGGCCCGGTTGGGCACCAGGCGTTCGCCCATGATGGCGATGGTGGGTGAGGGAAACGACGCCACCAACTTCTCGAGATCGTGGTCGGCCGACACGCGAAGGCCCGAGAGCACCTGCGCGGTCTGGGTCAGCACCTCGAGCGGCGCCTCGGCGTTGGCCCACAGCGCGCCGATCGCCTCGCCAGCCTCGTCACACACCGGCACGCCGATCGCGCCCGGCAGTCGGGTCACCTGGTCGACCGCCGGCAGTGCTCCGGGGAGGTCGCCGACACCCCATCGGTGACGAATGACCCCCAGGTTGACCGCCATCACACGCACACCGGCGCACCTGCCGGCCAATGCAAGTGCGCAGTCCAACGTCGCCCTGAGGGACTCCAGGTCGTTCAAGCAACCCTCTGCGTCATGATCGGTGCAAGCGGCGCGCCCCAAACCTGCCGAACCTGCTGGCCTTTCCTTCGCCCGCAACCAAACGCAGGCGGCCGGGTTCGAGTCTGGGCAACCCGCTGCACCACAAAGGCACCCGTCATGAAGAAGCTCACTGGTCTGGTCGTCGCTGCGGTCGTCACCCTCCTTCCCGTCGCGTCGTTCGCTTCCACGCCCGTGGTCGGCGGCGGCGCCGGTCGCGAACACGCAGGTCAGGGGCTCGAGCGTCGCGGCGAGCGGCACGAGCGTCGTGGCGAGCGTGAGGAACGGCGCGGCGAACGCAACGAGCGTCGCGGCGAGCGGTTGGAGCGCGAAGGTCGTCGGGTCGCCGGCGAGCGGCTCGAGCGCCGTGGCGAGCGGCAGGAACGCCGGGGCGAGCGCAACGAGCGTCGCGGTGAGCGGCTCGAGCGCCGTGGCGAGCGGCTCGAGCGCCGCTGAAGAAGCCCCCCCGGCGCCGCACCCTTCGACGCCTGCTCATCGTTCGCGATGGGCGGGCGTTCGTGCGTGGCGGCCCCCCCGTTCACCTGATGCCCCGCCCCAGCGTGCACGGCACAGTGTGAACCCAAGTGACGACCTCGCCCATAGAACCGTTGATTCCCCCAAGAGCGCGCTCTAAAGCCGACGCCCTCTCCGTCACGAGGAATCACCACATGAAGGTTCAGGTCGAGACCGTCTCCCCCATCGAGAAGCGCCTGTCGATCGAGGTCGAGCCGGCGTTCATCGAAAAAGAATTGAGCCAGGCCTACGCGACCCTCGCGCGCCAGGTGAAGATGCCGGGCTTCCGGCCGGGCAAGGTGCCACGCCGCCTGCTCGAGCAGCACTACCGCCACGAGGTCGAGGCCGACGTGCTCAAGCGCGTGCAGGTGCTCGGCTTCCTCGACGCGGTGAAGGACCAGAACGTGGCCGCGGTCGGCGACCCCCAGTTCACCGGCGGCAAGCTCGAGCCCACCAAGCCCTACGCCTACTCGGCGCGCGTCGAGGTCAAGCCCGAGATCACCCCGAAGGACTACCGCGGGCTGACGCTCAAGAAGTTCGACACGGCGGTCACCGACGACAAGGTGACCGAGCAGATCGAACGGCTGCGCAGCTCGCGCACCACCCTGAACGACGTGACCGACCGCCAGGTCGTGCACCAGGGCGACATGGTCACCGTCGACTTCGACGCCACCATCGACGGCGCTGCCTTTCCCGGCAACACCGGCCGCGACGTGACCATCGAGGTCATCGACGGCCAGTTGATCGACGGGAACCTGCCCCAGCTCGAAGGGGCGAAGCTGGGTGAGAAGAAGGACTTCGATTACCCGTTCCCCGCCGATTACCGGGTCGACGAGGTCAAGGGGAAGACCGCTCGCTTCTCGGTCAGCGTCAAGACCATCAAGTCGAAGTCGGTGCCGGCGCTCGACGACGCCTTCGCCGTCAGCCTGGGCCTGACCACGGTCGACGAGCTCAAGACCCGCGTGCGGAAGGACCTCGAGAAGGCCAGGCTGCGCGAGACCGAGAACGACGAGCGCGAAGACCTGTTCAAGAAGCTGGCCGAGAAGAACGAGATCGCCGTGCCCAACGCGCTGGTGCAGCGCGGCATCGACCTCATGCTCGACAACGCGCTGGGCAGCATGCAGCGCTCGGGCATGGACCTGCGCTCGCTCAACCTCGACTGGGGCAAGCTGCGCGACGACCTGAAGCCCAAGAGCGAGGCCGAAATGCGCGGCCAGTTGATTCTCGAGGCCATCTCGAAGGCCGAGAAGCTCGAGGTCACCGACGACGACGTCGAGAAGAAGCTGGTCACCCTGGCCGAAGACGCCGGCGCGCCGCTGGCCATGGTCAAGAAGCAGTTCGTCGACGCCGAGTCGAAGTCCGGTCTGCGCGCCCGCATTCTCGAAGAGAAGGCGATCGCGCTCATCAAGCAGCACGCGAAGTTCGAATGACCACCCGCTGAACGAAAGAAGGAAGGCTGCCCATGCCCTACTGGCCCCCAACGATCGTCGAGACCACCCACCGCGGAGAGCGCGTGTGGGACCTGTACGCGCGCCTGCTGCGCGACCGCATCATCATGCTCGGCACCGAAATCGATGACGACGTGGCCAACGGCGTGACCGCGCAGTTGCTCTTCCTCGAGAGCGAAGACCCCGACAAGGACATCACGCTCTACATCAATTCGCCCGGCGGCTCGGTGACCGCTGGTCTGGCGATCTACGACACCATTCAGTACGTCAAGCCCCAGGTCTCGACCATCTGCATCGGTCAGGCGGCCTCGATGGGCGCGGTGCTGCTGGCCGCGGGCGCCAAGGGCAAGCGGTTCGCCCTGCCCAACGCGCGCATCATGATTCACCAGCCGCTGGGTGGCGCGCGCGGCCAGGCCCGTGACATGAAGATTCAGGTCGCCGAGATGACCCGGCTCGAGAAGGTGCTCTACGAGATTCTCTCGAAGTCGACCGGCCACTCGCTCGAGCGCATCGAGAAGGACTGCGACCGCGACAACTTCATGAGCTCGATCGAGGCCAAGCAGTACGGGCTCATCGACGACGTGTTCGTGCGCAAGAACGTCAGCGCCGAGAAGAAGTAGCCTTTTCGCCGGTCGGGCCCGCGTCAGGTTCCTGACGCGGGCGCCGGGCTCGCACAACGACTCCCCGCTGGTTAAGGTCTTGAGGACGTATGGCCACCAAGAACGTCGGCACTCGTGATGGCGGCGGCAACCAGACGCTGTGTTGCTCGTTCTGCGGCAAGTCGCAGAAGGAAGTGAAGAAGCTGATCGCCGGGCCCACCGTCTACATCTGCGACGAGTGCATCGGCCTGTGCAACGACATCATCGCCGAGGAAATCGACCGCGAGGAGCAGAAGGACACGCGCCTGCGCATTCCCCGGCCCAGCGAGATCAAGGCCATTCTCGATGAGTACGTCATCGGCCAGGACCGCGCGAAGAAGGTGCTCTCGGTGGCGGTGCACAACCACTACAAGCGCATCGAGCAAAAAGTTCAGAGCGACGACGTCGAACTGCAGAAGTCGAACATCTTGCTGCTGGGCCCCACCGGCTCGGGCAAGACGCTGCTGGCCCAGACCCTGGCGCGCATTCTGAACGTGCCCTTCACCATCGCCGACGCCACCTGCCTGACCGAGGCCGGCTACGTGGGTGAAGACGTCGAGAACATCATCGTCAACCTGCTGCAGGCCGCCGACCACGACATCGAGCGGGCCCAGCGCGGCATCGTCTACATCGACGAAATCGACAAGATCGCCCGCAAGTCCGAGAACCCGTCGATCACCCGCGACGTGAGCGGTGAAGGCGTGCAGCAGGCGCTGCTCAAGATCATCGAAGGCACGGTGGCCAACGTGCCGCCCAAGGGTGGCCGCAAGCACCCCCAGCAGGAATTCCTGCAGGTCGACACCACCAACATCCTCTTCATCTGTGGTGGGGCGTTCGGCGGGCTCGACCAGATCATCGATCGCCGCATGGGCGGCAAGTCGCTGGGCTTCGGCGCCGAGATCAAGAAGAAGGAAGACAAGTCGCTCTCCGAACTGCTGCACCACGTCGAACCGGAAGACCTGCTCAAGTTCGGCATGATTCCCGAGTTCATCGGCCGTCTGCCGGTGGTGACCGCGCTCGAAGAGCTCGACGAACCGGCGCTGATCGACATTCTGATCAAGCCGCGCAACGCGCTGACCAAGCAGTACCGCAAGCTGCTCGATCTCGACGGCGTGCAGCTCAAGTTCACCGACGGCGCGCTCAAGGCCATCAGCCAGGAAGCCATTCGCCGCAAGACCGGAGCCCGCGGCCTGCGCGCGATTCTCGAGTCGGTGATGCTCGAGCTGATGTACGACATTCCCTCGAAGAAGAGCGCCCGCGAGGTGGTCATTTCGGAGGACTCGGTGACCCGTCGCAAGGAACCGGTGGTGCTCTACAGTTCGGAAGCGCCTCCCGTCGCCGCCGCCGCTGCGGTTGCCAAGACCGCCGTCAACTGACGTCGACCGACGCGCTGCGATGCTCGACCTCGTCGAAGTCGCAGACCGGCTGGCCCGCCCCGAGCGCAGCGCCAGCACCTACGTGCTCTTCCAGACGCGCTTCGTGGTCGCCGCCGCGCTGCTCGGCGGGGTCACCGGAGCCCTCACCGGGCTGGGCTACGTGGCCCTGGGCACCGATTCCGGGTGGGCCACGCTCGCGTACACCCTGGTGATGCCGCCCGTCGGCCTCGGCTTGATCCGGGCCCGGGTCGCGCCCTTCGTGGTCTACCTGGTGCTGTGCGCGCTGACCGGGGCCATGTTCACCTCGCTGGCGGCCCTGGAAGACGCCTTCGACCCCACGCTGGTGCTCTGGCCCGTCATCTTCCCCGTGCTGGGCGTGCTCTTCGGCGGGCGTCGCACCGGCGTGCTGGGCTTCGTGATTGCGCTGGTGGCCATCGTCGCCATCCTCTTCGCGCACCAGCAGCCGTGGCTGGGTCGGGTGCACCTCGCGCCCTCGGTG
>CAIWFK010000252.1 GCA_903911905.1 uncultured Myxococcales bacterium
GGCGATCAGCGTCTGCACCTGGCCGGCGGTGGCGGTGAAGTGCGGGTACACGTCGACGGTCTGCCCGGGCGCGAGGTGGTAGTTCGGCCCGCGCGACCACACCGTGCCGTCGAGCAGCGGCTTCCATTCGATGGGGCCGGTGAGACCGGTGATGGTGAGGCTGAAGGTGTTGCCCGAGGCGGTGGCGGTCGTGCCCTGAGTCCAGGACAGGGTGCCTCCGCTGCCGCGAATCGAGAGCGAGTGCGTGCCCGCCGGGTAGTGCACGCGCACCTGCGCAGTGGTCAGGCCGCCGTCTGGGGTGGTGCCGGCATCGGGCGTCGTTCCCGCGTCGGGCGTGTTCCCCGCATCGGGCGTATTCCCCGCGTCGCGCGCGGCACCTCCGTCGACGGGGAGACCACTGTCAGCGCCTGCATCGATACCGGCGTCAGCGCCAGGCGTGGTCCCGCAGGCCACGAGGGACAGCGATGCGAAAGTGACGAGGCACGCAATGAGGAGTCGCAAGGTCCGGTCCTGTGACGAGGGGCGGCGACCATGCGTCAGCCGGAGAAGCGTTTGCAAGCCCGGCCGACGAGCCATGTTCGACGGTCTGGCATGATGGTCCAGGCCGAGTCAGTTTCGAGCGACACCCGCTGCGGCTGCCGGGCGATTCCCCGCTGAGGGGTCCTACTTCCCCGTCGGCTTGCACGCCCGGTCGACGATCTCCACGCGCCGATTTCTCGCGCGCCCCTCGACGGTGGCGTTGTCGGCCACCGGCTGGCTCTTGCCGTACCCATGCGAGGCGAGCCGGGAGGCGGCGACGTGATGGCCGGTGAGCCAGGTCACGACCGCGGCCGCGCGGGCTTCCGACAGGTGCTGGTTGTACTGGGCGTCACCGACCGCGTCGGTGTGCCCCTGGACCTCGAGCTTGAGCGCGGGGCTCTTCCCGAGCAGCTCGAGCACCGAGGTGAGCACGGCGTCCGACGCGGGCTGGAGCGTCGCTTTGTTGAAGTCGAAGAGCAGCCCCACCAGCGCCACGTGGCAGTCCTTCGCGAGGCTGGCCTTCAGGTCGCGCGCGCCGTCGGCGACCGTGAAGCTCACCGTTCCATAGTTCAGCAACAGGTTGGCCCACACGTCGCGGCCGCGCTTGCTGAAGTGGGCGGTCAGGGTCGCTCGGGTCTCGCCCACCAGGTCCCAACCGGCGGCCACCAGCGCCTGGCGGTACGAGGTGACGAACTGCACGTCGGAGAGCTCGAGCGGACGGTGGTAGTTCTTCACCATCGCTTTGTGCGCGACCACCTCGTCCTCGGTGGCACCGGGCAGTCGCACGTGGAAGTCACCCGCGTCCTGGTTACCGACGGCAAAGGTGGCCTTCGGCGGTGGCGTGAGGAAGGGAAAGTCGCCCCTGGTCACCTCGAACTTCTCGGGCGTCGCAGCCGGAGGCTCGAGGGTCATGGTCAACGGGTTGGGCCCGACCTCGAGCACCACGATGCGCGCGTCACCGTCGACGAAGCGCACGTCGGCGTGGCTCTCGACCTTGTCGGTGACGAGGGTGAGCAGCCC
>CAIWFK010000253.1 GCA_903911905.1 uncultured Myxococcales bacterium
CCGTCATGGCACCGTCGACGCGCTACCAGTACGCCACCAAGCTCGTGCGCGCCGCCGACGAGGCGGGCCTGATCTCGCCGTCAAAGGACGGGCCCCGAACAGCGCTTACTCCCCGGGTTCCTGACGAAGCTCTGGGGTACCTCGTGCGCCTTCTCCAACTCGTGCCCCACGAAGGCACCTGGCAGGACAACGCCTACTTCCGTTCGGTGGGGCTCACGCCGGAGCTCGTCGATGTGCGTCTGCGTCGGCTCCCCGACGTGACGTACCGCCGCATGGGCGAACTCGTGGAACTCACCGCCAGCCCTCTTGGAGCCATGGCATGACGGCAGACCTGTTCACTCTCCAAGGGCTCGACTCGGCCGTGGTGGCGCTCGAAGGCGACCTGCTGAAACCGGGTGGCCCAAGCATCAGCACGATGCGGAACCACAACTTCGCCATCCTCCTCTACCTCCCGCGGGAGGAGTACCGGCTGCGTCAGCGCGTGCGCCAGATGGTGCACCACCTCGAAGGAGAGGGCTGGGCCGTGCTCTCCCTGGCGCTGCACGAGCTCGTGTTCGAGCGCATGTCGGCGAAGCTCGGTGCCGAGGGGCTGCAGAAGCTGATCGACTTCGAGAAGCGCCTCTTCGCGATGTCGCCAGAGCGAGCCCTGAAGGATCTACAGCAAAAGCTGGCCGAGTACATCGATGGCCCCGAAGGGTTGGCGAAAGACGTGGCCGATCGCATCGCCGCGTTTCGTGCCGCGCACCCCGATGCCGAGAACCGCACGCTGGTTCTGCTCGGGCGCGCGGGCGCTCTGTACCCGTTCTTCCGCTCGTCAGCGCTGCTCAAGCAGCTCGGCGACCGCACACTGAACACGCCCGTCGTTCTCCTCTACCCAGGGGAGCAGAACGACGGCCTGTCATTCATGCAGCAGTTGGTTCCAGACAGGGATTACCGACCGCGCATCTACGCCTGAGGGGGGTTGTCATGAGGATGGGAGAGGTCTTCGACCGAGACGTGACGCGGAACATTCCGCCGGTCGTCTATTTCCATGAGCAGACCGCGGTGAAGCTCGCCGACGAAGTCAGCGAGTACATCGTCACCGGCGGCTACCCCGAGGGCGATCCACGTCAGCGCCGCGTGCCCCAGGGCATCCACGAGCAATACGTGCGGTTGCTCGACGCCATCGTCCGCGAGTTGGGCAAGCCCGGCGGCCCAGAGCTCCCGGCCTCGTGGATCTCTGGCTTCTACGGCTCGGGCAAGTCGTCGTTCGCGAAGCTGCTGGGCCTGGCGCTCAACGGCAACAAGTTGCCCGACGGTCGGCAGCTGGCTGACGCGCTCCTGGGGCGAGACGACTCGCCGCGGAAGAAGGAACTTCACGACGCCTGGGCCGCGCTGCAGGCCAAGGTGAAGTCCATCGCGGTCGTCTTCGACATCGGCGGCGAAGCGCACGACGGCGAACACATCCACTCGGCGGTGCGACGGCTGATTCAGCGGCGGCTCGGCTACGCGAAGAACCCGCTGGTGGCAGACGCGGAGCTGCGGCTCGAGATTGACGGCCAGTGGGAACACTTCCTCGAAGCCGCGAACCACACCCTCAAGGGGGCCTGGGAGACCTTCCGCCAACAGGAGCGGTGCGACGAGCACTTCTCCGAGGTCATGGCGGTGTTGGAGCCCACCAAGTACCGCGACTCGATGTCGTGGCTGCTCAGCCGGGCTGGGACGTCATTCAGTGAGGGCCTTGGCGTCACCGAGACCGTTCGCAACATCCAGTCGATGCTCGA
>CAIWFK010000254.1 GCA_903911905.1 uncultured Myxococcales bacterium
CGGCGGCGCGCAAGGCCAAGCTCGAGGGCAGCGAGAAGCTCGACCCGGCCGTCTTCGACAAGCAGGTGAAGGACTGCGAGGCCGTCTACGCCGAGCAGAAGGACAAGGTGAAGCAGGCGGGGGTCGAGGCCGAGACCTTCCGCGCCGAGTGGGACCAGGCTCGCGCGGCCCTGGCGAAGAAGACCTTCGACGCCCGTGCCAGCCCCTTCGTGGAATAGCCCGACATGATCGCCTACCTCCTCGCCACGCTGCTCTCGCAAACCCCGCCCGCCTCGGACCCCGAAGCGCTCAAGCGCACCATCGCGGTCGAGGCCGCGAACGTCGAGCGCTCGCCCGACGACACCGACGCGCTCTACCGCCTGGGCCTGGCGTACCTGAGCCTGAACGATGCGAAGAAGGCCATCGGCCCGCTCGAGACGCTGGTGAAGAAGGACCCCGAGTCGGTCGACGCCAAGTTGCTGTTGGCGCGCGCGTACCGGCAGACCAACGACCTCGACAAGGCGCGGGCGCTGCTCGACACGGCCATCACCTCGATGCCCGATTCGTCGAGCCTGTTGTCGGAGCGGGCGCAGTTGGCGCGGCAGACCGACGACGTGGACCTGGCCGCGAAGCACTACCGCCGCGCCATCGAGCTGGTGCCGGGCGACGCGCAGCTCTACTTCAACCTGGGTGAGGTGCTGCAGAAGACGAAGCTCGACGAAGCCATCGCCGCGTACCGCAAGGCCATCGAGCTGGCGCCCGACCTCACCGTGGCGCGGGTGAACCTGGGCAAGGCGCTGGCCGAGAAGGGCCTGTACCAGGAAGCGAAGGACCTGCTGGTGGGCGTGACCAAGAGCGCGTTGGCCGACGCCGAGGCCCACTACAACCTGGGCGTCATCTTCATGCGCGAAGGCAACGCCAGCGCCGCGGTGACCGAGTTCGAGCGCGCGGTGGCGATTTCGCCCAAGCACGCGCCCTCGCTCAACAACCTGGGCGTGGCCTGGGACCAGCGGGCCAACGACAAGAAGGCGCTCGAGTACTTCAAGAAGGCCACCAGCGCCGACCCGACCTACGCCGAGGCCTGGTTCAACCAGGGCATGAGCCTGATGAAGCTGAACCAGGCGCCGCTGGCCACCAAGGCGTTCGAGCAGGCGCTCAAGCTCGAGCCGGGCAGCTCGGGGCCGTACGTGCAGTTGGGCACGCTGTACCTCAAGCAGGGCAAGCGCGAGTACGCGGTCGAGGCGTTCAAGAAGGCCATCGCCGCGTTCGACGACGAAGACAAGAAGTCGAAGGGCTTCCTGCAGCTTCGCAAATACAACGACGTGAAGAAGACCACCGACGCGTACCGGGGCCTCGCGCTGGCGTACCTGTCGCTGGGCAAGGTCGACGAGGCGGTGGCGGCGCTGAAGACCGCGGTCGACAAGATGCCGAAGGACGCCTCGGCCCGGGAAGCACTGGGCGAGGCCTACCTGGCGCAGAACAAGTTCGACGAGGCGGTGGACCAGCTCAAAGAGCGGCTGTCGTTGGAGCCGACCACCGAGGCGCGTCTGGACCTGGCGCGCGCGTACACCAAGAAGCGCGTGGCGAAGCAGGCCGAAGCGCTCTACCGCGAGGTGCTCAAGGCCGAGCCGGACAACCGCGACGCGTCGGTGGGCCTGGTCGACCTGTACCTGGCCATGGGTCGATACGGCGAGGCCGAGAAGATGCTGACCGAGGCCATCGCGAAGGACGAGAACGACCTGCAAGCGCTCAGCCGGTTCGGCATCTTGAAGTCGCGCATGGGCCGGCCGGAGCAGGCGCTCGAGCCGCTGGCCAAGGTGGCGCAGGCCAACCCTCTGCTCTTCGACGCGCGCGCCGAGTACGCCTTTCTGCTCTTCCGCGGGGACCCGTCGAACGCGGACCGCTGCCTGGCCACCATGTCGGACATTCTGACCAGCGAGCCGCGGCACGTGCTGGCCACGCACTACCGGGGCGTGTGCATGTACGCGAAGGGGAACAAGGCCCGCGCCGAGGAAGCGTTCAAGCAGGCGCTGGTCATCGACCCCAACTTCGCCGCGGCCTCGTTCTCGCTGGGCGAGCTGTACGAGAACGACGGGAAGAAAGACGAGGCGAAGAAGGCCTACGAGGTGGCGGCGAAGCTCGACCACGAAGAGGCGAAGAGCGCGCTCAAGCGGCTGGCGTCGGGGAAGTAGCAGGTCGCGTGTCGCTCGCTGCTGGGCTCGGGGGTCGAACGGTGATGAGGAACCTCGTCATGCACCGAGAACGTGTTCGACTCCATCGGGCTCGGCAACCCCACGCCGGGGTCCACCGCCACCTGCGTGCGCTTCCCCCGAGCGGCGATGAGTTCGAGCCAACTCGACGTGCTGGCGCAGGCCCACGTCACGGTCGAGAAGGAGCCCTGCAGCGCCGACGGGTGCCGGGACGTCAGCGCCGAGCTCCTCGACGCCGACGGCGGGAGCGCGATCTTCGCGGTCCACGGCAGTGGTTGCGACTGCGCGCACGCGCGAAGCGGTTTGCCAAGCACCGTGGCCGACGCCTTCTCGAACGCTGGCGCCCCGGCCTGCCCATGAGTGCTGGCCTTCGCGGCGATTTGCCGGTTTGCTGGGCCGAGCTGGTCTGCAGACCCTGGTGCCAATAAGACGTGCATTGCTGGGCGGGGCCGTGCTGCTGCTGGCAGGCTGCGGCCCCTTCGAGTTCCCCCAACATTTCATCGACGTCCCGCCGCCACCCGACTCGGGACTCCCCGGCGGACAGTTGCCTGACGACACCTTCACTTCGTGCCCCACCTTGACCGCTCCGGTGCCTGGTGACGGCGGCGTGGTGCCGCACTTCGACACGCTGACGCTCGACCTGCCCACGAGCATCGGGCTGGTGGGGTTCCCTTCGGCCATTCCCGTTGGCTGCGCCGAGCCGCTCACCGCGGTCGCGAGCCTGGGCATGACGGCGGTGACGCCTCAACCGGACTTCACCTTCACCCTGGCCGACGCCGGAGTGCTGGCCCTCGACGAGCAGGGCGTCGTCACGGGCCTGAGCGTCGGGGTCGCGTCGGTGTCGGTCGACGCAGGCCTGCCCTTCGTGAAGGCGCGGCCGATCTGGGTCGGCGGGGACGCCACGCTCACCCTCGAGCCGGGGCCGCTCTACACGGGGCTCACCACCGCGCTTCACGCCACTGCGACCGCGGGCACCATCACCGGCCCAACGACGAACGCGAACATCATCGCGCATTTCTCGATGCGGCAGGGCACGGGCCTCGACACGGTCGAACGGTCGCTGGTGCTCCAGTTCATCGGGGCCGACCTCGAGCCGGGGCAGACGCCGCTGGCGACCATCACCTACCGCGAATTCGGCGAGCACCTGCCGGGCCGGGTGCGCGACTTCGTCACCATGCGCGACGTCGCGTTCGAGAGCCTGACCGGCCGCACGGTGCGCTTCAGCTTCACCGGCCTCGAGCTCTCGGGCGTCAACGGCACCGTGAAGATCGCCGGCCACCTGGAGTTCACCGCCCCATGACGCGTTCCCCGACCCGACTCTGGTGTCTGCTGCTGGCGCTCTCGACCGCGGCCTGGGCGCAACAGGCCGTCGCCCCCACCGACGCGCCCACCGCGAAGGCGCCGGCGACGCTCGTGCCAGCCGCCAACAAGCCCGCGGCGCCCAGGCCCTTCGCGACCAGCGCCTTTGCCTATGGGTCGCGCAGGGCGTGGTTCAACGGAACGCGCCTGCTCGGTGGCGGGCTCTACTACCAGGGCAGCCTGGTGCAGGGGCTGGGCGGGTACGTGCGCGCCGATGGCGTGGCACCGTTCAGCATGAGCGGCGTGCGGCTGGTCGAACGGCACGGCTTCATTTCGACGGCGCTGGTGAAGGTGGTTGGCTTCGCGTTGGTGTTGGTGGGTGTCGTGGGCTCGGCGAGCGCCAACAGCACCACCACCTACGAGGGGTACTACCTCAACGGTGGGCGCACCTTCGTGGTCGAGAAGGAGACCATCTCGATGGACGCGGCGCAGCAGGCGGCCTTCCAGTCAGACGTCACTGCGCTGCAGGACACGGTCGGCTCCATCGGGCCGGGGCAGGTCGAGGCGACGAACGACTTTGGCAGCGGACTGTGGGCCGACTTCACGCTCTTCGACCCGCGCCTCGCGCTGTTCAACCGCGAGGCGCCGGGCGCCACCGGGTACGACCTGAGCTTCGGCACCGACTTCAAGCTGGCCACGCTCTTCGGCCTGCCGCTGGTGCTCGACCTGGGCCTGGCGATGGCCAGCATTCGGGCGCCGCGCACCGATGGGTCACCGCACAGCACGTACCTCTACGACTGCTTCGGGGTGATGGCGCGGCTGCACGTGCCGCTCTCGAAGTTCGTGACCTTCTCCATCGACTGGACGCTGAACTTCTTCGCGCTGGGCTACGCCACGGCGCCCGAGGCCCTGACCGCGGACGGCCGGGTGGTCTCGATGCCGCTGCGCGCGAACCTCGAGCTGCACCTGACCGATCGCTTCTTCGCGCGCGGGTCGGCGGTGCTGGGCGGCCTCGGAGTGACCGACGGCAAGCTCGGCCTCGGCGTCGACGTGGGGATTCGCCTGTGAGAGCGCTCCTGGTGCTGGTGCTGCTGGCCACGGCGTCGGTACGGGCCGAAGACGACTCGCTGTTGCGCAACCGCTACCTCGACAAGGTCGTCGCGGTGTACGGCGTCGGTGGGTACACGCTGGGGTCTGACGCGAGCCTGCCGCAGGTCTCGTCGCGGCCCTACCGGCGCTATGCGGGCGCGGTCGGCCTGGGCTTCGGCCTGCAGTGGCTCTTGACCAGCTTCGGTGCGCTCGCGGGCTTCGAGGCCGAGCTCGAGGCGGGCGCGGCGAGCGGCAACTTCCACGCGGACGGCGTGACCCGCTACAACTGGCCCAAGCCAGACGCGAAGGACAACGGCACCGTCGGCCTGTCCATCAAGGCGAGCGGGCACCTGGTCGTCTCGCCATTCTGGTTCCACTTCTCGGAAGACTCGGGGCTGCGGCTGGGGGTGATGACCGGGCTCGCCTTCGACTGGCTGCAGACCGCTGCGTGGAACCAGGTGGGCACGATGGACGTGGGCGCCCAGCTTGCGCTGCGGCTGGGCGGCTTCGGGCTGACCGCCACGGGCCTCTACACCCCGCCCCAGGGCAACGACTGGACCCTGGCGCGGCTCAATGGCTCGCTCACCTTCTGCTTCGGGCAGTTCGTGCTCGGGGGGCGCTACGTCTTGAGCAACGGTCGGCCCAGGGTGGCGACCGACACGCGCCCGCTCGGGCTGGTGGCCGAGCAGACCTTCAGCGTCATCCTCGGCGGCGCGTTCGGCGGGTGAGCCTCACGGACGGGTGGAGGTGCGTTGGCGCCATCGCCTGGCGCCGATACTTTGGGCTCCCTCGGGCTCAAGCGGTGCCCGCCACCTCGTGAGCCGACGCCCGTTCCAACGGCACCGTGTCTTCACCGACCCGACTCGTCGCAGGTCTGGCACCGCGATGGCCCGAAACGCGTCGACCGTGGCCGGCACGCCCAGTCGCGCAGCGAGCAGCGCCGTCACGCGCGTGGTGACTTCGAGTGAACGCGCCATTTCGTCGTGGCCGCTCTGCACGATGGCGCGGCGGAACAACCCCTTCGAGCGGGGCGAGCGCAAGAGCAACGCGACCGAGGTGCCGCCCGCCGATTCACCGAAGAGGGTGACGCGCCCGGCGTCTCCACCGAAGACCGAGATGTGCTCGCGCACCCAGTGCAGGGCCGCGAGTTGATCGCGCAGCGCGAGGTTGGTGGTGCCGCCCGACAGCGCGAGCAGGCCCTCGGCCCCGAGTCGGTAGTTGATGGTGACCAGCACCACCCCACTGCGAGTGAACGCCGAGCCATCGAAAGCGGGCGACGAGCCCGAGCCGATGACGAAGCCACCTCCGTGCAGGGAGACCATCACCGGCAACCCCTGAGCACCGAGGTCAGGCGTCCACACGTTCAGGTTGAGGGCGCCGCCATCGCCGACGAGCCGCCCGGGCCCGCTCAAGGGTGCGAGCACCGCGTTCGACGGGTGCAAGGCGGGCTGGGGCGCGGTGGGCCCGAAGCGGGTTGCGGCCCGGGTGCCCTCCCAGCGCTCGACGGGTGCAGGTGGGGCGAAGCGACGCGCTCCGATGAGCGGTGCGGCGTACGGAAGGCCGAGGAAGCGGAAGCCTCCCTCGATTCGCTCGCCCTCGAGCCAGCCCAGGCGGGTCTTCACCTTCTGCAGGGTCATCGGCAAGCGCTCCGTCACCGGGAAAGCTGGTCAGCCGGCACGACTGGCCTCGAGCTGGTTCCGTGCAAAGTTCGCGGCGCTGGTCCCAGGAAAGCGGCGCACGACTTCGGCATAGAGCGCGAGCGCACGTGCGGGGTTCGCCAGCCGCTCGGCGTGGAGCCGCGCCAGAATCACCAGGCCCCGCGGCGTCGCGTCGTCGTCGCTTCGGGTGGTGAGCACTTCGAGCAACTCGGCGGCCGCGTGCGGGTCCGACTGGCTGGCGAGCGCCTGGGCCAGCGCTATCAGCGTGGCGTTGGCAATCTCGGAGAGGGGAAGGCCCCCTCCACGCAGCAGCGCCAGCGCCGAGGCCAGGTCCTTCGCGGCGAGCGCTCGGGTGATGGGCGCGTCGGCCGGCTCGAGCGCGATGGCCTGGAACTTCGCGGCACGCGCGGCTTCCTTCACCTTCGGGTCTTCCGCCGGAGGCACCCATGGCGCGGTGGGCACCGCGGTCAGCCGGGGCACCTCGAGTGGCTCACCGGTGTCGTGCCCCAGCTCGCCCGCGCGGGTGAAGAGCAGGTGACCGGTCACCACCCCCAGCCAGGTCAGCGACCCGAGCACGCCCAGGTGCACCACCCAGGTGCGGGCGATGGCGATTTCCATGCGCGTGTCCTGCGGGTCGAAGGGCTTCAGTCGCGCGGCGACGAGCTCGAAGGCCAGCGCGGCTCCCAGCAGCGCCATCAGCGGCCAGACGTCGCGACCGAGCGTGCGCAGCGCGCCGGGCAGTCTCCAGGGCAGCGCCCATCGGCGGCCGTCGCCCTCGACCGTCACCAGGGGCAGCGCGACGCCCAGCACGGGAACGGCGACCATCGCGGTGACGACGTCGGCGATGGCGAAGGGCGCGACGTGCCCCTGCCCCACGTCGACGAAGAACATGGCCAGCGCCGCGAAGGGCGCGAGCACCGGCAGCGAGCGCACCAACGGGCCCACCCACACGCTGGCGAGGTCGTCGTAGGTGGGCACGCCGAAGGGGTCGAGATCGCGCCCGATGCGGCGCACCACGAAGAAGACCCACGCCAGCATCACCAGGCGCCCCAGAATCCACCCCCGGGGCGCGAGGGTGAGCAACGCCCCTTCGGCCCAGGTCAGCAGGAACAGCCACACCGCGGCGCGGGGCGTGAGCAGGTGACGCACGGTGCCGGTCCACGTCGCGAGGAACGGGTCGCGTTCGGCACGCGGAACCATCAGCACGGTGGCGAGGGTTCCACAGCGCGAGCAGACGGTGACGCCATTCGAGCGCGCCGCGCACGCCGGGCACATCGACACGTCGCACGGCTCGCAGGCCCAGCCGGCCTCGGCCTCAGGGTGAACGGTGCAGAACGGCGTCGACGACACGGGGCGCGAGTGTAGCGCGAACCGTCACGCCCCCGAGGGCCAGACACACCGACGCCCGATGAAGACCGAAGTCTCCACCGGGCGCCCGGGTCCTGCCTCGCTTCGAGTTGGGTTCAGTTCGCCGACAAGGTCACTGCCGAGAAGGCCGTGTAGCCGCGGATCATGACGTAGTACGTGCCAGCGGGAGGCGCGGTGAAGGTGCAGCTCTCGTTCGAGCCGGTCTTGTAGGGCCGGCAGTCGTAGGTCGTGGTGGTGGGGTGCGCACCGGCGCGGACGTAGAGGTCGGCGTCGTTGCTGGCCGAGGTCGAGCCCTTGATGGCGACGACCAGCTTGGTGGCGCCAGCGGGAACGGTGATCTGCCAGTACTGCGCCGAGCCAGCCGCGCCCGAGATGCCGCTGACCGGCGTGCCGATGGCGAGGACCGGGTCACCACCGCCCGTGCCACCACCCGTGCCGCCGGTGGTGAAGCTCGCGGTGAGGCTGGCGCCCGAGTACGCGGCGTAGCCGTTGAGCATGATGTAGTAGGTGCCCGCGACCGGCGTGGCGATGGTGCAGCTCTCGTTGTTGCCGGTGAGGTACGGGCGGCAGTCATAGAGGCTGAGCGTGGGGTGCGCCGCCGAGCGAACGTAGAGGTCGGCGTCGCCCGTGCCACCGCTGAGCGCGACCGAGAGGTTGGTCGAGCCGGCCGGCACGTCGATGCGGAAGAAGGTC
>CAIWFK010000255.1 GCA_903911905.1 uncultured Myxococcales bacterium
CGTCGCCGTCGTCGGTGAAGGCCACGCCGCGCGGAGACCCATCGAGCGCGACCGTCGACACCACGCCCGCCACGGTGTCGAGCACCGCCAGGCGGTGCTCGCCGAAGGTGGCGACGGCCACCCACCGCCCGTTGGGGCTGACCGCGAGCCCGAGCGGCTCACTGCCCACCGTCACCTCGCGCACCAGGCGCAGGCCGTCGAACGAGGTGTCGATTTCCGCCACGTCCGCGCTGCCCCGCAGCGCGACCCAGCAGCGCTGCACGGTGCGCGCGCACGACACGGCCGACGGCTCACCCGACAAGGCCAGGGTGGTGACCAACCACGACGAGAGGCCGGTGAAGGGGCGCGCCACCCGTGCCACCTGGTGGAGCTCGGCGTTGGCCACCAGCAGGTGGGTGGACATGGGCAGGCGGGCGACGGTCGACGAGCGCTGGTCCGTCAGCCAGAACGCGTCGCCCGCACCGCTGGTGGGGCCCCCGTCGGGCAGGGGTGGGTCGACCGGAACGACGGGTTCGAGGCAACCGGCCAGGGCGAGCGCGACGAGTGGGAGCAGACGCATGCGCAAGTGCCGATGCATCGCCAGCGCCACGACGCTCACACCCACGCAGCCGCCTGAATTCACGACCACGCACCGGCGGTGGGTCGGCCCCTGACACGCTGACACCGCTGGCACACCGACGGTGGAAGGTCACCCCTGATGGCGGCTCCAGTGCTCGAGCAGCCGCGGGCCTCTGCGTCGATGAAGGCCCTGATGGTCTCGACGTGGCTCGGGTCGGGCGCCATCGGTCGACGACGCTCCTCTCTTCGTGAAGGCCGAGTAGTGTCGCCGCATGGACGTCTCCGAGTACCTGAAGCGGGCGAAGGTGCAGGCGTCGTCGACGGCGGTCGTCGACGCCCAGCGGCGGCTCTGGGCGGTGCTCGACGAAGCCAAGAAGGCCTCGCTGCCCGCCACGCCCTCGGCGCTCAACCGGGTCTACCTCTTCAAGGTGCCGAAGCTGTCGGCCGACGGCAGTTGCTCGCTGCACGACGAGCTCGACCCCACGCCGTACGACCTGTCGACCGTGCTGGGCGGCCGCACCATTCGCAACTCGATGTCGCTGGTGGTGCTGCATTCGCTGGTGGGCGAAGTGGCCCGCCACGGCGGCATCGACTGGCTGGGCGTGTACCAGGCGCGCGCCTTGCCCTCGGGCCGGGCGCTGGTGAAGCTGGCGTACGAAGGGGTGCCCTCACGCGCCGAATTTCCACTGACCGAGGCCTTCGCGAAGACCAGCAACAACGCTGCGGTGGGCTTGAGCGGCACCGCCCGGGTGCTGGCCGACGTGCAGGCCCACGTGCAGTCGGGGGGCGCGTATTACGAATGCGACCCGAAGGTTCGCTCGGAAGCCTGTCTGCCGGTGCTGGCCGACGGCGGCCAGGTGGTGGGCCTCATCGACGCCGAGTCGCCCAAGCCGAACTTCTTCGACGACGAGCACCTGGCCATGGTGGTGGCGCTGGCGCTCGAAGTGCCCCACCACTTCCCCTGATGCCCGTCATGCGGTGGCTCTGGCTGGTGGTGATGTGCAGCGCGTGCAACCTGGTCAACGGCCCTCCGAAGGACGGCGAGTGCCGCGCCAACCTGCGCACCGCGATGGCGGCCGAGACCACCTTCTACGATTCGACCCAGCGGTTCTCGGTGCACCCCGCCGAGGTGGGCTTCGCGTTGGTGCCGGGCAACCGGTACCTCTACGTGTTCGACCGGGAGGGGCCGGTGACCCGCCGAGACACCCAGCCGTCACCCTCGCCGTACGAGTCGGTGGGCGTGGGCCCCGACACCCGGCGCCGGCCCGAGTTCACCGTCGAGAACCTCCGCCCGCACATTCCACCCGACGTGGTGGCGCTGCTGGGGCTGTCGGGCACCTGCCCGGCGTGTGAAATCACCATCGCCTGCGCGGGCAACATCGACGACGACCCCACCATCGACGTGTGGTCGATTTCGAGCGGCGACCGGGTATTCGACGGCGTGCCCGTCTCTCGCGGTACGGCCTTCCACCACGTCAACGACCGGGAGCACTGACGACATGCGCCAGGTGGCCTTTCTGACCGCCGAGCCCTGGAAGGACCTGTGGCACGACGACCGGCTGGCGGTCGCGCCACTGGCTCGGCGCGGCGTCGAGGTGGTGCCGGTGTGCTGGGACCGAACCAGCCCCGGGCAACTGGAGCGCTTCGACGCGGTGGTGATGCGCAGCCCCTGGGACTGGTTCACGCGTCGCCCCGAGTTCCGCACGTTCCTGCGTTCGCTGCAGGGCCTGCGCACCCGGGTGCTCAACGCGCCACCGGTGCTCGAGGCCTTCGCCGACAAGCAGTACCTGCCCAGGCTCGAAGCGCTGGGAGTGCCGGTGGTGCCGACGGTGGTGCTCGCCCCCGACCGGTTGGGCACGGTGCCAGCGGTGCTGCGGGAACGCGGGTGGAACGAGGGCGTGCTCAAGCCCGCCTTCACCGCCGGAGCGTTCGACGCGCATCGGGTCACCGCGAAGGACGACGACCTGATGGCCCGCATGCCGGTGCTGCCGGCCGACGAGCGGTGGTTGGTGCAGCCGTTCCTGCCGGCGGTGGTCGACGACGGCGAGTGGTCGTTGCTGTTCTTCGGCGGGCGCTTCAGCCACGCGGTGAAGAAGTCGGCGAAGGCCGGAGACTGGCGCGTGCAGGAACTCTGGGGCGGTCAGGTTCAGCCCGTCGACGTACCAGACTCGTTGGTCGAGCAGGCCCGCACCACGCTCGAGCGCGCGGCGACCGGCACGCTCTACGCGCGGGTCGACGGCGTGATGGACGGCCGGGTGTTCCGCCTGATGGAACTCGAGCTGGTCGAACCCGACCTGTACCTGCGCTGCGCGAGCGGTTCGGAAGAGCGCTTCGCCGACGCGCTGCTCGCGGCGATGCCGGGCTAACTCGCGTTGACGCTGCTCCCGGCGAGCGCCGAGCCCAGCAGCCGGGTGACGGCCTTGCGCACCAGCGGGTTGTTGTAGGTGTCGGCGACGCCGTCGAGAATGGGCGAGTCGATGACGGCGCGCAGGGCGTGCCCGGCGAGGAAGGCCGAGGTGAAGCGCTTGCGGTGCTGGTTGAGGTACCAGCCGAAGGCCTTCGCTTCCGATTCGCCCTGGCGCAGCACGCGGGCGGCGGCCTCGGCCGCGAAGAGGCCCGATTCCATGGCCTGCGAAATGCCTTCGCCGGTGGCGTTGTGGGTGATGCGTGCGGCTTCGCCGAGGTAGAGCGCGCCGGGCCGCGACACGTTGCCGACCCAGGTCGTGTAGACGATGGGGTGGCCCTTCCACTTGCCCACCGGCGTGGCCTTCGCGAGGGCCTGGCCGTAGTGCTCGCCGAGGAAGCGCTCAAAGGTCTGGCGCAGGTTGATGGTGGTCTTCTCACCGTCGGGGCCCTGGCCGTCGACGCAGATGCCGATGTTCACGCGGCCCTTCCCTTCGGGAAACATCCACCCGTAGAGCGGCGAGAGGCTGCGGTCGAAAATCATGTCCAGTTGATCGGGCGCCACGGCCACGTCGTCCCACCAGCCCATCAGGGTGGCGATGCTGCGCTTGGGGCGCGGGTCGATGGAGAAGATGGAATTGGCACCGTCGGCGCAGAAGACCAGCCTGGCGCGAATTTCCCGCCCGTCGAAGCCGCGCACACCCACCACGCGCTCGCCTTCCATCAGCAGCGAATCGGCGCGGAACGGCGTCACCAGCGTCACGCCCAGCTTCTGCGCGCGCTCGACCAGCAGGTGGTCGAAGACCCGGCGCAGACACACGATGGCCGCCGCGTCGCTCGAGATGCGCATCTCGCGCTTGCCGGGGGTCACGATGCGCACCGTGTTCACCGCGAAGCCGTTGGCGCGAACCTCGGCGGCGATGCCCAGCTTCTCGATGACGTTCAGCGCGTTCGGCGACAGACCCGAGCCGCAGGTCTTGTCGCGCGGAAAGCCTTCGCGGTCCAGCAACACCACGTTGGTCACGCCCAGTTGCGCCAGGCCCACCGCCGCCGCCGCACCGCCAGGACCCGCTCCGATGATCGCCACGTCGTACATGGCCAGGCGTCTAATACCGGCGTCACGGAGGGCGGAAGCGCCGATGGCTGGCAGGTGTCAGAGCCGCGTTTCGCTTACGCGATGACGCGCGCCGCGACGCCGCTGAGCAACCCCAGCACCGCTCCGCACATCACGTCGAGCGGGTAGTGCGCGCCCAGCGACACGCGGGAAAAGCCGACCAGCGCGGCGAAGCCCGCAGCCAACGCACCCAGCCAATGCCCCTGCCCGGCCCACGCGACCGCGAGCGCCACGGTGGCCGCGGTGTGCCCCGAGGGAAAGCTGAAGGCGTCGGGGTTGGCGACCAGCGCGCTGAAGCCTGCGATGCCGGCATTGGGCCGCTTGCGCCGCAGCCACCGCTTGAGCACCTGCGCCAGCGCTGCCGCGAGTGCCGTCGACCACCCCAGCAGCGCGCCCAGGCGCAGCGTCTCGGGCGAACCGGCCGCCAACAACACCAGCCCCAGGAAGGTCAGGCTCGCGCCGTCACCGAGGTGGGTGACCGCGCGCAACACCTTCACCATCGCCGGTCGTTGCCAGCGGTGCAGTCGAACGAGCGCCGCTTCGTCCCACGCGATGAGTCGGGCCAGGGTGGTCACCCGGCAGGTCATGACAGCCGCGCTCGACGAGGTGATGGAGCGCCCGCAACATCACGGTGACGGCTGGGTGCTGGTGGCGCGGTGCGAAGCGATGGTGAAGGCGGCTCCGGCCACCAACATCACCGCGGCGGGCACGCCCAGCGACCACGCCCCCACGGTCTGGAACGAGACCGCCCCCAGCGCTCCGCCGGTGAGGAAGCCGGCCAGCAGCACCACCAGCAGGCGCAGCCGCTGCACTTCGAGTGGTTCACGCCGCAGCCAGTGCCCAATCAGAATGCCCAGGTCGGTCACCACGCCCGTCATGTGCGTCGTGCGCAGCACCGCGCCCGAATAGCTCGACGCCATGGCGTTCTGCAGCCCGCAGGCCATGGCTGCCAGGTATTCCCCGCGCTCGTTGCCTTGAATCAAGAGGCCGGCGCCCAGGAACAGCAGCGCGCTCTCGACGCCCATCGCCACGCCGTACCGTCGGCCCCGGCGCGAGAGCTCGGAGCGCTGAATGATGACGCCGCTGAGCACGGCACCCACGAAGAACCACACGCCCACCAGCACGCCGCGCAGCGCTTCGGCACCGTCACCTTCGGCCAGGCGAATGCTGACCAGGGTCACCTGCCCCGTGACGTGCGAGAGGCCGTGGTGGTGCACGCCCAGAAAGCCGATGGCGTTGACGAACCCCGCCGTGAGGGTGAGGAGCAGGCCTCCCAGGGTGATCCAGAACGGGGTGCGGCCACTGAGCATCGCGGTTGCGAATTCTGCACCTTCCACGCGCGAACGCACGTTGTCTGCCCGGCTGGCGTATAAGCCCAACTGGGGGCGTGGAATGGCGAACGACGCGGTAGCCATCGTGGACTTCTTCACCAGGCAGCGCCGCGGCGCGCGCCTGGCCGAAGTGCTGCGGGACGTGGTCAAGCTGACCGCCGCGGCCGACGGCACCCACGCCTTCTTCGAGCTGCGTGACGCCAGCGGGCCGGTGCTGATGGCCGGCTGGCCAGGCAATGCCAAGGCCGACCTCGCCGCGCCGCCCGGGCTGGCGGCCCTGGGACCCGACGACGAGCTGGTGAAGCGCCATGGCGTCGCCGCGGGCGCGCGCTACGCCTTCGAGGTGCCGGGGTTCTCGGGCGCGCTGGTGGTGCTGGGGCCGACGGCCGACCTCGAGCACACCCGGGTGATGGGCGAGGTCATCGCGGCGCTGGTCACCTCGTGGGACGCCGAGCGCCGCTCGAAGGACCTGGCCGAGCGACACCGGCTGGTTTCCCAGGCCACCCAGCACGTCATCTACGACTGGGACATCGCCACCGACACCATGACGTGGAACCCGCGCATGGCCGACGTCTTCGGGCACGTCGACATCGCCAACGACGACATCGGCTGGTGGCGCGACCAGCTCCACCCCGACGACACCACCCGCGTGTGGGACTCGTTGCAGCGGGTCATGGCCGACCACGAGCTGTACTGGGTCTGCGAGTACCGTTTCCGTCGTGCGGACGGCGACTGGTCGTGGGTCTTCGACCGCGGCACCCTGGTGTACGACGGCTCGAACCGCGCGGTGCGCATGCTGGGCGTGATGGAGGACATCAGCCGCGACCGCGAGCTCGAATCGAGGCTGGCCCTGGCCTCGCGACTGGCGGCGGTGGGCTCGCTCGCCAGCGGTATCGCGCACGAAATCAACAACCCCCTGGCCTGGGTGACCTCGAACCTCTCGTTCGCGCTCGAGGAACTGCGCAAGCTCGAGGGCGAGGCACGCGAGGTGGCCGCCGAAATCGAAGAAGCCCTCGACGATGCGCAGACCGGGGCCACCCGCATCGCGCAAATCGTCAGCGACCTGCGAACCTTCGCCCACGCCGACCACGAGCGGCTGGCGCCGGTGTCCATCAAGCGGGTGGTGGAAGGCGCGCTCACCATCGCCAACAACGAGCTCAAGCACCGCGCGCGCGTCATCAAGCGGCTCGACCGCGCGCCGATGGTGTTGGCCAACGAGCCGCGGCTGGGTCAGGCGGTGGTGAACCTGCTGCTGCACGCGGCGTGGTCGGCGGGCGGGCATGGCCGGATCGCCGAGGTCACCATCGCCACCGGCACCACCGCCGACGGCGGCGCCCTCATCGAGGTGTCCGACAATGGGCCCGCGCTCGCGCCAGACGTGCTGCCCCACCTGTTCGACCCCTTCTTCAGCGTGCGCGCCAAGTCCGAAGGCATCGGGCTGGGGCTGGCCGTCACCCATTCCATCGTCGCGGGCTTCGGCGGCTCCATCGACGTCGACAGCACACCCGCGCGCGGCACCACCTTCCGCATCGCGCTGCCGATGGTGCCCGACCTGCCCCAGCAGGAACCCGCGGCCCCGGCGCCGCGACCGGCCGAACAGTCGGCGCTGGTGCTGGTCATCGACGACGAGCCCTCGATTCTGACCGCCATCGAACGCACGCTCGCCGGGCAGCACGAGGTGGTGGGCTTCACCCACGGGCAACTGGCGCTCGAGGCCATCGCGCGCCGCGAGCCCGACGTCATTCTGTGCGACGTGATGATGCCTGACTTCAGCGGGCCCGCGGTGTGGGCGCAGCTGGCCAGCAATCACCCCCACCTGCTGCCGCGCGTGGTGCTGCTGACCGGCGGGGCCTTCACCCGTGAAGCGCAGAGCTTCCTCGAGGCCTGCCCCGCGACCGTCATCGACAAACCTTTCACCCCGCGCCTGCTGCGCGAAGCCGTCGACCGGGTCATCGAGGCCACGGTGAGCCCGAAGAACTGAGCGTCAGCGACGGCCGAAGTGGAAGCGCAGCGATTCTGCCCGCTCGGGGCCCGACTGGCTCTTCACCCGGTCGACCACCGCCAGCGCCTCGGGCAGCGAGACCTCGTCGGCGGTGAGCGCGGTGAGCAACAGGCATTCGAACCCGCGGCACGCGAGGGGCCGCTGCGCGTAGCAACCGCACCCCGAGGGCCCCAACGCCGAGCAGGGCTGGGTCAGGTAGCGCGCGCCGTAGACGGTGGTGGAAATGGTGGCCAGCGGAGGCGCTGGCTCGTCGGGGCGCAGCGGCGCGCGGCTGAACAGCGAGCCATCGCAGCACAACCCGCAGGCCTGGCAGAGCGTCGAGGCGTCACTCACGGCGGCGGGGGTGTACCAAAGACGACCGTCTCGCCGCAGCGCCGCGTGGACGGTCGGGGGAATCGACCCCACAGACAAATCAACGACTTGTCGCTGGCATGGGTCTTGGACTTCGCCCGCCCCATGTCCCGCTTCGACCGCGCGCTCATCGTCACCGTCCTTCGTGGAGCCTGTGCCCGGGTCCGTTCCGGCTGGGCCGTGGGCTTCCAGGCCCGCCTGGCCGACGAATCGCCCGTGCCGCCCGAGCACCCGCTGGCGGCGCGGTGGTGCACCTTCGGCGCGCTGCGGGCCGAGTGTCTGGCGCGCATGCCCGACGAGCGAGAGGCCGCGTTGCAGTTGGCCGAGGCCAGCGCCAAGTACCTGGGGCTGATGCTCGAGCACCTCGGCGAGCGGGTTCGCAAGGAAAGCGCGCCGCGCTCGTTGATGGAATGGAACGATTCGCCCGCGCGTACCCACGAGGACGTGTTGCGGGTCTACGCGAAGACCATCATGGCGCTGCAGCGGGCGTGAGCCGCCACACCCGGGCCGGGCGATCGACCACGCTGTCCCACGCAGGGTTGGGCGGCACCGGGCAGGTGAGCACCACCTCGAGCCCTTCGAGCGGAAGGAACTGGCGCCCGGGGTCGCCGATGAGCACCTCGGCCCCGCGCCGGTGCAGCGCTCGCAACCAGCGCTCGACGCGGCGCGCGAGCTCGGCACGGTAGAAGACGTCTCCGACCAGCACCACGTCCCACCCGTCGTCGAGGTCGATGACGTCGCCCGCGCGCACCTCGAGCGTCACGTCGTTGAGCGCGGCGTTGGCGTCGATGGCGGCCAGCGCCCAGGGGTCGAGCTCGGTGGCGCAGACCCGGGCTCCCGCCCGCGCCGCGGCGATGGCCGACACCCCACAGCCCGAAGCGAAGTCGAGCACCCGACGGCCGCGCAACCGCCGCGGGGAATCGAGTGCCCAGCGCGCGAGCGCCAGCCCACCCGGCCAGGCGTGGGCCCAGAAGGGCGCTTCCTGCAAGGCGCCGCCGCGCTCGAGCTCGGTCGCAGCCCAGGGGGTGAGCGGCTCGTCGGCGAGTCGAAGCCGCAGCTCGGGGCACGGGGCGACCCGACGCTCGACGGTGACGGAACGAACCAGCTCGGCGGGGGTCATACGGCCATGGGGTCGTAGCGTGGGAACTGACCTCCGGGCACCCCGAAGTGCGAGCGCTCGGCACAGCGGCGGAGTGCCGGGTGAGCGTTCCCTGGTCGGAGGTTCGCCCGCACCGGCGGAGTGCGACCCGGCTCGACGCTGCACCGACGGTGGGGTGACTTGGCGGCCTTCGCACCATCGGTGCGCACGGTGATGACGCCTCAGGGCACCACGAAATCGAGCGAGCGCACCGCGACGCCACCGCGACTGTCCCGCAGCACGGCCCACACCGTGCCCCGACCCGATGTCGGCGTCTGCCAGGTGGTGCTGGAGTTCGTCGTCGCGTCGTCTTCGCCTCGGCCAGTGGTGACCACCGGAATCTCGCCCCCGGTCGTGAACCAGGAGACGCGCAAGGCCTCGCGGTGATCGACCAGCGCGTCGGACTGGGCGTCGTGCACCACGAAGGGCTCGGCAGTGCCCTCGGGCCAGGTGACGCTCAAGGTCACCTCGGTCGAAGCGGGCACCGAGGCCGGGTCGACCGGGTGGCCGTCGCGCTCGAGCGTCAGCGTCGACAGCGAAGGGTTGGTGTTGGGCAGGTACCGGGCGGCGAAGGCCACTGCGGCCTGGGCCGAGGCGTGGGCCAGGTTGCAGCGCAGGCGCACCAGCGCGATGGCCTCGGTGGCGCCAGGCACGCTGACCTCGACCGGCGCGTAGAAGCCGCCGGTGACATCGGGGTCGCGCGGACGCAGCGGAGGCTGGCCCGGCTGCTGCGCCGGGGTGTCGGGGCCGAACTCGAGGCAGGCGTCGGCGGCGACGGTGGCGTCGGTCGACTCGACGGCGGTCGCGATGAGCGAAGTCGCGCCAGCCAGGCAGTCGGCGTTCACCACGTTGCTTTCGACCAGCGGGCGCGGGCTGGTGCAGAAGGCGTAGTCGGCGCGCGGGTCGAGCGGACCGTCGGGGCCTCCGGCGACCGTGCGCAGGTGCACCTGCTCTCCGGGGCGAAGCTCGGGTGGCTCGGCGATGACGGCCAGCACGCGGGGCGAGGTCACCACCGAGACCGGCAGGCCGAAGTCGGGGCGGCAGGCGGTCACCAGCACCAGCACCGCGAGCCACCGGCGCTCAGAATTCATACTTCACCCCCAGCACGGCGAGCACCGGCAGCCCGGTGATGTAGCGCCGGGTCGAGTAGTCGGGGCTGTAGACGATTTCCTCGGGGTTGCGCTGGTTCCACACGTTCTGCACGTCGAGGAACACGTCGAGCGACTGGCCCTTGAAGGCGAAGCGCTTCTCGACCCGCGCGTCCAACTGCACGAAGTCGGGCAGGCGAATGGCGTTGCGCGCGCCCAGCAGCGGCTGCCAGGTGTCGTCGCGCACGTCGTAGAAGGCACCGTTGACCGCCACGCGCGGCAGGCCCGAGGTCCAGCGGAAGCGCACGCCGAAGGTGAAGCCGCGCCACTCGTAGCTGGCCACCACGCCCAGCACGTGGGTCTGGTCGTAGTCGAAGAGCCGCTCGGGCTGGTCGGGCTGGTCGCGCCGCGTGCTGCGCGAGAGGCTGTAGGTGACCCAGCCGAAGAAGTTCTCGAACAGTTCCTGACGCAACAGCACCTGCACGCCGTACGCCTGCCCGGTGCCATTCTGGTTCAAGGCCTGCCCCACTGGCGGCGTGGACAGCGAACTGCGCGAGACCAGGTTCGACGAGTACTTGTAGAAGCCGACCACGTCGAGCCCGAGCGTGCCGGTCAACTTGAGGTTCGAGGCCAGCGAGGTGTGCACCGACTGCTGCAGGCCCAGCGTGGGGTTGCCGAACACCGCCGAGAGGTCTTCGGGGTCTGGCGCCTGGTGGTACAGGCCCGCACTGGCGGTGAGCGACCAGCGCTTGAAGGGCCGGAAGGCCACGCTCGCGCGGGGGTCGACGGTCCAATTCACGCTCGAGCCGCCGATGGCGGGCACGCCGACTTCCTTCGGCTGCAGCCGCCCCACGTCGATGACCGAGGCCCCGGCGCGCACGCCACCGGTGATGGAAAAGACGCCCAGCGGAATTTCGGCGAGCGCGTAGACCGATACGTCGGACACCTGCGTGGTCCAACTGTCGGTGGCCACGTCGTCACCCGGCGAGCGCCCGAAGATGTACGCGTCACCCTCGCGCGGAGGGGTGGTGATGGAGCCGCTGCGCGAGACCTTCGCCGAGGTGCTCAGCACGTCGGTGCCCAGGGTCAGCACCAGCCACGGCTCGACCTTGCTGCGGTACTGCGCGCGCAGCCCGGGCTTCACGGCGTCGGTCGACTGGTTCGAAGGCACGGCACCCGACTGCAGGTGGGTGAGGTTCGAATCGAAGCCGATGAAGGGGGTGACAAAGAAGCTGGCGCCGTCTTCGAGCAGCCGCGAATAGCGCAGCGCCAGGCGGTGCATGTGCTGCGTGCTCTGCTCGCTCTTGACCAGGGTGGGGTCGCTGGCCGGCACCTGGCGGCGGTAGTCGTCGTGCGCGCCGAGGAAGAGCAGGCCCAGTTCCTCGTCCTTCCGGAGGGCGAGCGTCACCTTGGCCTGGTAGTCGGAGTAGCGCGGAATGGGGAAGAAGTCGGCGACGTCGGGAGCGACGACGCCCGCCAGCAACCGGTCGAGGTAGCTGTAGCGGCCCGAGGCGGCGACGCGCACCCGGTCGCCCAGCGCGGCGGTCAGCGTGGCCGACGCGTCGAGCACGTCGACCTGCACCGAGCCATGCACGCCACGCTCGGGCAGCGCCCGGGTTTCGACCCGCACCAACCCACCCAGGCCGCGGCCATACTCGGGCCCGTAGGCACCGGGCAGCAGCTCGATGCCCTTGACCAGGTCGCTGCTCACCACCGAGCGCAGGCCACCCGCGTGGTAGAGCGAGGGCACTTCGACGCCGTCGATGAGCACGCGGGTCTCGCGCGGGGCGCTGCCCCACACCACCAGTTGGCCCGACCCGAAGCTCGAGCGCGCCACACCGGGCAGGTTCTGCACCACCTTGAGCGTGTCACCCTGCGTACCGGGCACGCGCCGCGCCTCTTCGGTGCGAATGGCGGTCTGCACCGATTCCTTCTTCAGGCGCGAGGCGCGCACCGTGACCTCGATGTCGACGCCTTCCTGCTTCTCCTCGACGCGGTACTTCACGGTGCGCTTCTGCTCGGGCTCGATGGTCTCGTCGGTGCTGACCTCGACCAGCTTCTCGCCGGTCAGCCGCACGGTGTGGGCGCCCACCGGCAGGTCGATGAACTCGAAGTGGCCGGCCGCGTCGGTGGTGGCGGTTCGCGCCACGTCGACCACGGTGACGGTCACGTTGGCCAGCGGCGTCTTCTTGAAGCGCTCGAGCACCGTGCCCTCGAAGTTCACCTGGGGGCCCAGCTTCACCACCTTCGTCAGCACCTTGAACTCGTAGCGGTAGGTCAGCGTCACCGGCGCGGGGTGGCCGTCGACCTCGGCGGGCAAGAAGACGAAGCGCTTGATGGCGGCGAGCGCGGCGGCGCCGAAGTCGGGGCGCGGCGAATCGACCAGCGTGACGCTCTCGACGTGGCCGGTCTCGTCGAGGTCGATGGTGACGGTGACGGTGCCGGTGACGTTCTGCGCGGCGGCCTCGGCCGGGTACTCGGCCTCGACGAAGGTGAGCAGCGCCGGCGGCTTCGTCACCTCGCCCGTGGGCGGGTCGGCGGCCAGCGCGGTGATCAGCGCGAAGAGCAGCACGTCAGTCTCCCAGCTCGAAGCGCTGCGCCCAGGCGATGGAGCCCTCGGCCGGCCTGCCGCAGTGGGTGGCGGGCGCGAACTTCCAGGTGCGCAGCACCGCCAGCACGGTGGCGTCGAGCGAGGGCTCGATGGACTGCACCACCTGCACGTCGCGCACGGCCCCGTCTTCGCCGACGATGATCTTCACCTGAATGCGCCCTTCGACCCCGTCGGCGCGGGCCTTGTCGGGGTACTCGACCTGCAGCGAGCCCAACGGCCTGGGCTTGGTGTCGGGTGCCTCGCAGGGGTCGTCTTCCTTCTTCGGCACGGGCGGCGGCGGCGCGAGGCGCTGGCCGGGCTGGGCCGAGCCGGGCGCCGCGTTCGAGCCGTTCCCCGACGGGCCCGCGACGGCGAGGGCGGGGCCTCCACCCGTCGACGGGCCGTTGCTCAAGGTGAGCCCGGTGGCGACGCGCGGGCCCGACGGGGCCGGCGCTGGCGCAGGCGCGGGTGCGGCAGGCGCCGGCGAAGGCGCCACGACCTTCGGCATCACGCGGGGCGGCGGTGGCGGCGGCGGTTCGACCTTCTTCGGCTCGTCCTTCGGCTCAGGCGCCTTCTTCGGCTTGCTGACCACCGAGACCTCGGTGCCCCGGTGCACGGCGGGCACGCGACCACGCCAGGCCACCAGCCCGAACATGGCGCCGTGCACCACCACCGAGAGCAGGACGGTCCAGGTACGCATGGGTCATTCGGGCTGCACGTTGATGGCGAACTTCACGACGCCGGCCACCTTGGCCACGTCGAGCAGGTGCACCACGGTGCCGTGCGGCACGTCCTTGTCGGCCGAGACCATCAGGGTCAGCTCGGGGTCCTTCGCGGCCAGCGCCTTGAGCTCGCCGACGAACTGCGCTTCCGAGACCACCGCTTCGTTCCAGGTCAGCTTGCCATCGCGGCTGAGCGTCACCGCGTTGGGCTTCTCGGGCGCGCTGTCGCTCGACGCCGTCTTCGGCAGGTCGACCTTGAGCGAGCGCGAGACGATGTAGTTCGCGCTCACCATCAGAATGATGAGCAGCACCAGCACCACGTCGACCAGCGGCGTGACGTTGATGCCCGAAATCATGCCCCGACCGCGACCACCACCGCTGAGCGTGCCGGCCATGGGTCAGACCGCCTTCGAGGGCGAGAGGTGCACGGGCCGCTCGTTGCCGGTGGCGACCACGCCGTTGCCCGACGCCGTCGCGTGCGCACCTTCGCTGCGCTTGAGGTGCGCGAAGAGGTGGTTGGTGAGAATGGCGACGTTCTCTTCGACCTCGCCGGCGCGCTTCTGGAAGTAGTTGAAGGCCACGACCGCGGGAATGGCGACCAGAATGCCGACCGCGGTGGCGATGAGCGCTTCGGAAATGCCGCCCATGACGTTGCCCATCTGCCCCGAGGCGCCGGCGTTGCCCAGTTCCTTGAAGGCGCTGACGATGCCGAGCACCGTGCCGAAGAGGCCGACGAAGGGCGCGTTGTTGCCCAGGGTGCCCAGGTAGAGCAGGCCGCGCTCGTACTCGGGCTTCTGTTCGCGCAGCGTGCCTTCGATGACTTCGCGCACCGACTCGGGGCCGCGGTCCAGCCACTGCAGCGCTTCCTTCATCACCGTGGCCTCGACCGAGCGCGAGCTGGCGAGCAGGGCGTTGGCACCCTCGAGGTCATTTGCGCCCAGACGGGTGGTGAGCGCGCGGCCCAGGGCCTTCACGTCGATGCGGCGCTGGCCGAACCACACCAGCCGCTCGAAGGCGATGCCCATGGACAGCACCGACAACCCGATGAGCACCCACAGCACCGTGGCGCCCACGCTCTCGGCCACGTTCATCAGTTGGTTGATCATCGGTCGGCTCCTCGGGTTTTCAGGGAAGGGTGAAGGTGGTGGCCAGCTCGCCCGCACCGAGTTCGTGGGGGAAGCGGGTGCCCGAGGCCAGCGCGGTGTCGCTGACGCTGGTGAGCACCTGGCCCTGCGCCAGCACGTCGACCGACCAGTGCGCGGCGCTCTGACCGCACATCGAGAAGGTGTCGACCCGCACCGTGTAGGTGCCGCTGAGCGGGGTGGTGCCGTACAGCACGTTCTCTTCGCGGCGGCCGTCGATGCGGCAGGCGGCGTTCGAATCGAAGTCGAGGTGACCCGCGGCGTTGGCGGCGTTCTGGTCGATGATGCCGACCACCGGCGGCACGTAGGTCGAAATCTTCCGCGACCAGATTTCGAAGCCGTCGGGCTGCACCAGGTGCAGGTCGAGGTCGGCGTCGACGTCCCACCGCAGGCGCACCTGCAGCAGGGGCACGGTGGCAGGCGCGTTGAGGTCGACGAAGGTGAAGCTCAGGCGCGAGGCCGGGCCCCACACGCCCTGCGCGTTCGACGCCGCCACCACCAGGTCGTGCGTGCCTGCGGAAATGAAGCGCGAGAAGCCCAGGTTGGCGTCGAAGGCCAGCGAGTCGGCCAGCACCGGGTCGGCGCCCCCCACCGGTCGCACCCAGAAGCCCGGGTCGCCGTCGAGCTGCAGCGCCACCGAGACCGAGTCGTTCGACGCGCTGCCGCCCAGGGCCCGCTCGGTCTGACCGACGCGCATGGTCTGGCTGACCACCCGCAACCCACCGATGGTGGGGCCGCCCGTACCAGCGGCGGGGAAGGCACCGTGGAAGTACTGGGCGTCGGCCACCTGCAGCAGCGCCTCGAGGCCCGAGCGCGCCTGCACGCCACCGTCTCCGCAGGCGGCCAGCAGCACCAGCAGCGCCAGCGTCGTCGCGCGGCTCAAAACGACACCTCGGCACGGCCGATGACGGCATCGTCGGCCAGGGTGGTGGGCACGCCCTGGGCGGTGCGGCCGTTGGCGTTGGTGTTGTGGTCGTATTCGACCAGCACGCGCAGCACCGGCTTCCACACGAAGCCTGCGGTCACGGCCACGGTCGACACGGTGAGGTCCTTGGGTACCACCTGGCCCGCGCGCGAATCGAGCGCGTCGAGGTCGGGGGTGTACCGGTCGTAGCGCACGCCCAGCAGCGCCCACTTCGTGAGCTGCTGCGTGATGGCGGCGTGCCAGCCGAGCCCGCGCAGGTCACGGCCGACGGCCACCAGGTCCGACGGGTCGAGCAGGCGATCGAGGTTCTTGCTCCACACCAGCTCGCCCTGCACGGTGGTGGTGCCCAGCGGCAGCAGGTCGAGGCTGACGCGCACGTCACCGCCCACCGCCTGACGGGCGAACGCCGAGGAGGGCGACGCCGGCGAGCCGAGAATGACCTGCAGCTCGGACACCTGCGCCACGTTGTCGCCGTTGATGTCGCGCCAGACCAACTGGTCCTTGGTGGCCGGGCTGCCAGCGTGGAAGCCCGAGCCGATGAGCACCGACACGCCGGCCTCGACGCGCACCGAGGGCACCAGCTTCGCGTCGACGCCCAGGCGGCCCACCACGTCACGCGGCGCCACCGGCGCCTGCAGCGGGAAGGCCTTCTCGCCGATGGGGTGCCCATTCATCCACGCGGCGGCGAAGGTGAGGAAGCGCCACTGCCCCGACAGCCGCAGGCCCAGGTCGTATTCTCCGGGGAAGAGGCTGCGCACCACGCTGCTGCGCTCCATGAAGAGCCGCTCGCGGTCGCTCTGTGGCACTTCGAGCCCGAAGGGAATCTTGAACTGCCCGGCGGTCAACTGAAGCAGCGGCGCGCGGCCGTCGGCGGTCGAGGTGTGCGCCGACACCTCGGCACCCACCAGGCGCACCTGCGAGCCGGCCACGGTGTTGAAGTCGGCCTCGAGCGCGCCCGACACGTAGTCGGTCTCGACCTGCGGGCGCAGTCGCGCGCGCCGCACCAGGAAGCGCGTCTCGTTGAGCGGTGCACGAGTCGCGTCGTCGAGCTGCTCGACCGACGACTGGCGCCACTGCCCGTCGGCCTGCACGAAGCCACCGAGCGTCAGGCGCACGCCGCGGGCGGTGAGCACCGCCGGCAGGTTCTTGAGGGCCTCGACGCCCTTTTCGAGCACGCCCAACTGGGCCGTGCGCTGCTGCTGCTCGTCGAGCAACTTCCGCTCGAGTTCGGCCACCCGGGCCTCGAGTACCGTGCCGGGCGTTCCGGCGTCGACGGTCTCTGGCAGGCCCCCGTCACCCTCGGTCTGAGCGAAGGCAACGGAGGAAACGAGGAGGACGGCGACGAGCGCGCGCACGAGCGGTCACCTTCAGGGCAGCGGGGGCAGCGTCACGCCGGCATCGCGCCAGGTGGTTTCCTTGAGAATCTTTTCCACCGCGGGGTCGGTGCAGTGGTTGAGGAAGTCGAGGTTGGTGACCGGCGTGGTGCTCACGCAGCCGGCCGAGCTGCCGCCACCGCCGGTGCCCGTACCGCCACCGGTCGCCGAGCCGCCGCCAGTCGCCGTACCACCGCCCGAGCCACCGTCGGTGCCCGTGCTGGTGCCGCCACACGCGGCCAGCACGCCCAACGCCACCACCACGGTCAGAATCAGCTTCTTGAAGTCGTTCATGGGAATCACCTGGGAAGGGGTGGTGGGGTTTCAGTTCGCTTCGCAGAAGCCGTTGCGGCAGGTGGTGCCCGACGCGCAGGTGTTCGAGCCGGCCGTGCAGGTCACGCACGACGCGGGCGGGGTTCCGACCAGGCTCTCGAAGTAGCAGGCGCACGATTCGGCGGGCTTGAAGGGCTTCAGGTCGCCACCTTCGGCGGTCCGCTGCACGGCCATGGCGCACTGGGGCACCAGGTGCGCGTTCTGCACGATGACCTTCGCCACGTCGAAGGCGGGCGCGGGCGTCACCGGCTGACCGGTGAGCAGGTCGACCACGAACTTCACCTTCGACTGGGTGGGCACGCCGCTCGAGTCGACCGGCGCGATGAGGTGCGCGTAGCCCAGGCCCTCGTAGTGGCCGTCGCGCAGGTTGCGCTTGTCGTACGCGTTGTGGGTGCTGTCGGGGTAGTACGCGTAGGTCTGGCCCTTCGCGGCGAAGGCCAGCATCTTCACCTTCGAGCGGCGGGGCGTGCCGTCGGTGTCGTTCTGGTCGAGGTAGTCGAGGCCGATGATGCCGATGGTGGCCTCGGGCGAGGTGCTGGCCGTCAGGGCGTTGAAGACGCCGCCGGCACTGCCGCTGTTGGTGCCCTTCCACTTCGCGGCCGGCACGCCGATGGCGCCCGACAGAATCAACTGGGTGCCCGACGAGGCGCTGCGAATGGCGCGGGTGGTGTCGCTGGGGTTGGTCCACGGCGGAGCGAGCTGGTTGACGCCGCCGAAGCCGAAGACGATGTACGCCTCTTCGGCGGTGATGGCGGTCTGCGTGCTGCCGTTGGGCACCGCGAAGACCATCGACTGCGCGGGGCCGACGAAGTCACCGATGCTGGCAGGGCGCGCGGCCGAGCTGCAGGTCTCGACGAAGACGTCCGAGATGGCGAGGTCGAGCTTGCCCTGCGAGGCAGGCAGCGTGCAGGGGTTGGCCGCGACGCCGCCGTCGGCGGTGGTGGTGTAGTAGGTGAACTGCGCGCCGGCCGCGAGCGGGTTGGCCACGGGGTCGAGCACGTTGTTGACGCCCACGCAGCTGCCGGGGCCCGAATAGAAGAGCGTGTACGGCGTGGCCTGCGCGGCGAGCGCCGGGCCGACCGCCTTGACGAAGGGCTGCAGTGCGGTCGAGCCACCGACGTAGATGGCGGTACCAGTGGTGACGGTGTCGCAGCTCGGCGTGCCGCCGTCCTGCGCGAAGGCGGTGAGCGCGACGAGCGCGAGCAGCCCGGTGAGACGTGCAATCGTCTTCATGAAGTGACCTCGTGGAAGGAAGGGGGCGTCGACGACGTGCGCCATGTGCCAGCGCGGCCCGTGGCACAGGTGAACAGCGCGTCACTTCCACGTGGCAAGGCACACCGGCGTCACGCAGGTGGCTGCGCGAACACGGTCCCGTCACGACTTCACCCCGGTCGGGTCACGAAAGGGAAAGGTGACGAGCCGCGCCTACTGCGCTTCGGGGCACTGGAAGGGCACGTCGAGTTCCTGGTCGACGGCCACCGTCACGGTCTTCACCGCGCCGGCCTGGGTGTTGCCCGCGGCGTCGTAGCAATCGAAGCGCACCTTGTGCGGCCCGACCTTCACCTTCACGCCCAACTGAGGCGAGGTGCCGAGCTTCTTGCCGTCGAGATAGATGTCGGCGGTGTCGCTGGCCTGCAGGTTGAGCGTGGCCTCACCAGCAGGCGTCGCCGGCCCCGGTGCCTGCACGGGCTTGACGCCGGCGTCGGGCTTCGCGCCGTTGGCGGGAACGGCCGGGTTCGCCGCGGGGCCAGCCTTCGAGCCGGCGTCGGCGACTGCGGTGCCCGCGTCGACCTCGGCGCCCTTCGGTGTGGTGACCGCAGGCGCAGGAGCAGGCGCGGCCTTCATGGTCACCTCGCCGCTCATCGTCGGCAGCGGCCGCAAACCGACGGTGGCCATCGCCACGGCGGGTGAGAAGGGCTGCGCCGAGGGGCCAGCGAACACGGCGGCGCCGACCAGACCAAGGCCGGCCAGGCCCAGCACGGCCGAGACGATGAGAGTGGCGATGCGCACGACTGCTCCTTCGAGGCTTCCAGCGACGACGAAACTTATAGCGGAATCGGTGGCGACCACCTATCTCGGCGCGCGTCACACCTCACACAAGGACGAACCGCCATGTTGCTGACGCTGACGTTGACCGCTCTGTTGTCGCAGGACGCTGCCGCTGCCACCGCCACCACCGAGTCGACGGCCGAGAAGGCCGCCAACGCCGCCGTGAAGGCCGCCGAGGCCGCGCAGAAGGCCGCCGAGGCCGTGCAGCGCATCGCCGACGTGGTCGCGCCCCAGCCGGCCGCTCCGGCCGCCGCAGCGCCTGCCGACGACGCGAAGAAGGAAAAGTGGAAGGGCAGCGTGGGCCTGGGGTTGACCTTCATCACCGGCAACACGCAGACCCTGACCATGACCGGCAACGTCGCGGCCGACCGCGCGTGGGGCCCCTGGGCCCTGGGCATTCGCGCCAGTGGCGCGTACGGCCTGGCCAACCCGTCGGCCAACGTGAAGGACTCGACCTCGGCGGTGACGGCCGAGCGCGGCGCGGGCACCATTCGTGGTGACCGCACCTTCGGCAGCGGCTTCGCGGGCCTGTTCGTGCTGGTGGGCAGCGAGTTCGACCACGTGAAGAACATCGAGTCGCGCACCATCGGTGAGGTCGGCACCGGCCTGACCTTCTTCAACAAGAAGGACGGCGACCTCGAGAAGCTCTTCCTGCGGCTCGACCTGGCGCTGCGCGGTGGCTACGAGAGCCGCTACCAGTACTTCCCGGTGGCGAGCATCGACCCGTACATGATCGCCATTCTCGCGCCCCGCGCCGCCGTGCAGTTCCACTGGGGCTTCTCGAAGGACGTGCGGTTCTCGGAAGAAATCGAATTCATTCCCTTCGTGCTCGCGCCCAACGCCGGCCGCCTGCTCATCAACAACACCACCAAGCTCAACGCGCGGCTGACCGAGACCCTGTCGCTGGCGACCAGCCTGCTCATCAACTACGACTCGTCGCCTCCGCAGGCGGCTGGTGCGACGCCGCGCCTGCCGACCGACATCGCGCTGACGGTGGGCGTCGAAGCCGCGTTCTGAAGAGAAGGGCTGTTCCCACTCCGGCGCGTCGGGCGCTGGAGTGGTGCCGGTCTGCCAGGGCAGCGACTACGGCGTCCCCACGTCGGACATGCGCTGCTCGGCATCGGTGAAGCGCTTCCAGTCGACCACGAAGTCGCCCGCGAACGGGTCGTCGAGGTCGAAGATGATGCTCGCCGCAGCCACCACCACCCAGGTCATGCTCATCACCATCACCGCGTGCAGCGCGGTGGCGTCGACGTAGAGCAGCCACAGGGTGGCCACGCTGATGAACCCGCCGATGATGATGAAGGCCCGAATGCCCTCGGGCAGCCGCTGCCGCGCCACGGTGATGCGGTGCTCGCGCGCCTCGTTGAGCTCGTGAAAGAGGTCGAGCGTGGTCTGGTACAGCCGCTCTTCGTGGCCGGCCGCCGGGTCGTGCCGCATGAAGTCGAGCAGCGTCGAGCGCATCAGCGACTTGTCGTCGCGCTCACAGGCCAACGGGTGCGGGCGATTGAGCCGCGGCACCACGTGGGCGTACTCGCGCAAGCGGTTGCGCAGGTCGACCTGGTTGGCGAGCGAGGTGAACTGGCCCAGCATGGTCCACACCTCGCGCAGCGCCACCGCTTCGCGCTCGACGGCGGTCTGGGTCTCGAGGTGCTGCTGCCAGACCACGTACATCGCGAAGGCCACGATGATTCCGTAGAAGCCGCCGAAGGTCTGCAGGAAGTTGCCGCCGACCTCGTTGGCCGACTTGAGCACCTCGGCAGGAATCGCGGCGCGCACGGCCAACAGGCCGCCCACGCCCAACGCCAGGAAGAAGCCGTGCTTTCGCAATCGCTTCAGGTGCCGCATCACCCGCCATTGGGCCCGAGCGGGGGCGAAGCGCAATTTTTTTCAGGTCAGCGGTAGCCCTGTGCCTGCAGGGTGAAGAGCTTCGCGTAGCGGCCGCCGAGCGCGAGCAGTTCGTCGTGGCTGCCCAGCTCGGTGACCCGGCCGCCCTGCAGCACCGCGATGCGGTCGGCCATGCGCACGGTCGAGAACCGGTGCGAAATGATGAGGGCGCTGCGGTCTCGCGCCAGCTCGCGGAAGCGCTCGAACATCGCCACTTCGGCCTCGGCGTCGATGGACGCGGTCGGCTCGTCGAGCACCAGCACCTCGCCCTCGCGCATGAAGGCCCGTGAGATGGCCAGCTTCTGCCACTGCCCGCCCGACAGCTCGTGGCCCTTCTCGAACCAGCCGCCCAGCATGGTGTCGAACTTCTGGGGCAGACCGTCGATGACCGGCCGGGCGCCACCGGCGTCGGCCGCGGCCTCGATGGCGACGCGGTCGTCGAGCCGGGCCGGCAACCCCAGGCCGATGTTCTCGGAAGCGGTGAATTGGTAGCGCACGAAGTCCTGGAACACCGCGCCCACGCGCGAGCGCAGGTCGGTCGCGTCGAGGTCGCGCAGGTCGACGCCGCCGTACCGGATGGTGCCCGAGGTCGGCTCGTACAGGCGCAGCAGCAGCTTGATGAGCGTCGACTTGCCGGCGCC
>CAIWFK010000256.1 GCA_903911905.1 uncultured Myxococcales bacterium
CCTGCTCGAGCATGACTGCGGTGCGATCTTCCCAGGTGTCGAAGCCCTTCTTCCACTGGTCCCAGAGATTCTCGATCATGGTGCGGGTCCTCTTCAGAAGCCGAGCCGGCGCAGCTCGGCGGCGGTGGTGAAGTCGTCGGCGGTCTCGTTGTCCTTCGCGGTGGCGCGGGCCACTTCGCCGAAGCATTCGAAGACCCAGCCCACCTGTCGGCGGGTGATGACGTTGCCGACCGAGGGCTCGATGGTGGCGGTGGTGCGCACGCGCAGCGCCTGGGTGAAGGTGAGGTCGGGCAGGTCGAGCTCTCCAGCGGCGTCGACCTTCACCTGGTAGGTGTCGCGGCCCGCGAAGGGCAGCCCGCGCAGGGTGGCGTTGCGCACCTCGCCGACCGACACCCACTGCTTGCCGACCGTCAGGGGGAACTCGAAGATCGCCACCGGCGCCGTGTAGACGACCAGGGTCTTGCCCGAGGGCGGGTTCTCGGTGGCCGACGCGTAACCCAGCAGCAGCAGCTTGGTGCCGTCGTTGGTGTACACGCCGTCGGTGGTGCCGCCCAGGTCCAGGGGGCTGGCGAACTGCGCGGTGGGGAACGACGAGGCGTACCACTTGCCCGTCAGGTGCGTCGCGGTCAGCTTCGCCGCCTGATCGTCGGCGTAGTCGGTCGACAGGTCCCACAGTTGCTTGCCGGCGGTGGTGGTCGAGCCGGGAATGCTGACCGCGCGGGTGGTGCCCACCGGGTTCACCAGGTAGGTGACGGGCAGATCGAACGCGGTCTGCAGTTCGCTGGCCTCGATGGTGCCGTCGAGGTTGGGCACGCACGACAAGGCGGTGGTGGCCGCGGGCTGGTAGGTGGCGCGATCAGGGTAGGTGCGGTTGGGGCCGCAGGCCGCGAACGCACAGCAGACGAAGGCGAGGAGACGGGTCGAGCGCATCGGTCAGAATCTCCACGCGAGGCGCACCCGCGCGAGCTGCGCCGGCTGGGCCTTCAGGTTCATGGCCGGGTTGTCGAACCCGGCGAAGGGGAAGAGCACGGCGTACTCGGCCATCACGTCGAAGCCGTCCTTGCTGGCCCAGGTCAGGGCCGCGTGCAGCTCGAGCCCCAGCATGGCGTCGTTGCCGGGCGTCGACGAGGCGTACTGCGCGCGGGTCAGCGTGCCGTCGACGTTGGCGGTCAACTGGTAGCTCGAGAACTCGAGCAGCCGGGCGCGCGCCCAGGGCTTGACCCAGTAGGCGTCGGTCACGGTGCCGATGATCTGCGCGAAGAGAATGCGATCGATGCGGTAGTCGGGGCTGTAGCGGAAGTTGTCGAGCCGGGTGTCGCGCGGCACCGACACCTGCGGGCCGTCGAGCTCGCCGGGCGTCTGGGTGGTCGAGCTGCCGGGGTTCGCACCGAAGCCGGGGGCGGGGTCGCCGCTGGCCAGGCCCAGGTTCACGCCGCCCACGATGCGCGACTCGGGCGCGCCGAACTGCGATTCCACCGCGCCGCCGTACTGAAAGGCCTGCACCTGATCGCGCAGCAGCACGCCAGGCAACAGCGAGGTCTGCTCGACGTTGGCCAGCACCACCGAAGCCTCGGCTTCGACCTTGAACGAGGCGCCCATCACCCGCAGCCACGCGTCGATCACACCGGCCTTGTAGCCACGGTGCATCACCGACGAGGGGGTGATGGGCACGCTGGTGGTGGTGCTCAGGTAGGCGGCGGGCACGTCGTTGTCCTGCCAGCGGTACGCGCCGAACAGCCCGTATTCCGCGGTCAGCCGCTCGGCCAGCCGGCGCCGCTTGCGGGTGTGATCGTCCTTCAGGTTCATGAAGGCGAAGGTCACCGAGTGCACGTTGGTCGAGGGGTCGAGAATCAACTGGGTGCCGTCGTTGCGGTTGGCCAGGGGGCCCACGGCGCTGAAGTCGTACGCCACCGCCCACAGGTGCCCGACGAGCGAGGTCACGAAGACCACCCGGTCGGCGTTGTCGCCGTGATTGCAGTCGAGGCAGTCGCCGCTGTTGGCGTACAGCCCCAGCCCCCAGCCGTTGCCCATGCGACCGGCCGCGAAATACCCGATGGGGGTCAGAATCTCGCCGTACGCACGCTTGATGCGCAGCAGCGAGTTGGGCAATTGCCCCGGAGTCGCCGCGGGGGTCGGCTCGTTGCCCGTGCCCGGCGAGAGCACCGGCGTCGAACCCAGCACCAGGTTGTCGATGAGGTCGGCCTGAATCTTCACCGCGGCGGCTGCGAACGGAGCGTAGATGGCGACGTTGGTGCGCAGGCGCATGTCGGCGTCGTAGAGCGTCTGGCCGTTGGGGTCGCTCAGCGGCACCGCGAACAGCGGCTTGCCCGAGGGCGTCAGCCCGCGATCGAGATCGAGGTTGTTCAGCAGATCGCCGCGCACGCGGAAATAGCCGCTCACCTTGAACTCGGTGTGCTCGCGCTCGAACAGATCGTCGCCGTGATCGGCGATGCCGTCGGCGAAGGCCGGGCCCGCGGTCAGCGCGAGGAGGATCAGCAGGTGCTTCACGGCTCCTCCAGGAAGTCGATCAGATCGCGGGTCGATTCGGCCACCGCTTCGATCATCGGGAAATGCCCACAGCGCGGGTACACGGTCATGCGCGCCCGGGGCAGTTGCCGCACCAGTCGCTCACCGATCGAGGGTGGGGTGACCACGTCTTCTCGCCCCCACAGCAGCAGCGTGGGCACCTTCACCCGGCCGTAGGTCTTCTCGACCTCCTTGAAGTCCATGCCCCGCACGGTTGCGAGCGCGGCGGCCTTCGTGCCCGGCCGCTCGAAGGCCTTCTCGACCTCGTCGACCAGTTGCTGGGTGACGACCTCGGGGTCGTAGAAGCCCAGGGTGATGCGCTCGTCGCTGCGCTCGGAATAGAAGAGCGCGAACAGCGCCTCGCCCACGCCCTGGGCCCGCGCCAGTTGGAACATCGAGGGCAACTGCGACTCGTAGACCCAGGCGTCGTACAGCGCGAGCCGGCTGACGCGATCGGGCCAGGCCAGGGCGAAGGCCAGCGCCACCGACGAGCCCCACGAATGCGCGACGATCGCCGCCTGCTTGACGCCGCGCTGGTCGAGCACCGCCTTGACCAGCGCCGCCTGCGCCGCGGGCGAGTAATCAGCCACCGGTCGATCGGTCCACCCGAAGCCCTTGAGATCGATCGCGATCACCCGGTGCGTCTTCTTGAGCTCGGGAATGACCGTCACCCAGTTCTCGATGCTCGACGCGAAGCCGTGCAGCAGCACCACCGGCGGGCCTTCGCCCACGTCGACGTACCGCACCCGCGTGCCTTCCAGTTGCAGCCAGGTGGCCTTCGCCGGCTCACCGGGCATGGCGCCGGTGTGGAACGACAGGCAGCCCGTCGCCGACAGCAGCGCCACGGCGAGCGGCAGCCCGCGCTTCACGGCGCCAGCCTCCGCGCTTCCTTGAGGCTGGTGAAGTCGGTCGAGGTCTCGTTGTCGGTCGAGGTGACGGTGGCCACCGTGCCGAAACAGTCGGTCACGTAGTTGAACGTGCGCGAGGTGAGGGTGGGCACGAAGTTGATGGTGCGGCTCATCACCGTTCGCACCCGCAACACGGGGAACGTCGCGTACGGCGTCTTCATGGTGCCGGCCCGGTCGACCGTCGAGTCGTACTGCTCGCTCTGCAGCACGGTCAGGCCGATCAACACGCCGTCGTAGGTGCCGGTGACGCTGGTGGTGGTCGACCAGGTCGCGCCCGCGGTGAGCGGGAACTTCATCACCTTCACCCAGGGCGAATAGGTCAGCTTGGTCGAGGTCAGGTTGGTGGTCGACGGGCCGGTCGGCGACACGATGCCCTGCAGGTAGACCGCGTCGGCCGTGGCGCTGAAGACGCCCGAGAGCACCACGCCGTTGTCCAGGCCCAGCTCGGCGACGTACCCGCCGTCGGGGAACGACGATTCGTACCAGGCTCCAGCCAGCGGCCTGGTTTCGACCAGCTTCGAGCCGTCGCCGGTCAACATGCCCGACAGGTCCCAACTGCGGCCGCCGTCGGCCTGCGCGCTGCCCGCGGTGTCCCAGGTCGCCGCGCCGCTGACCAGGTAGGTCGCGCGCAGCCCCGGCTGGAAGAAGACCTCGGAGCGCTCGATGGTGCCGTCGTCGTTGGGAATGCAGCCCACCACGCCGCCATCGTCTCCGCCGCTCGAACCGCCCCCGGTGGGCGAACCGCCGCCCGTCGCCGAGCCGCCACCCGTGGTCGAGCCGCCGCCGGTCGCCGAGCCGCCGCCCGTGGCCGCGCCTCCACCCGTCGAGCCGCCGCCCACGCCCGAGTCGGCCACCGCACAGGTGCCGTCACCCAGGCAGACCCCGCTGGCACAATCGGCGCCCACCCGACACGCCACCTGGGACGCCGAACAGCCAGCCACCAGCACACTGAGCACCATCGGCACGACCTGACGCATGGGCGGGGCCTTACGCGCTGGGGCGCTCGAAATCCACCCGGGGGGGCACGAATCGTCGGCGGCAGGTCGGTTCATGAGAGGCCTCGGTCGTGTTGCGGTTGCGAAACGCGAACATGAATGCCCGTTCATGTTTGGAATGTCAAGGCCGGCTGTTGCGATGCACAAGGCCCGTTGGTACGACCCGCCCATGCTGGTCAAAAAGTACGGAAACCGACGGCTGTACGACACCCAGGCGAGCCGGTACATCACCCTCGACGATCTGACGACCAGCATTCGTGACGGCGCCGACGTGCGGGTGGTCGACGCGAAGACCAACGCCGACCTCACCCAGGAAACGTTGACCCAGATCATCATCGAGGGTCGCGGAGCCGACAAGATCTTCCCCGCTCAATTGCTGCACCAGCTCATTCGATTGGGCGACGACGCGCTCGCCGACTTCCTCGGCCGCTACGTGCAGGGGGCGCTCGAGCTGTACCTGCAGGCTCGCAAGACCAGCCAGAGCCTGATGCCCTTCAACCCCATGCTGGCGCTCTTCGGCCAGCAGCAACAGCCGTTTTCCCCCTGGGGCGCGCCCAACCAGCCGTCCATGCCGAGCATGCCGCCGGCCCCTCCGCCCAGCGACGTCGACGTCCTGCGCCGCGAGCTGGACGAGCTGAAGTCGTCGTTGCGGAAGCGCAAGAAATGACACCGGAAATGGTGCACTGCACAAAAATCGCTTGACGGTGTGCGTCATCTGCTTAGACTGGTGGCGTTCCGGTCGTCGAACCGACCGGCGCTTTCCAACCCGCAGTCACTTCAAGGCACGACCATGACCGACAAGACCACCGCCGCGCAGTTCCCCTCGATGGACAACGTCAAGAAGCTCGTCGAGGACCAGTCGCACCGCATGAGCCAGCTCTTCGACGAGGCGGGCAAGGCGCACACCAAGTGGATCGAATACGGCAACACCCAGATCGACGAGGTCAGCGAGCTGATGAAGACCCAGTTCAACTACTTCAACGAGCTGGCCGTCAGCTGGCGCAAGCTGTCGATGGACTCGATGAAGAAGACCATGGAATCGTTCGGCGGCTGAAGTCGACGGGGTGCCCGCGTTCGTGAGCACCCACAACATTCCGATCGGTCGTCACGGCAGGTACGTGGCGGCCGATCGTTCGTTTTCCGCAGCGCTTTCCGCTAGACCGCTTTCGCCGAACACCCCTGCAAGGAGTCACACGTGAACCTCAAGGACCTGAAGATCATCGTCACCGGCGGCGCCCAGGGCATGGGCCTGCACTTCGCCACCCGCCTGCTCGAGGCTGGCGCCCAGGTCGCGGTCGGCGACATCAACGAGACCGCGCTGGCCGCGGTGCCAGCCGGCATCCACCGCCGCAAGCTCGACGTGGGCAGCGAGGCCGACATCATCTCGTTCGTCTCGTGGGCGCACGAGACCATGGGCGGGCTCAACGGCCTGGTCAACAACGCCGGCATCCTCCGCGACGGCCTGCTGGTGAAGAAGGACAAGACCACCGGCGAAGTGAAGAAGATGTCGCTCGAGAACTTCAACGCCGTCATCAACGTCAACCTCGTCGGCGCGACCCTGATGGTGCGCGAGGTGGTGGCGAAGATGGTCGAGAAGGAACTGCGGCCCGGCGTGATCGTCAACATGTCGTCGATCGCCCGCCACGGCAACCGAGGCCAGTCGAACTACGTGTCGGCCAAGGCGGCGCTCGCCGCCAACACCGTGACCTGGTCGCGCGAGTTCGCGCCCTTCGGCCTGCGCGTCGGCGCGGTGGCTCCCGGCATGATCGAGACCCCCATGACCGCCGGCATGAGCCAGAAGGCGCTCGAGTCGTTCGTCGCCAACATTCCCGTCGGCCGCATCGGCAAGCCCGAAGACATCTGGGCGGCGGTGAAGTTCATCATCGAGTGCGACTACTTCACCGGTCGCACCATCGACGTCGACGGCGGCCTGGGCTTCTGACAGGTCGAACGGGCGGGGCGTCTGGTGACCGACAGACGCCTCGTCAACCGGCCCGTTTGGGGTATGACGGGTCGTAGAGTGGAGACGTTCTTCAAGTACCACGGCCTGGGCAACGACTTCGTCGTGCTCGACCGGCGCACCTCGGGCGTCGACATCGACTCCCAGACCTCGCGTCGCCTGTGCGACCGCCACTTCGGCGTGGGCGCCGACGGCGTGTTGACCATTCTGCCCGAGCCCGGCACCGACGGGCGCATGGTGGTGCACAACGCCGACGGGTCGATCGCCGAAATGTGCGGCAACGGGCTGCGCTGCGTCGTGAAGTACCTGGGCGACCACGCCCCCGACCGACCCTCGACGCTTTCCATCGCCACCGGCGCCGGCACGCTGGGCTGCGAGCTCGAGTGGGGCACGGGAGGGGTGACCCGGGTGACGGTGGCCATGGGCCCCGCGCGCCTCGAGTCGGCCATTCTTCCACACGGGGGCCCCTTCGTCGCCAGGCCCATCGATGGGCACGTGGGCACTGCGGTCAGCATGGGCAACCCGCATCTGGTGCTGCTCGACACGCCGCAGGCCCTGGCCGCCACGCTGGGCCCCGTGCTCGAGCACCACCCGTGGTTCGTCGAGCGCACCAACGTCGAGTTCGTCACGCCCCTCGAAGGCGGCGGTCTCGACGTGGTGGTGTGGGAGCGCGGGGTGGGGCTCACCCTGGCCTGCGGGACGGGCGCGTGCGCGGCGCTGGTGGCCTCGGCGCTCGCGGGTCGCAGCCGCTTCGACACCTGGACCCCCGTGAAGCTGCCGGGTGGCCTGCTCGAATTGAAGGCCGCCGCCAATCGCTCGCAGGTCTGGCTCAAGGGGCCGGTCGACTTCGTCTTCTCGGGGCAGGTGACGTGAGCGTCGAACAACGCAGCCTGGCGATCGTCGGCCTGACCGAGATCGAGGCCCTGCAGGAACGGGTCATCACCGAGCTGTGCGGGTTGTGCGGCGCACAAAGCGGGGCGCTCTGGGTCTCGGGTGAGCGGGTGGGGCTTCGCTTGAGGGCGTGGCGGGGCCTGCTCGACCGCGCAGCGCTGCCCGACCTGGTCGACCCGTCGCTGGTGCAGTCGCACCCCTGGCGCGCGGGTGCGTCGGTGCTGGTACCGCTGGTCACGCAGGGCGGCGAGCTGGTGGGCCTGGTGCAGTTGGGCGACGCGCTGCTGGGCGACTTTCCCGAAGCGCTCTTTCCCGACGCCGAAGCCTTCGGGCACTTCGCGGCCCAGTCGCTCAAGACCGCCGGCCGCTTCGTGCAGTTGCAACGCCAGGGGCTGCGCGATCGCGAGACCGGCGCCTACACGCTCTCGTATTTCTCGGACTACGCGACCAAGGAAATCTACAAGGCGCGCCGGTACGGCCGGTCGTTCTCGCTGCTGACCTTTTCCATCGACAACCTGGCCCAGGTGCGCACCCGGCTGGGGCACCAGGCCGTGCGACAGGCCCAGCAGATCGTGCTGCGGGTGATTGGGCAAATCATTCGCGACGCCGACGTGGTCGCTCGCGCGACCGATCAGGAATTCCACGTGCTGTTGCCCGAGACCGACTTCTTCGGCGGGCTGATGTTCCTGCGCCGCGCGCTCTCGGCGGTCCACGAAGAAGACGATGCCCGCGTGCTCGAGGCCAGGCTGCCGCTCGAGCTGACTGGCGGCGCGGCCACCTTCCCCCGCGACGGCGACGACTTCGACGAGCTGTTGGTGCGCTGTCGAAGGCGAATGGAAGAGCGGCGCGGCTCGCTGCACCACCACCTGAAGCTCGAGCCGTTGAGCTTCTGGGACGAGGTCGAGCTGCTGCTGGGCAACGCGCGCTCGCCCCGACTGCCCGAAGCGCCCGGCGAACCGTCGCGGCGCGGCAAGGTGGCCGACGTGCTCTTCGGCGAACTGCAGCACGAGGTGACGCGCGAGCTGCTGCGCGAACCCGGCGCGCGCGGGCTGGTCTACGTCGGCGGGCCCACCGTCAAACGCGACGCCGCGGTGGTACGCGCGCTCGAGCGCGCTCCCGAAGACTTTGCGCCCCGCGTGTACGTCCTGGGTCGTCACGCCGATCTCACCGAGCATCACGTGATCACCCCGGTCTTCCTCGAGGGCGACGAGCGGCTCTCGCGCCACGAGTTCCTGCTCTGGCTGGGTGACGGCTCGGCCTACGCGCTGCTGCAGCGGCGGGGGCGGGGGGCGACCTGGGGCTTCCACACCTCCGACCCGACCCTGGTCGAAGGGCTCGTCTCGAAACTGCAGGCCGAATACGACCTGCAGCCCTACTGAAGCCCGCCATGGCCCAACCGCGCCGCGTCCTCATAGCCGACCCCGACGTCAACGCGGTTCGCGCGCTGACCCGTGCCCTGCGCGCCAAGGGGTACCAGGTGCAGCACGCCGCCGACGGCTCGAAGGCGCTCGAGGTCTCGGTGCTGCGCCACCCCGACGTCATCCTCTTCGACGAGCTGTGCACGCTGATCGAAGCGCGCAGCTTCGTGCAGATTCTGCACACCAACCCGCGCACCGAAGACATTCCGGTGGTGGTCACCACCACCTCGCGTGAGCTCGACCGCTTCCGCGCCTTCCGCGAAGGCGTGGTGCAGAAGCCCTTCAATCTGGACGAAGTGCTCTCGCGCATCGATCACCTCTGCCGGCGAGCCGAGGCCGCGCGCCAGCTCAAGGGCGACGCGCGGGAAATCGAAGGCGGGCTCTCGCAGCTCCCGCTGTCCGACCTGCTGCAGATTCTGGCGATGAACCGGCGCACGGGCCGGCTGATCCTCACCCAGACCCACGATCGCGGCGAAATCCACCTCGCGCAGGGGCGCCCGGCCAATGCCCGCGCCGGCGACATCGAAGGCGAGAAGGCGCTCTTCCGCCTGTTGTCGTGGAAGGAAGGCACCTTCGCCTTCCACCCCGGCCCCGCGCCTTCGCGGGTGACCATCGACCGGGTGATGGAAGACGCGCTGCTCGAGGGTATGCGGCAGAGCGACGAGCGCGCTCGCCTGCTCTCGGGCCTGCCGCCAGCCCGGGCCCGACTGGCCGTGGTGGCGCAGGCCTCGGCGCCCATCGACCCCCACCCGGTGATGAAGGAGATTCTGCGGGTGCTGGCCCAGCCTCGCCGGGTCTTTGAAATTCTCGACCTGGCCGACGCGCCCGACCTCGACGTGCTCGGCTCGCTGACCACCATGCTCGAGAAGGGCCTGGTGCAGGCGCTCGACGCCACCGTCGACGAGCCTCCCGCCCTGCTCGGCGCTGCCGAGGTGCACGCGCTGCGCGGTCGCCTGATGCGGGGTCGGCCCGCCCGGCAAGCGCTGGTCGCCAAGGTGGTGCTCGGCGCCAGTGGCCCCAAAGCCGCGCGCTGGTTCCTGCGCTCGGTGCCCGGGCTCGTCGCGTCGTCGAAAGATCCCGCCTGTCTGCGCAGCAGCTTCGGCACGCTGGGGCAGCTCGAGGTGTCCGACGCGTTGAAGGTCGACTTCGTGCTCGTGCCCACCGCCGACGCGGCGCGTCCGCTGTGGCGGCCCTTTCTTTCGACCGCGCTGGGGGCGCTGATTCTCGAAGACCAGGAGCCGGTGGCGAAGCTGGCCCGCTTCTGTGCCTTCGAGCTGCGCCTGCCGACCGTGCTGGCCAGTGGCACCGCGTCGGGCGAGCACTCGACCACTCGTGGCGTTCCCGTGGCGCTGCGCGGCGCTCCGGCGGGCGTGGTCAGCGTCGACACCGACATCAGCTCGGCCATTCGCGCGCTGCTGCTGATCTCGCTGCAGGGGCAGGGCGGCTCGATCGATCAGGCTGGGGTCGCCGGCGCGGGTCAGGTTTGACCAGAAGGTCAGCGTCACCCACGAATTGCCATGCCGTCACGCGGGCTTGCGACGGCACGCCGCGTGCTTTGCACAGGGCACATGAAGCCCATTGCCCTGCCCTTGATCACCGTCGTCGAACCGTCTGCCAACGACCTGCCCCTGATCGCGACCAGCGAGCGGGCTCGCCGCCGTGAGCGCGGTCGCCGCCTGCGCGGGCCGATCTGGAGCGAACCCGAACGTTCGATCGTGCCGGCCTGAGCTTTTCCCTACACTTGGGAGCGTGCGCTCGCTCCTGACCCTGCTCGCGCTCGCTGCCAGCGGGTGCTTCCCGGTTCGCTACGTCGTGCAGGCCGGGGCGGGTCAGTTCGAACTGCTCCACGCCGCCCGGCCCATTCCCACCGTCATCGATGACCCCTCGGTGCCTGCCCGCATCAGGGCGTTGCTCGCGAAGGTGGGCCCCATCAAGCACTTCGGGCAGCTCAACGGGCTGACGCCGACCTCGAACTACACGCACTACGCCGACCTCCATCGCTCGGCCGCGGTGTGGGACGTGCAGGCCTGCGCACCGCTGGCCTTCGAGGTCCGGCGGTGGCACTTTCCCATCGTCGGCTCGGTGCCGTACCTGGGGTTCTTCGACGAAGCCTCGGCCCGCTCGTACGCCCGGACCCTCGCGGCAGAGGAACCGCTCGACGTCACGGTGCGCACCGCGAGCGCCTATTCGACCCTCGGGTATTTCCGCGACCCGGTGCTCTCGACCATGATCCCCGAGGGCGACGACGCGTTCCCTTCGCTGGCCAACACCATTCTGCACGAGAGCGTGCACGCCACGGTCTACGTGCCCGATCAGTCCACCTTCGACGAGAGCCTGGCCAGCTACGTCGCCGATCTGCTCACCGAGCGGTTGGTGCTGGGCGCGTTCGGCGCCGACTCGGCCGTCGTGCGGGCGTGGAAGGAAGGCGAAGACCGAGCGGCGTTCTGGTCGGCCGAGCTGACGCGGGCCCACGACGATCTGCAGGCGATCTACGACTCGCGGGAGCCCGAGGCTCGCAAGCTCGAACTCAAGCACGCGCGCCTCGCGGCGCTCCAGACCACCCTGGGCACCAGGCGGGCCTGGAACAACGCCGACCTCGCGGGCCTTCGCACCTATTCGGGTGGTACGCAGGCGTTCGAGCGGTTGCGCCTGGCCTGCGAAGGCCTGCCGCGCATGCTGGCCGCACTCAAGACACTCGGCCCGCGCGACTTCGCTGCGCCCCAGCAACTGGAGTTCGACGACGTCATCGACCGCCTGCGTGAGCGCGCCTGTCCCGATCAGCCGTCGCGCAGGGACTCGCGCACCCCGGGCAACTGACAGAGCAGCTCGAACTCCGCCCCCTCGAGCGTCGCGGTGCGGGTCGTCTTCAGGTGGTGCAGCTTCAATTCGACGGTCACCTCGCCGGTCGCCGCCACCACCTGCCGCATCACCCGCGAGCTGCCGCCTTCCTCGCGGGCAAGCTCGATGTCCCGCTGGAGCGCGAGCAACCGCTTCCAGACCCGCAGCGCGCGCTTGCCCTCGGGGGTCTCGAAGGTGTGGAAGTGCCGGTTCCGCGAGAGCGGCTTCGAGGCATCGAGCAGGCGCTCGACCAGTCGTCGCACGAACGGGTCCATGCACCAGACAGTGTAGCCCGGCTGGAATGCACCCTCGCTGGCATTCGCTACGAAGTGAGGGGCAGGTGGTCTAGCCTCGACCCACGTGAGGCTCGCGCTCGCCACCTTCTGGTTGCTGCTGCTCGTCGCCTGCGACGACGGCGAGCGCAAGTCGGCCCCCCGGCCGGTGGGGTCGGTGCCGGTGCCCGAGCTGCTCGCCCAGGCGCGCACCGAGCAGGCGAAGGGCCACCCCGAGAAGGCGATACCGCTGCTCAAGCAGGCGGTGGCCGAGCGCGGCGACGTGCCGACCCTGCTCAAGCTGGCCGAGGCCTACGCGGCGACCG
>CAIWFK010000257.1 GCA_903911905.1 uncultured Myxococcales bacterium
CACTTCGTCCAAGCCCGCCCACCACCTCAGCGACCGCTCCCCAACGGGCCACGGCGCGTGAATCGGACCTACACGCTCGGCCGCGGCAGCCCCATCAATCGGCGAAACGCCTCAATCTGATCGTGCACTCGTGAACGCCCGGATTGAGATTTTTGAGAAGGCGCGGGGAAGACCCGCGGCGATTTTGCGGGTTTGAGCGAGGGGCTTGCCGCCGAGGGCGACGAATGATCTCTGAGTGGGATGGCACGCACGAAAGCCCTGAAGGAAGCGTCTGACGCCGAGCTGCTCCGCGAGCTCGCCCGTCGCCACGCCGAGAAGACGTTCCGCGAAGGCATGACGATGACGGAGATGGAGCTGGCCGTCGAAGAGCTGGTCGGCACGCATCGCGAGCCGTCCATCGCGTTGATGCTCTCGCGCATGAAGCCCGAGAAGGCGACGGCGAAGGCCTGCCCGACCTGCGGCAAGCGGACGCCGGTGAAGGCCCGCGACCGGGAGGGGACGGTGCGAAGCCTCTCGGGTCCGGTCACCTTCAAGCAACTACCACTACTGCGAGAGCTGCAAGGCGGGCTTCTACCCGGTGGACCGAATGCTCGACCTGCCCGAGGAAGGCGAGCTCACCGCCGAGATGGAGAAGCGCGTCTTGGATTTCGCGCTCAACGACGTCTACGGCGAGTGCGCCGCGCGCTGGGCGTTGCACTACGACGAGCCGATTTCTGAGAACCTGCTTCGTCGGGTCGTCGACCGCGTGGGCCGCGAGTGCGAAGCCGCTGACCAGGGTCGTCTGCAGCAAGAGCTCAAGCCGCCAGCCGAAGAAGCGGCGCACGTCCTCGTCATCGAGGTCGATGGCAGCCAATTGCCCATCAGAGGCGCCGAGCCGTGGAAGGAGGCGAAGGTGGGCCTCACCTACCGACAGGACCCGGACACCCATCGGCCGGTGAAGGGCTCGGCGCGCTACTTAGCCGTCGTCGGTGGCCAGGCCGAGTTTGCGCCGGCCCTCGAGGAAGCGCTGCACATCGAGAACATCGACGCCGCGTACAGCGTGGTGTGGGTCGGCGACGGCGCCCCGTCGAATTGGACCCTCGCGGACCAACTCGCGCCAGACGCGGTGCAGATTCTCGACTGGTACCACGCCCTCGAGCACGCCATGACGTGCGGCAAAGTGCTGCTCGGCGAAGACAGCCCGTGGCTTCCCGCGTGGCAGGCGCGCGCGGAGACGCTCCTGGCCGAAGGCGACCCCGAAGCAATGCTGGAAGAGCTGATGGCGTGCGTCCCGCTCGCGGAGACGCGACGTGGTCGCGACCGGGTCGACTCGCTCGCCGCGCTCGACGACCTGGTGCGCTACTACCGGAACAACACCCACAGAATGAAGTACCGGCTCTACCGAGAGCATCACTTCCCCATCGGCAGCGGCGCCATCGAGAGCGCGCACAAGCACCTGCTGCAGACCCGAATGAAGCGCGCCGGGCAGCGCTGGGCGATGCGCAACGCCCGAAAGATGGCGCGCCTTCGTGCCGCGTACCGCACCACCGGCGCACTCAAGGTGCACGGCGCCATCCGCCGCGCGCGGAACGCCACGAAGGAACGTGGCGCCATCAAGCGCGAGCGGCGCGGCAGCTTCCGCTACGCCCGTCAAGGCGTCCGCGACCTGAACTCGGCCGAACGCGCTCGCTCAAACTGATCGTGCACCTCAAAAAACAGGGTGAACCCTGAGTGCACGCCTCTGGAGAGCGCGGGAAGCGGTCAGAAGGTGACGTTGAGGGTCACGTCACCCGTCGCGCTGCTGCCGGCGAGGGGGTTGAGGGTCGCGGTCCACGACCCGTGAATGTCGGGGTACTGGGTGAGCGTGCCCCCACCCACCACCACCGGCGCTCCGAGGCTGGTGATGGTCACCTGGGCAGTGCCGTGGTTGGAGGCGGAGTTCGTCGAGTCGAACACCTGGAACCAGAAGCTGGTGTCGTTGGCGATGACCTCGCTGCTCAGTTGGCTGATCATCGCACTGGAACTGTTCGAGTACGTGCCGGCTGCGAAGTTGCCGCTCAACTGCAGGGTGAGGATCACCGCGAAGGTGTGCTGCGTCGCCGTGGGCGTCGAGATCTGGAGCGTGACATTGTTGTTGGTCTGAATCGTCGAGACCGTGCAGGCCGAGGTGCTGGTGTTGCCGCCGGTGGTGCTCATCGTGCACGTGCTCGAGCCGCCGCCACCGGTCCCGCTGCCGCCACCGGTCCCGCTGCCGCCACCCGTCCCACTGCCGCCGCCGGTCCCGCTCCCGCCGCCGGTCCCCGAGCCGCCGCCAGTCGCCGCCCCGCCGCCAGCGCCACTGCCGCCCCCGCTGCCGCTGACCGTGGTGCCCGTGCTGTCGCCGAAGGTGATTTCCACCTGCACTTCACCCGAGGAGCCCGTCTTGGTGTCGGCCGGAAGCGTGGCGACGATGGTGCCGTTGGCGTGGTTGTGCTGCGCGTCACCCACCGAGTCGAGGTGGAGCGTGAACGAGCCCTTGTCGGGGAAGTTCATCGGGTCGGAGTGGCCCAGGCTCTGGTTCCAGATCTGCGTGCCGTTCTGGGTGACCACGAACTGCGAGAACGACGCAGTCGAATAGTCCTGCGGCAGCAGCGAGGCCGGCAGGTCGATGCCCACGTTCAGCAGCACCCCGGTGGTGACGGTCATGGCGGTCTTCGCGCCGTCGCTGGCGAAGATCACGGTGCAGGTGGCGGTCTGGGTGACGGCCCCGGTCAGCTTGGCGCTGCAGGCCGACGAATTGGCGCCCCCACAGGCCGCGAGGGTGAGCAGCAGCACGACCGAGAGCGAAAGCAGCGAAACGTGACGCATGGAACTCCTGGAAAGGAATGGAAAACCGGCCTTTCCTGCCCTGACACGTGCCGCCCGAAATCGTCTCACGGGTGAGACGGCTGCCAGCCCGGCGTGTCACCTCGTCGATGGCGTCACCACGACGAGAGCGCCCCCAGGCTCAACTCCAGCTTGCTTCGCACCAGCTTGACCAGGCTCTCGAGCTCGGAGGGCTGGGTCACCCGCTGCCCGAGCACCCGCAGCACCTCGTCACGCATGCGCTCGCGCGCCGACAGCACCCGTCGCCCCGCCGTGGCCCGCGAGACCCCCAGCGCCTGCGCCACCCCGTCGAGGTTGACACCATGCGAATAGGTCAGCCGCAAGGCCATGCGTTCTTCGGGCTCGAGGGTGGCGAGGGCGGCATCGACCGCGTTCTGGAGCAGGTCTTTCGAGGTGTGCGTCATCAGCGCCAGCTCGGGGTCGATGGGCGCGGCGCGCACGGGCGAGGCCTGGGCCACGTCGCGCTGCTGGCCTTCGGTGCGCTTGAGGTTCGACGCCAGTCTGACCGCGGCCACCCGCACCCAGGCCCCCAGGGGACCCCGCCCGTCGTATTCGGCCAGGCGAGGCGGGGCTTCGACCAGCAACCGGACCCGCAGCGCCTGGAGCAGCTCCTCGGCCGCGGCGGGGCTCAGGCCATATGACGAGAGCTGGCGAGGCAGCGGGCGCAGGCACTCGAGCTCGAAGGCCTCGAGCGCATGGGGCCGCTGTGCCAGGCAGGCCGCCGCGAGGTACAGGTCACTGGCGTGCAGCCGGTCGATGCCGTGCGAGCGCCGTTGCTCGAGGTGCTCGGTGAACCGGCCGAGCTCCAATTCGACGCCGGGCCAGCGCGCGCGCGCAGCGTTCCACAGGTCCTCCCACATGATGGGCCGAGCGTACCCGCAAGCCGTGCTACTGAAGAGGGCCCCGTGAAGTGCCTCGACGACAACGCCGTCGCCCTGCTGACCGACGGGGCCCCCTGCCCCGCCGAGCGCGAGGCGCTGCACGCGCACCTGGACACCTGTGCGAGTTGTCGCGAGCTGATGGCCGAATCGTTGCGCTGGTCGCACGCCGGGCCCCGGCTGCTCAGCCCCGGCGACAAGCTGGGGCGCTACTTCGTGCTCGAGCTGGTGGGCGCGGGGGCCATGGGCGTGGTGTACGCGGCGTTCGACCCCCAGCTCGATCGCAAGGTCGCGCTCAAGGTGATGCGGGCCGAGGCAGAAGCCGGTGAGCCGCGGCTGGTGCGCGAGGCGCGATCGCTGGCGAGGCTCTCGCACCCGAACGTGGTGACGGTGCACGACGTGGGGGTCGAAGACGGCCAGATGTTCCTGGCGATGGAGTTCGCCAGTGGAGGCTCGCTGCGGCGGTGGTTGAGCGGCCAGATCGACTGGCGCACCATCGTTCGCACCGTGGCCCAGGCAGGCGAAGGGCTGGCCGCCGCCCACGAAGCGGGGCTGGTGCACCGCGACTTCAAGCCCGACAACGTGGTGCTCGACGCCAAGGGCGCCGCCCGGGTGACCGACTTCGGGCTGGCGCGTGGGGACCGGGGGCCGACCAGCCGCGACATGCGGGCCACCTCGCATCAGGGCACGCCCGCGTACATGGCGCCCGAGGTCTTGAGTGGCCAGAGCGCCAGCGCCGCCAGCGATCAGTTCAGCTTCTGCGTCACGCTGTACGAGGCCCTCGCCGGCCGCCGCCCCCACGAAGGAGCCAGCCTCGACGAGCTGCTGCGGGCCATGGACCGGCCGCCCGAGCCGGTGAAGTCGGTGCCCGGGTGGCTCAACCGGGTGCTGGCCCAGGGGCTGCGCCGCGACCCGGCGGCCCGCTTCAGTTCGATGCCGGCGCTGCTGCGCGCGGTTCGGCGCGGGCTCGAGGGCGGCGCGCGCCGAGGCACCATCGCCGCGGTGGCGGGCCTGGTGGCGGTGGGCACCATCTCGGTCGCGTTCTCGCTTCGCCCCGGCCCGTGCAGCGGTGGCCAGTCGGCCTGGGCCGGCGCGTGGAGCGAGGCCGACTCGGCGCGGTTGCCCGACACCCTCGCGGCGGCCGCCGTGCCCGGCTCGGCCGACGTGAGCGCACAATTGGGCCGGGCGTTGCGCAGCACGCACGCGCGGTGGCTGAGCACCTGGGTGGGCGTGTGCGAAGCGACCCGCGAGCGCGGTGAGCAATCGTCAGCGCTCCTCGACGCGCGCATGCAGTGCCTGCACGCCCGGCGGGAGGAGGTCGCGGCGTTCGGCGCGATGCTGCGTTCGGGGGAACCCGCGACGCTGCGGCATTCGCTCGAGATCGTCTCGTCGCTGCCGGCGCCCGAGTCGTGCGCGACGGTCAAGACCGCGCGGGCCTCGGCGGTCGTGACCCCGGTCGATCGCGCGCGGGTGACGACGCTGCTGGCCCGGGCCCTGG
>CAIWFK010000258.1 GCA_903911905.1 uncultured Myxococcales bacterium
GACCTCACGCCGCCGCGCTGACGGGGGCCGGTTCGTCGAGCGACGGCCCCAGCCACCGCGACGCGTCTTCTACCGACAGGCCCTTGCGCTTCGCGTAGTCCTCGACCTGGTCGAGCCCAATCTTCCCCAGGCCGAAGTACTTCGCGTGCGGGTGGTTGAAATAGTAGCCGCTCACGCTCGAGGCGGGCGTCATGGCGAACGACTCGGTCAGGGTGATGCCGGTGACCTTCGGCGCGTCGAGCAACGAGAAGAGCGTCGCCTTCTCGGAATGCTCGGGGCACGCGGGGTAGCCCGGTGCCGGGCGAATGCCGCGGTACTGCTCGGCGATGAGCTGCTCGGGGGTCAGCGCTTCGTTGCGGCCGAAGCCCGAGAAGCGGCGGGCCTGCAGGTGCAGCCATTCGGCGAAGGCCTCGGCCAGCCGGTCTCCCAGGGCCTGCACCATGATGGCCGAATAGTCGTCGTGCGCTCGGCGGAAGCTCTCGGCGAACGCTTCGACCCCCAGGCCCGCGGTCACCGCGAAGCCGCCGCAGTAATCGAGCCGCCCACTGTCGCGAGGGGCCACGTAGTCGGCGAGGCTCAGGTTGAACTGGCCGGGCGCCTTCTCGACCTGCTGCCGCAGCATGTGGAAGCGGCCCAGCACGGCGCTGCGCGAGGCGTCGGTGTACAGCTCGACGTCGTCGCCCACCGAATTGCACGGCCAGAAGGCCAGCACGCCGTTGGCGCGGAAGCGCTTCTCTTCGACGATGCGGCCGAGCAGCGCCTGCGCGTCGGCGAAGAGCTTCGTCGCCTCGGCGCCCACCTTCTCGTCGCTCAAGATTCGGGGGAACGCGCCGTACAGTTCCCACGCGTTGAAGAACGGCCCCCAGTCGATGAAGGGCACCAGGTCCTTCAGGGGCACGTCGGTGAAGGCGCGCGGCCCCAGGAATTCGGGGGTGGGAATGTCGACCTGCGCCCAGTCGAAGGTCTGGCGGCGCGAGCGGGCCTCGGGCAGCGAGAGCAGGCGGCGCTGGGTACGGCGTTCTTCGAAGTCCTTCCGGGCGGCGCGCTGCTTGTCGGCCACCTCGCGCAGGAAGGCCGGCTTCTGCTCGCGCGAGAGCAACGCGCTGACCACGTTGACCACCCGCGACGCGTCGAGCACGTGCACCACCCCGGGCGCGTATTCGGGCGCAATCTTCACCGAGGTGTGCGGGTGGCTGGTGGTGGCGCCGCCGATGAGCAACGGCACCTCGAAGCGGGCGCGGGTCAGTTCCTTCGCGACCGACACCATTTCGTCGAGCGAAGGGGTGATGAGCCCCGAGAGCCCGATGACGTCGACCTCGTGGGCCTTCGCGGTAGCGACGATCTTCTCGCAGGGCACCATCACGCCCAGGTCGATGACCTCGTAGTTGTTGCAGGCCAGCACCACGCCCACGATGTTCTTGCCGATGTCGTGCACGTCGCCCTTGACCGTGGCGAGCAGCACCTTGCCCTGCGTGCGCACCTCGGTGCCCGCGGCTCGCGCCTTTTCCTTCTCGGCTTCCATGAAGGGCGTCAGCCAGGCCACCGCCCGCTTCATCACCCGCGCCGACTTCACCACCTGGGGCAGGAACATCTTGCCCGCGCCGAAGAGATCGCCGACCACCCGCATGCCGTCCATCAACGGGCCTTCGATGATGTCGAGCGGCCGCGCGTACTGGGTGCGCGCTTCTTCGGTGTCCTGCTCGATGAAGGCGTCGAGCCCCTTCACCAGCGCGTGGCTCAGGCGCTCGGCCACCGGCGCGTTGCGCCAGGCCAGGTCTTCCTTCACCTCGGTCTTCGACGCCCCGCCCTGCTGCGCCTTGAGCGCCTCGGCGAAGGTCACCAGCCGGTCGGTCGCGTCGGGTCGGCGGTTGAGCAGCACGTCTTCGACGCGCTCGAGCAGGTCCTTCGGAATCTCCTCGTACACCGACAGCATGCCGGCGTTGACGATGCCCAGGTCCATGCCGGCCCTGATGCCGTGGAAGAGGAAGGCCGAGTGAATGGCCTCGCGCACCGGGTTGTTGCCGCGGAAGCTGAAGCTGACGTTCGACACGCCGCCCGACACCCGCGCGTACGGCAGCGTGGCCTTGATGATGCGGGTGGCCTCGAAGAAGTCGACCGCGTACGAATTGTGCTCTTCGATGCCGGTGGCCACCGTCAGCACGTTGGGGTCGAAGATGATGTCCTGCGGGGGAAAGCCGATGCCGGTCAGCAGCCGGTACGCGCGGGTGCAGATGCGCACCTTCTCGTCGCGGGTCGCCGCCTGGCCGTTCTCGTCGAAGGCCATCACCACCGCCGCCGCGCCGTAGCGCTTGACCAGCTTCGCCCGCCGCAGGAACTCGGCTTCGCCGTCCTTGAGCGAGAGCGAATTGACGATGCCCTTGCCCTGCACGCACTGCAGGCCCGCCTCGAGCACGCTCCACTTCGAACTGTCGAGCATCAGCGGCACGCGAGAGATGTCGGGCTCGGCGGCGATGAGGTTCAGGAACTTCACCATCGTCGCTTCGCCGTCGATGAGCGCCTCGTCGACGTTGATGTCGATGACGTTGGCGCCGGCCTCGACCTGCTGCCGGGCGATGGCCAGGCACTCGTTCCAGTCGCCGGCCTTGAGCGCCTTGGCGAACTTCGGGCTGCCGGTGATGTTGGTGCGCTCGCCGACCATCAGGAACTGCGACGCGGTACTCATGAGCGGGCCTCGGCCAGCGTGGACGGAATGACCAGCGACTCGAGCCCGCTCAGGCGCAGGTCGCGGCTGGGCAGGGCAGGCACGCGAGGCGGGTGACGCTTCACCGCCTCGGCGATGGCCGCGATGTGCACCGGCGTCGACCCGCAACAGCCACCGACCAGGTTGAGCCAGCCCTGCCTGGCGAAGTCACCCAGCACCGCCGCCATGTCGGCCGGCGTCTCGTCGTAGCCGCCGAAGGCGTTGGGCAGGCCCGCGTTGGGGTAGCAACTGACGTAGCACTCGGCGACCCGCGACAATTCCTGCAGGTAGGGCCGCATGTCCTTGCCGCCCAGCGCACAGTTGATGCCGACCGAGAAGGGCTGCGCGTGGCGGATGGAGTCGTAGAAGGCGGTGATGGTCTGGCCCGACAGGGTGCGGCCCGAGTTGTCGGTGATGGTGACCGAAATCATCACCGGCACCCGGCGGCCCAGTTCGTCGAACACGGTCTCGATGGCGAAGAGCGCCGCCTTGGCGTTGAGGGTGTCGAAGATGGTCTCGACCAGCAGCACGTCGACGCCGCCCGCCAGCAGCGCGCGCACCTGCTCGGTGTACGCGGCCGTCACCTGGGCCCAGGTCACCGCGCGGTAGTCGGGGCGGTTGACGTCGGGAGACATCGACAGGGTGCGGTTGAGCGGGCCAATGGCGCCAGCCACGAAGCAGCGTCGCCCCGGCGTCTTCGCTTCGGCCGCGCGCGCCGCCCGCACCGCGCACTGGGCAGCGGCCAGGTTCAGGTCGGTCACCACGTCGGCCAGCTCGTAATCGGCCTGCGCGATGCTGGTGCTCGAGAAGGTGTTGGTCTCGACCAGGTCGGCACCGGCCGCGAAGTAGCTGGCGTGCAGTGACTCGATGAGCTCGGGGCGCGTCAGGCACAACAGGTCGTTGTTGCCCTTCAGGTCGCGGGGGTGGTGCGCGAAACGCGGGCCACGGAAGTCGGCCTCGGTCAGGTTGTGGGTCTGAATGAGCGAGCCCATCGCGCCATCGATGATGGCGATGCGGCGCTGCAGCAACTGCTCGAGTTCGGTCTGGGTGCTCACGCGGTGGTCCTCAGTTTGACGGTGCGGGTTCTGGCAGCGGCCCTGGTGCCGATGAGCAGGAAGGCCTTGAAGGGCGAGGTGGCGTCACGCGGTGCGGGCACCGACTGGGTGTGCTCGAGCCCCACCTCGCGCATCGCCTGCTCGACGGCGTCGGGAGCGAAGCCCAGGTGCTGGTGGCCCAGGCGGCTCTTCACCCAGGCCTCGTCGTGCGGCAACAGCTCGAGCACCACCATGCGACCGCCCGGCTTGAGCACCCGCGCTCCTTCGGCCAGCACGTGCTCGATGGAATCGACGTGGTGCAGGCTCTGCGAGACCACCACCAGGTCGACGCTGGCGCGCTCGAGCGGCAGGTGTTCGAGGTCGGCCGCGAGGAAGGTGATGTTGTGCAGGCCCTGGCGGGCCGCTTCGGCGCGGGCCTTGGTGAGCGCCGATTCACTGCGGTCGATGGCGGTGACGTGACGGGCCCACCGGGCCAGTTCGACCGTCAGCACACCGGTGCCGCAGCCGAAGTCGACCACCTCGAGCGGCGGCAGCAACGACGCGAGCGCCGCGCTCCACAGCCGCCACGACTGGCCGGGCTCGAGCAGCTTCTCGTTGAGCGTCTGCACGTCTTCGCGGCGGCGCAACAGCTCGGTCAACCGGGCGTGGTCGCCGTGGGCATCGTGGGCCGAGCGCGCGAGCTTGATGAGCGGCCAGAGCGGCGCTTTGTCGTCGAGCGCCAGCGAGTAGTACGTGAAGCCGCCCTGCCGCTCCTCGCGAATGAGGTCGAGCGCCTTGAGTCGGGTGAGGTGGTGGCTGACCGACGACTGGGCGATGCCCACCAGCGACACCACTTCGGACACGTTGAGCCGCGCCTCGCAGATCAGCCGCAGAATTCGCAGCCGCGTCGGGTCGCCCAGCGCCCGGAAGGCCTCGGTCAATTCGTCCATCGATGTATGTCAATATTCCGATATCGGTCGATGATCAAGCCTGAGCACGGGAACTGGCGAAGCGCCCGGAATCGCGAGACGTTTGGCCCATGTCGGACGTCATCGTTCTCTTTGGTGGCAGCAGCTCGGAGCGGCTGGTGTCGGTGGCGTCGGCGCAGAACGTGACCCGGCTGCTCGCCGACGCGCAGCCGTGGTTCCTGTCGGCCCAGGGGGCGGTGACGCCCGTCACGCTCGAAGAGCTGGGCGCCCACCAGCGACCGTTCGAAGTGCCGTTCGCTCCGGCGGCTGCGGCGCGCTGGCCAAGTTTGCCGGCGGCGCTCGATTCGGCCGAGGCGGCGGGCAAGGTCTTCTTCCTCGCGCTGCATGGAGGCGAGGGCGAGAACGGCACGGTGCAGTTGCTGCTCGAGCAGCGGGGCCTGGGCTTCACCGGCTCGGGTTCGGTGGCGAGCGCCAACGCGTTCGACAAGGCCCAGGCCAAGCGCCTGGCGGGCGCGGCGGGAGCGGCCCTGGCCGAAGCGCGCGTGCTCACGCCGATGAGCGAGGCCGAGGCCGAGCGGGCGCTGCTGCAGCTCTTCGACGCGCACCCGCGGTGGGTGTTGAAGCCCCAGGCCGACGGCTCGAGCCACGGGCTGGTGCACCTGAAGTCGCGCGACCAGGTGAAGGCGGCCGCGACGCTCATCTCGGGGCTGAAGCTGGCCTACCTGGCCGAGGTCTTCATCGAAGGTCGTGAGCTGACGGTGGGTGTGGCCGAGGAAGCCGAGGGCCTGGTGCCGTTGCCGGTGTCCGAGGTGCGGCTCGTGCCCAACGGGGCGTTCGACTACGCCGGCAAGTACCTGGGCAAGGGCACCGAAGAGATTACTCCGGCGCAACTGACCGACGGCGAGCGAGCCGCGGTACAGGCGCTGGCGCTCACCACCCATCGCGCGGTGGGCTGCGAGGGGTACTCGCGCACCGACATGATTCTGACCGCCAGCGGTCCGGTGCTGCTGGAAATCAACACGCTGCCCGGGCTGACGAAGGCCTCCTTCATTCCGCAGCAATTGGCGGCCGCGAAGAAGGACCTCACGGCGTTCCTGCGCTGGCAGCTCGAGCTGGGGCGACGGCGCGCGAAGCGCTGAGCAGCCTGCACGGGCGGTGCGAGGCCCGACACCGCCCCCTCCGCCGGTGCGGGCGTAGACGACCAGCCAACCGTCGGTGCTCGAGCCGCTCGCTCGCGAGCTGGAAGCGCGACGTCGATTCGCGCGGCCTCCGCCGCCGGCACACCCTGACCTCGACGTCGCGAATCGAGGCGCTCGAGGTGACGTGCGTGGCAGAGGTGCAGTTCGACCGCGCGACCGCCTCAGGCCAACCGGAGCGCACGAGTGCGTTTGACCCCCGGGCTCCAGCGCAGTCGGTACTCGCCGCGAGACGCGTAGACGCTCGCATTGAAAGCCCTACCGCGCCGGCAGAACCAACCTTCGGTGTGCATCGCAGCAGGTGTGCACCCCGTCGAAGGCCCCACCGTCGGTGCTGATCAGTCCGCACGCACGCGAACGACCATCACCCGCCCTGCACCACCCGCTCGACCCAGCCCGGTACGCCGGCCAACCGCCGTACGGTCGTCGCCGTCGCGCACACCTTCCCGTCAGCCGTCACCCGATGCGTGAAGACGCCCGCGTCACCCGCCTGCCCGGCGAACGCGGTCTCGACCACCACCTCGGCCTGCGCGCCGATGGCGGCCTTGAAGTGCACCGACTCGGCCACGGGCGAGAGCGCCTGCGCGTCGAGCCCTGCCTTGGCCACCGCCCTGGCGAGACTCTCGTCGCAATAGTCGACGTACGCCGGGTGATTCACGTGGCCGTGGGGGTCCATCCACAGGTGCCAGGTCGAGAAGGCGTGGGTCGAGCGCCACGATCCCGCAGCCCCCGTCACCTCGGGCAGCGCGGTCGACGGAAACCCCTCGACGATGGTGAACGCGTCGTAGAGCGCCTTCGTCGCCCGGGTCGGCGCGAGCGCGCGGGTCAGCAGCGCCCATTCCTGGGTGGCGGCCGCCAGGGGCTCGACCTCGCCTGACGCGAACAGCCGCACCTCGCGGGTGAACAGCATGTCGCGCCGCGCGCGGCTGACCCAGGTGCGCCCCTGCAGCGGTTCGGCGACGGTGAGCTCGCGCCGATGCACCACGGTCATGGTGCGCACGATGAACATCAGGTCGGCCTCGACGTAGCGCTCGGGCGTCCACCCCACCGAGCTCGACTGGTCGACCACCACGTCCTGCATGGCGCGCCACACGTCGCCAGCGCGCGCGGTCAACCGCGGCCCGAAGGCGTTGCGCTGCAAGGTGACGGGAAAGACCAGAGCCTGCTCGGGAGCGCTGCGCATGGTCGACGCTTCAGGGAAGCCGCAGCGAGCCGGGCTCGACGCCCACCGACGCGCACCACGAGGGAAAGCCCGCCGACACGCCCTTCCATTCCAACTGCTCGAGCGTCTGCGCCAGCGGCACGTCACGGCGCAAGGTGGCCAGCGTGCGGTAGAGCACCGCGTCGGCCCGGTGGGCCTCGAGCTGCGCGGACAGCTTGGCGGCTCCGCGCACCACGACCGACCACGTCGTCGCGTCGGCGGGAATGTCTTCGAGGTGCGGGTATGCGCCCAGCACCGCCGACGCCGACTTCTCGCCCCAACCCTCGAGCCCGGGAATGCCGTCGGCGGTGTCTCCCACCAGCGCCAGGAAATCGGGCACCTGCTCGGGCCGCAGCCCCTTCTCGGCCTTGAGCGTCTCGACGGTCAGCTCGCGCCTGCGAATGCGGTCGACCTGCACCACGCGCTCGGACACCAGCGCCTGCCCCAGGTCCTTGTCGGGGGTCAGAATGCGCACCTGCTCGACCTGGGTCATGAAGTTCGCCGCTCCGGAGGCCAACGCGTCGTCAGCCTCGAAGTCCTTCATGCTCCACACCGTGAAGCCCGCCGCCGCCACGGCCCGCTCGACGTCGTCGAACTGCCCGCGCAACACGGGGTCCATGCCGCCCTCGGTCTTGTAGCCGTCGAAGAGCGCGTTGCGGAACGAGGTGATGGGGTTGTCGAAGGCCACCGCGAGGTGGGTGGCCCGTTCCTGCCGGTCGCGCAGCAGCGAGAAGAGCGACATCACCACCCCGACGGTGGCTTTCAAGTCGCGACCGTCGGGGCCCAGGTGCGTGGGCCTGGGCGCGAAGTGCGCTCGAAACAGCTCGAAGGTGCCGTCGACCAGGTGCAGGCGCACGCGGGAGGACGGCTACTTGCGAATCTGGAACTTGATCTTCTCGGTGCCGAGCAGGAACTCGTCGCCGTCCTTCAGCTTGCGCTTGGTGATCTTGTCCTTCGCGGGGCCGAAGAAGGTGCCGTTCGACGAATTGAGGTCTTCGAGCACGAAATCGGCGCCTTCACGAAGAATGCGCACGTGTTCACGCGAGACGCGGTTCGACTCGATGACGAAGTCGCAGCTCTTGCCACGGCCGATGGTGAACGAATCGCCACCCATCTTGTACGGGTCGCGGCCCGCCACGATGAGGGTGAGCGAAGCCTTGCCACCACCACGCACCGGAGGCGGCGGAGCCGGTTCGGGCTCGGGCTCGGGCTCAGGCTCGCTTTCCTGCTCGTCGTGGCCGAAGTCGTCGCCACCGTCCGACGGCAGGTAGTCTTCGTTGGCCTGGGCGTCGAACGGGTTGTCCTCGGGCTCCGGTTCCGGCTCGGGCTCGGGCTCGGGCTCGGGTTCCGGCTCGGGCGCGGGCCGACGCGGCTTCATGTCGGGCGGCGCGACGCGGCTCGAGCTGCCCGGGCGCGGAGGCGCGGGCGAGAGCATGGGCGGCGACGAGGGAGACGACGACGGGCGGTGCGCAGGCGCAGCTCCCGTGGCGTCCGCAGGGCTCGGGGCCGGTGCGCCGGCGGTGCTCTTGCCGACGACCACGAACCCGTTGAGGCGCGCGAGGGTGAAGACCGCCTGGGCGACGAGCCCATTGGTGTCGACGCCCATTTCCGAAGACATCTGCTCAAGCGCTTCCCAGAGGTGGGAAGGCATCGTGACCGATTTCGAGTCTGACATTGCAGCGTCGGAGAATACTGCGCGCAGCGTGACTGTCGACTTGTCTTTCCCTCGTCGCTATTGAGGGGTCATGTCGCTCTACGAGACGAAGGGCCGCCCCTCCCCCGCTGGCTACAGAGATGTCGCACCCGCCGAGGTGCCGTTGCCGGCGACGGGCTTCACCATCGTCGACGTGCGCGAACCCCATGAGTTTACAGGTGAGCTGGGCCACATTCCGGGCGCGACGCTGGTGCCCATGGCCACCCTGCTGGCCGCCTCGGTCGACTGGAAGAAGGACCACGAGGTGCTGGTGGTCTGCAAGGCGGGCGGTCGCTCGTCGAGCTCGGCGCAGGCGTTGGTCAAGGCCGGCTTCTCGAAGGTGATGAACCTGACCGGCGGCATGCTGGCGTGGAACGCGGCAGGCCTGAAGACCGAGCGCTGAAGGAGCCCTGGTGCCGTCACGCGTCTGCGCCACGCCGAAGCGCTCGCGCCGGGTGCTGACCTGGCTTTTGCGGCTCACGCTCGGGTGGGTGCTGGTGACGGTGCCGCCGGTGGTGGTGCTGCGCTGGGTCGACCCCTTCGCCTCGGCGATGATGCTCGAGCGGGAGCACGACGCGAAGCAGAAGGGCGAGAAGGGCTTCGTGCTCAAGCACACCTGGGTGCCGCTGGCCCGCATCGCGCCCAACGCGCAACTGGCGTGGATCGCCGCCGAAGATCAGAAGTTCCCCACCCACCACGGCTTCGACGAGCAGGCCATCGAAGACGCCATCGAAGACCACCTCGAGGGCAAGTCGTCGCGCGGCGCCAGCACGCTCAGCCAGCAGGTGGCCAAGAACCTCTTCCTGTGGAGCGGCCACAGTTGGGTGCGCAAAGGGCTCGAGGTGTACTTCACCGTGCTGCTCGAAGCGTGCTGGCCCAAGCACCGCATTCTCGAGATGCACCTGAACCTGGCCGAGCTGGGCAACGGCGTGTACGGCATCGAGGCGGCCAGCCGAACCTTCTACGGCAAGCCGGCCGCCAGCTTGACGATGCCCGAGGCCGCGCTGATGGCCGCCACCTTGCCCAACCCGCGCGTGCGGCGCGTCACCGCGCCTTCGCCCGCAGTGCAGCAACGCGCGGAGTGGATTGCCGACCAGGCCCGCCGCCTGGGCTTCGAGACGCTCAGCGGGCTCTAGCAGGGTGTTGAAAAAACTGCTCTGAGGATGAGTCTGCCTGCTTCGCGCCACGGGACGAGCAGCGGCGGCGACCAGCTCTCGCTGGTCTGCTCAGGCGGCCCGCAGCAGCGTCGCCATGCGCCGCAGATTGAACGCGAC
>CAIWFK010000259.1 GCA_903911905.1 uncultured Myxococcales bacterium
CCCGCGCCCCCGTTTCTGGCACGGGCTCTGTAACGGCGTCGCGGCCGCAGCCCTGGCGTGGCCCGAACCCCACCTCGCCGTCGACGTGGTCAGCCCTTCTGGACAGACGATTCGCTTCCACCCCAACGACGTCAAAGCCCTGCTCGCCGCCTCGTATTACTGGACGCAGGACATGGCGATGTTGGGCGGGCCGTGCACGCGCTCGTCACTCGACAGCGGTCGGCTCTGCAGCATGAACCCCGCAGCGCTGGCCGTGGCGCTGGTCAACCGGGTGGGAGTGGCCCATCGCTCGTTCTTGCTCGACGTGTACCCGTCGCCGCGCTCGCAGTTCTACGCGGTCGCTTCGGGTCGACTCGACGTGCGCCGTGAACCCTACCCAGTCGACGACACGCCGCTCGACGACGAGCTCAGAGCCCAGGCGCACCGACTGGTCGACGTGACCTTCTCGCTGCAGTTGAGCTCCACGACCTTGAGCCCTTCACTCGCCGACCGACTGGCCGACGACGATCGCGACGGCACGCACTACCGCGAGGTGGGGCTGCACGCGGTGCCCTTCGTCTGGCAGGCGACGCTGGCGCTGGGAGCCGACGGAGCCGTCATCGGCGGTCGCTGGACCGGGCCCTCCGAAGACGGCCCCGACAGCCTGCTCTTCGAGAGCGACCAGCCGCTGCTCACCGACGCCGGGGTGCTCGAGCTCAACCCCGGGCTGGAATGGAAACGCGTCGCGGCCCTCGCTCGGGCCGCGGCGGGAATGGACGACGCAGGCCTGCCCGCGCCGCCCCCGTGACGGTGGTTACTTCTTGAGGTCCTGCCGCGCTTCCTTGCGGCCTTCCTTGCGATCCTCGTGCGCTTCCTTGCGGCCTTCCTTGCGGTCGGCATGGGCGTCGTGGCGCGCGTCCTTCATCGCTTCATGGGCGCCCTTCACGTCGCCGTTGGCGAGGTCCTGCTTCGCCTCCTGCCGGCCTTCCTTCAGGTCCTGGCGGGCCTCCTGGCGACCCTCCTTCTTGTCCTGGCGGGCCTCCTGGCGACCTTCCTTCAGGTCCTGCCGTGCGGCCTTGACGTCGCCACCCGTCGCAGTGGGCGCCGGAGCCTGCGCAAACGCCATCGAGCCAAGCAGCGACGAGACCAGGACGAAACCGTTCAGTGCCTTCATGTGTGTGCTCCTTCGTGATGCGTGGTGGCTTCTTCAACCCGCGAACCCTTCGATGGTTTCAGGCCCCGACAAATTCATTGGTTCTGGGGTGTTTCGGCCGTGTACAGGTACACTGCACGGGTGCTCCGGACCCTTGCGCTCGCCACGCTGCTGAGCTCCTCGCTCGCCTGCACCACCACCCGAACCCTGATTCGCGATCGCGAAGTCTCGCTCGCCCCAGGCCCCACCGGTCCACTCGCCGAACTGGAGTCGCGCGTGGCGGCCGCGGTGGGCCCCGAACGCTCGGGCTTCAAGCTGCTCGAGGTGAACGAAGACGCGCTCCACTGGCGCCTGGCGCTGATCGACTCGGCCCAGCACTCGCTCGACGTGATGACCTTCCTCTGGTGGGGCGACGAGGTCGGAGATCTGGTGCTGCAGCGGGTGCTC
>CAIWFK010000260.1 GCA_903911905.1 uncultured Myxococcales bacterium
AGGCGCTCGGCTGGTTCGGCTACGGCACCATGCTCTCGTTCGCGTCGACGCTCGCCGCCGCGCTGGTCTACATCTGGAAGAAGGGCGCCCTCGACTGGGAGAGCTGAAACCCGCTCCCTGCCCTCAGGCACATCACCATGGCTGACACCGATCTCTCGCCCGTCATCGCAACCCGCCGCGAAGAAGCCACCGGCTTCTTCCAGAACCTCGTCTCGAAGGGGCTCGGCTGGGCGCGCAAGTACTCGCTCTTCACCTACCCGTTCGCCACCGCCTGCTGCGGCATGGAATACATGTCGGTCGCCGCTGGCCGGTATGACATCGCCCGCTTCGGCGCCGAGTTCCCCCGGTTCTCGCCCCGCCAGGCCGACCTGCTGATGGTCGTCGGCACCATCAACCTCAAGCAGGCCCCGATCCTCAAGCGCGTCTACGAGCAGATGGCCGAGCCCAAGTGGGTGGTCAGCTTCGGCGTGTGCGCGTCGTCGGGCGGCTTCTACGACAACTATGCCGTGCTCCAGGGCATCGACCGCATCATCCCGGTCGACGTCTACATTCCGGGCTGCCTGCCCCGCCCCGAGCAGGTGCTCGACGGCCTGATGCTGCTGCAGGACAAGATTCAGAATGAGCACCACGGCCTGGGCAACAAGCAGAAGCTGCCCGAGCGCCCGGCGTACCGCGACCTGCTCGCGAAGTAGTCCCCCTGTCCCGTCGATACAGTGGGCACGCGGGGCAGTTCGACGCCCAATCGAACGCCCCGCGCGCACGTCACCGGTCGGGCGCCATCTCCCTCCATCGCCCATCGCCCATTCGCCCGACGCTCGGTACCTGAGCAGGCGGCGTGCCACCGACGTCTCTCTCGGAGCAGAGCCCCGACGTGCGTTCGCCGCCGTCCAGACAGGACGGTGGAGCGAGACTTCACCAGTGGCTTTTCAGGACCTGCGACTTTTCAGCGCGACGCGAGCGTCCAGTCGTTCGGCTCGCCGTTCTCGAGCTTGAGCAGCGAGAACTCCCGCCGCACCGCCCGCACGTAGCTCTGGAACGGCTCGAGCGCCCGCTCCCGCGCCGACAGGTACACCCGGGTGGGCCCCGCGTTGTAGGCCATGAGCGCCAGGTCGAGGTTGCCGCGGAACTGCTCGCGCAGCGTCTTCAGGTACCGCACCCCCAGCCGCACGTTGAGCGAGGGGTCGGCGTCGATCTCGGGGTGTGAGAGCTTCAACCCTTCCCGCTCGGCCACGAAATAGAGCGTGGTCGGCCGCACCTGCATCAGCCCGCGTGCCCCGACCACCGACACCGCGGCCGGGTGGAACTCGGACTCGACGGTGATCACCGCCAGCACCAGCAAGGGGTCGAAGCCCGCCCGCTCCGATTCTTCGGCAATGGCCTGGGCCACGTGGGCACGCAACTCGAGGCCCCAGCCCGGAGCCCGGGTCGCCAGCACCCCGTCGATGCGCTCGAAGTCGGGGTGGCGCACCTCGCGCACGCCCTCGGTCTCGAGCTGGGCCACCGGCTCAGGGTCGGCGAACAGCGGCCGCAGCGACCAGGCGGTCACTGCCAGCGACGCCGCCGCCAACGCTGGCAGGGCCCACTTCACTTCGAGAGGTTCTCCACCCGACGCGCCAGGGCGTCGAGCCGGGTCGTCAACTGCGCCACCTCGGCGTGCCGGGGCAGGCGCAGCCGAGCCACCGACTGCTTCACGGTGTCCTCGACCCGCTTCTCGATGTCCTTCCGCTGCGAAGTCAGGCGCTCCCCGAACTCACGAACCTGGCGGCGAGCCTCTTCCTGGCTCGACGCCGAGAGCCCCTGAACGCGCGCCAGCAGCCGAGCGGCTTCTTCCTCTGCACCCGTGAGGGTGACGAGGGCCTGCCCCCAGAACTGTTGAAAGGCTTCGAGTGGCTTCTTTTCCATGGCGGGCACCTCTAACCACATTGCCTGACACCAGTGGAAGGCCCCCTCAGCCGTTCAATTGAGGGGTGCCCGACTTCTTCGAGACCAGGGTGTCGACCTTCTTGGTCAACCGCGTAAGTTCCCGGGAAATCTGGTTGATTTCGGTTCGGGTGGCCACGCCCAGCACCGACAGCACCTGCGTCTGGAGCCCGTCGAGGCGCTTCTTCACCTCGTGGCCCGCGTCGTTCGCCTGCTTCTCGAAGGCCTTGACCTGCTTGCCGGTGCGCACGCTCTTGATCAAGGTCTCGATCTCCTTTTGCTGGGCACGGCCCTTCTTCACCAGGTCCTTCTCGAGGGCCTTCAGGCGGCGCTGGCCTTCCTTGAGCTGGGTGACGACGAACTCCTGCACCTCTTCAGTAACGGCGACCTTGCGAGCCATGGGCTTCTCCTTGGTTTGAGGTTCGTGACGCGCTGCAACAATAACGCGCGGCGTCATGATGGCAAGGGGTCGAGGCAAAAGAAAAAGGGAGGCTCGTTTCCGAGCCCCCCTTCTCACTTCACGTCAGCGGGTCTGACTTCAGGCCACGCCCGACTCGGGGCGTGCGCTGGGCGCAGGGGCCTGCATCGACGGGTCGCCAGCGTGGGTCGCCGCGAGCGCGTCTTCCATATTCTGGATCTCGTCGGTGGGGCTCTCGACCTGAATGTCGAGGTGCTTGTAGTTCGGCAGACCCGTGCCCGCGGGGATCAGCCGGCCCATGATGACGTTTTCCTTCAGACCGCGCAGGTAGTCGACCTTGCCCGAGATCGCCGCCTCGGTGAGCACCTTGGTGGTCTCCTGGAAAGAGGAGGCCGAGATGAACGACTCGGTCGACAGCGACGCCTTGGTGATGCCGAGCAGCAGGGGCTCGCCGACCGCCGGGCGCTTGCCGTTGTTGAGGGCCTTCTCGTTCTCTTCCTCGAAGACCCACTTCTCGACCTGCTCGTCGATCAGGAACTCGGTGTCGCCCACGTCGGTGACGCGCACGCGGCGCAGCATCTGCCGCACGATCGTCTCGATGTGCTTGTCGTTGATCTTCACGCCCTGGAGTCGGTAGACCTCCTGGATCTCGTCGACCAGGAAGCGCGCGAGCTCCTTCTCACCGAGCACCCGAAGAATGTCGTGCGGGTTCTCGGCGCCGTCCATCAGCGACTCACCGGCGCGCACGCGGTCACCCGAGTGCACGGTGATGTGCTTGCTCTTGCCGATCAGGTACTCCTTCGACAGGTCGCCACGGGTCTCGCCATTCACCTCGGGGGTGATGATGAGCTTGCGCTTGCCCTTGGTGTCCTTGCCGAACGAGACCACGCCGTCGATGTCGGCGATGATCGCGTGATCCTTCGGCTTGCGCGCCTCGAACAGCTCGGCGACGCGGGGCAGACCACCGGTGATGTCCTTGGTCTTGGTCGTCTCACGCGGCACGCGGGCCACGACCTCACCAGGGGTGATCTCGGTCTCGTTCTCGACCGCCAGCGCCGCGCCCTGCGGCAGGAAGTACATCGCCGGCTGGCCGTTGGGCAGCAGGCGCGTCTCGCCCTTGGCGTCACGAATCGAGATGCGGGGCCGCATGTCGGGGTCGCGCGACTCGATGATCGTGCGGCGCGACATGCCCGTCACTTCGTCGGTGGTCTGCGACATGGTCACGTCTTCGGTGATGTCTTCGAACACCACCGTGCCGCCGACTTCCGACAGCAGCGGCATGGCGAAGGGCTCCCATTCGGCGAGCTTCGCGCTGACGTCGACCTTCTGGTTCTCCTTCACCATCACGCGGGCGCCGTAGACGACCTTGTGGCGCTCACGCTCACGGCCCGACTCGTCGACGATGACGAGCTCGCCCGTGCGGTTGGTGACGACGAACTCGCCGTTCGACCGCTTCACCGTCGACATGCCCAGGAACTTCACCACACCGGCGAAGCGGGCCAGCAGCTCGCTCTGCTGCGAGCGGTTCTGCGCCGCACCACCGACGTGGAAGGTGCGCATGGTCAACTGCGTACCAGGCTCGCCGATCGACTGGGCGGCGATGACGCCGACCGCCTCACCGACCGACACCTTGCGACCGCGCGCCAGGTCACGGCCGTAGCACTCGACGCAGATGCCGCGCCGGGTCTGGCAGGTGAGCACCGAGCGAATCTTCACGCGGTCCAGACCGGCGTTGACCACCTTCTGCACGCGGGCTTCGTCGATTTCCTCGTTGGCGCGAACCAGCACTTCCCCGGTGACGGGGTCGTGAATGTCGTCGAGCGCCACGCGGCCGAGAATGCGCTCGCTCAAGGGCTCGATTTCTTCGACACCCTC
>CAIWFK010000261.1 GCA_903911905.1 uncultured Myxococcales bacterium
GCAGAATGCCGATCAGCACCGCGTGCAGGCCCAGCTCGCCGGCCGCCGACCAGGCCTTCTGCATCAACTGGGTCATCTGCCGTTCCATCAGCGAAAAGCCGTTGCCGCTGAAGGTCTGTGGCGCCGCGTTCATCTCGAGCTGGAAGGCGCCCAGCTCGGTGGTGAAGTGGGGGTCCTTCAGCTTGTCGAGCATCTCGAGCGCGCGCGGCGCTGGCAGGAACGACTGATCGGTCAGGAACATTTCCTGCTCGGCGCCGATGCGGCGCACCCCGTGCTCGAACAGGCCTTCCTCGAGCATGCGCTCGAGCGCGCGCAGGTCGGTCAGCACCCCGCGCATGAAGGCCCGGCTCGACTGCGGGTCGCGTTCGATGTCGATCTTCTTGTGTGAGCGCGTCGTCGTCACAGGCTCGGTGTCGGAAGCCACGTTTTCGTGCCGCTCCTTCAGCCCAACAACTGCGTGAGGTACTTCGGCAACATGTCTCTCCACGTCATCCAATCATGAGGCGTCTGGGGACCCCAGCTATCGACCCGGTTGGGGATGCCCTTGGCGCCCAGCACGCGGGCCAGCGCCCACGACTCGCTGATGTCTTCGGCCTTGCCCTCGCCCGAGGGCATGAGCACGAAGCGGGTGCGCAGCTTCTCGAGGTGCGGCCCGTTCAAGGTGGGCACGAAGTGCAGCGGGCTCGAGACCCAGAACTCGTCACCAAACTGGTCGCTCGACATGAACCGCCGAATGTCGAAGGTGCCCGACATGGCGATGGCCTGCTTGAACACGTCGGGGAAGCGGCAGAGCACCGCGGCCGCGTGGAAGGCGCCGATCGACGCGCCCGCACTGATGACCTCGATGCTCTCGGAGTTGCAGTCCTTGCGAATGGCCGGCACCACTTCGTGGCGCACGTACTGGTGAAACTGGTTGAGCACCCACTGGCGGTGGTGGGCCGAGCCTTCCTGCTGCACCATGGCCTGGCCGGCGACCGAGTCGCACGAGTAGACCTTGATCTTGCCCGCGTCGACCAGGGGCGCGAGCACCTTGAGCATGAGGAAGCGCTCGATTTCCTCGGCGTCGCCACCCGCCGTGGGGAAGATGAGCACCGGCTGGCCGAAGGTGCCCCAGCGCACCATGGTCACTTCGCGCTGCACGCGCGGCGAGAACCAGCGAGCAGAGGTCTTCACTGGTCGGCTCTCCACTGCTGAATGCGCTTGAAGAACAGCTCGGTGAAGGGCGCGACCTCATGCGCGGGGAAGAGCGCCGCGGTCTTCAGCCGCACCGATTCCTTCGCCTCGGGGGTGCCGAAGAACTCGGCGGCCAGGGCGTCGACGTCCTTGAGCTGGGTCTTGCAGAATTCGTCGAACTTGTCGGCCTCGAGCACCGCTCGGGCGTGCGCGCCGTAGAGCTTCAGCTTTTCCTTGTACGGCAGGTCGCGCCTGGCGATGGCGTAGTACGGGTCCCATTCGAAGGCCTTGCGCATGGGGCGCTTGGTGGCGGCGCAGAACATGGCCCACTTCAGGTAGGCCTTCACCAGCCAGGGGAAGTGGTAGTGCAGCGAAGTGACCTGGGAATCGGGGCACGGGTTGGCGAAGTCGATGGGGTACCAGACCCCGTCCTTGCGCAGGGCCTCGCAGGAATTGAAGTCCCACCCGAAGAAGGCGTTGATGGTGAGCGTGGTGTCGACCAGTACCTGCCGGTCTTCGGCGCCCAGGAACTCGTCTTCCTTCTTCATGGTGTAGCGGTCGTGCAGCGGCGCGTCGGGGTCGTAGAGCACCGAGCGGGTCTGCGGCCCGAAGCCGATGGTGCGCACGAAGCGATCGAACGGCTCGACCGCCTTCTGCAGGTGCATGACCATGGTGCCCGACTCGTCGTACGCCTTCTTGAGCGCGGCCTCGTCCTTGATGCGGGTGACGCCCTTCCACCCGCCACCGTCGTACGGCTTCATGAAGAGCGGGTAGCCGATCTTCTTGCCCACCGCGGCCAGGTCGAACAGGCGCGCGTACTGCTTGAGCGTGGGCTTCAGATCAGGCAGCGCCTCGTAGGCCTTGGGCGGCACCATCCACGTCTCGGGAATGGGCATGCCCAGCGCGGTCATCGCCGCGTAGCTGGTGTGCTTTTCCATCGACTGCACCGACCACGGGTTGTTGAAGACGTAGAGCCCGTCCATCAACACGCCCTTCTTGATCCATTCTCTGGTGGTGTCGTACCAGTGCGTGAGCCGGTCGATGACCACGTCGTACTTCACGGGCTGCGCGAGCGCGTACGGTTCGATGGTGACGCGCTCGACCGCGAAGCTGATGGTGTCGCCCTGGTACGTCACGGGCTTCATGCGCTTGATGATGTGCTCGAAGCACAGCGGCCAGCAGATGTCCGCGCCGAGCGAGAGGCCGATGTTCCGGGTCAGTGTGGCCAAGACGTCCCTTCCTTTTCGACAGGTGACTTCGCGAGGTTACTCGTAGACCATGCGCAACGAACCGGGGAACAACCACGAGAGCCCTTCTCGCAGCCGGTCACGCCAGTTTTCCCAGTTGTGACCGTCGCGGGCCTCGACGTACTTGACCTCGAGCTCGGTGGCCTGAAGCATGGGCACCAGCGAGCGGTTCTCGTAGATGAGCGACTCGTGCATGCCGCAACTGATGAAGGCCTTCTCGCTGACCAGCGTGGGGTTGGCGCGGAAGTCGTTCATGAAAGCGATGACCGGCTCGAAGAGCGGCCCGCGCTTGTTGGTGGTGCCGCCGATGCCGCC
>CAIWFK010000262.1 GCA_903911905.1 uncultured Myxococcales bacterium
GGTCACCGCGCGCCTGTTCAACCACGGCGCCATTTCGGTCAGCATTCGCGTGCCGGTCGAATCGGGCGCGACGCTCGAGTCACTGGTGCCGGTGGCCGACGAGCTCTACGACTCGAAGGCCATCGACGCGCTGTGCCTGGAAGAGGTCAACACCCTGAGGGCGGCGCTCACCACCGCCTTCCAGGGGCCGCACCTGTGGTCCCAGAACGAGCAGTACACGGTACTGTTCGCCCGCGCGCTCGAGGGCAACCCCAGCGCCGAAGAGGTGCAGCGCGACCCCAACCTGGCCCGCCTGGTCATCGGCGAGGGCCGCGAGAAGGTGCTCTCGGCCAGCGAGTCGAAGGAAGTGCTCGAGCACGCCTGGAGCTACACGCCCAACGACCTGGCCATCATCGAATGGAACTCGGCCCTGCTGGTCGAACCGAGCGGGTCGGAGGACATTCTGGACCTGCTGGAAATCGCCAACGCCCAGTTGCTCGAGCTGCGGTACTACGACGGCGTGCTCGATGCCGAGCTCGACCGCGTCTACGACGTCATCGGGCAGAAGCGGCCGGCCTCGCTGCTGGCCAGCCCCTACAAGGACCTGCTGCGGCAACTGATGCTGACCCTCATCGAGCTCTCGGAGTTCATCGAGCGCATCGAGAACGCGCTGAAGATCGTCGGCGACATCTACCTGGCCCGGGTCTACGAGAGCGCGGTCGACCAACTGCGCATTCGGCAGTGGACCGACCAGGTCTCACGCAAGCACCGGCTGCTGCAACAGACCTACGGGCTGCTCAAGGGCGAGGTCGACACCAGCCGCGCGCTGACGCTCGAGGTGATGGTGGTGCTGCTCATTCTGCTCGAGCTGGTGGCGGCGACGGTGCGGGTGACGGGGCACTGACGGGCGGGTGCGCCCCGAAGAAGGCCGCGGTGCGCTCGACCGCGTCGGCCCGCTGCGCATCGCGCGAGACGGGTGATTCGCAGTCGTAGCGCTCACCGCCACTGAGGTCGGTGAACCCCAGGTGGTTGCCGGGAATGACGGCGCGCTCGGCCTTCGGCAGCGTCTCGAGCACGGCCGCGGGCTGCCCTTTGGCGATGCAGTCGTGGTCGCCGGCGATGACCAGCAGGGGCGAGGTGACCGGCACCCGCTCGAGGTCGAGCGGCACGGGGGCCCACAGCACCGTGGGCGCATGGTGGCCGGGCCCCACCAGCAGCGCCGCGCCGCCGCCCAACGAGTAGCCCACCACGACCGGCGGGGTGTGGGTCTGCGCCACCACCTCGGCGAAGGCCCGCTCGGCCGCGTCGAGCACCGCGCGGTGGTAGCCGACTCGCCCCAGGACATAATCGGGCAGCGTGGGCGCGAAGACCTGGAACCCCCGCTCGGCCAGGTGCTCGAGCGTGAAGCGGTACTGGGCGGGCAGCGAGGCGAAGCCGTGCAGAAAAAGCAGCGGTCGCGAAGGCCCCGTCGGCGTGAGCACCAGCGTGCCGTCGTGCTCGACGACGCTGACGCCGACGGCGGCGGTGGGCCAGGGCTTGAAGGGCTCACCGCGCCCGAAGAGCGTTCGGGCACACCCACTGCTCAGCAGCACCAGCGACAGGAACGCGACTCTCACCGGCAGCACTGTACCGGCGAAGTTGTGGTGGCGCCGCTGGGGGTTCGAGGGCATTCAACCCACCGCCCATGTCGTCGCCGTCTCGCCTGCCCCCTGCCCGTGCTCTTCGCCGTCCTCGGGCAGACGTTCATCAGCGCGGGCACGCACCTGGCTGCCCGGCAGGCCACCCAGGAAATGCCGCCGATGCTGCTGGTGACGTTGCGGCTGGCCTGCTCGGCGGTGCTCTTCGCGCTGATTCTGCTGGTGACCCCGGGGCTCAAGGTGCCGCCGCGGGCCGAGTGGCGACGAGTGGCCTTCTTCGGGTTGCTCGCCGGGCCGCTCAACCAGGGGCTGTTCATGCTGGGGCTGGCGCATTCGAAGGCCACGCACGCGGGCTTCCTGTACGCGTTGACGCCGGTCGGCGTGTACCTGCTGGCCCTGGCGCTGCGCCGCGAGACGCCGAAGCGCGCGCGGTTGGTCGGCATCGGCGTGGCGTTTTCTGGCGTGCTGGTGCTGCTGCTGGGTCGCGGGCTGAGCGAAGCCCTGGGCCCACTGCTGGGCGATCTGCTCATTCTGGGCGCGGTGGTGGCCTGGGTGGTCTTCACCACCGAATCGCGGCCCTTCTCGCAGGCCTACGGCGGGCTGCGCACTGCGGGGTGGAGCCTCATCGCCGGTGGGGTCTTCTGGCTGCCGCTGGCGCCCTTCACGGTGTCGGTGGAAGCGCTGTCGGCGGTGACGCCGCTGGGGTGGAAGTGCCTGGGCTACCTGGTGGTGTTGACCAGCGTGGTCTCGTACGGCCTGTGGAACTTCGCGCTGGCGCGAGTCGACGCCTCGCGCGTGGCCATCTTCACCAACCTGCAGCCGGTCGCCACCGCCCTGGCCGCGTGGGTGGTGCTGGGCGAGCCGCTGACCCTGCCGTTGCTGGCGGGCGGCGTGCTGGTGCTGGTCGGCGTGCGTCTGGCACAGCGCTGAAGTCGTGCTAGGCGTGGGGCATGTCGACTCCCGTGCAGCGCCTGCTCGAGAACAACCGGTCGTGGGCCGCCGAGCGCCTCGCGGAAGACCCGCAGTTCTTCTCGCGGCTGGCCTCGCTGCAGACCCCCGGCTTCTTGTGGATCGGGTGCAGCGATTCGCGCGTGCCCGCCAACGAAATCACCGGCACCCAGCCGGGTGAAATCTTCGTGCAGCGCAACGTCGCCAACCTGGTGGTGCACACCGACGTGAACCTGCTGGCGGTGCTCGAGTACGCGGTGAACTTCCTGAAGGTGCGCGACGTCATCGTGGTCGGCCACTACGGCTGCGGTGGCATCGCCGCGGCGCTGACCCACCAGAACATGGGCATCCTCAACAAGTGGCTGCGCCACATCAAGGACGTCTACCGCTTCCACGAAGAGGAGCTGCTCGCCTTGCCCGAGGGTCGCGAGCGGCAGGACCGGTTGGTCGAACTCAACGTCGAAGAGCAGGTCTTCAACCTGGCCAAGACGAGCATCATTCAGCGGGCCTGGCAGCGTGAACAGCGGCCGAACCTGCATGGGTGGGTGTACGGGCTCAACGACGGCATCTTGAAGCCCCTGCTCGAGCTGCCGGCGGGCTCGCCCATCGACGGCATCTACCGGTACGAGTTCGACGACCTTCAGTAGATGTTCATCGGCTTGCGCCGTCCCCGAGTGATGAAGCTTGGGAGGCGGCGCGGTATCCTGACCCCGCGATGACGGCGCAGAGGTCGGTACA
>CAIWFK010000263.1 GCA_903911905.1 uncultured Myxococcales bacterium
GTCAACACCCGTCCTTCGTCCTGGTTGGTGGAACTCATCGGTTCGCCACAATCACCGCGCGTAGGTCACGGTGAGTGAGCTGCTGGCCAGCTCGAGCGGCGTCAGGGCCTGGGTCAACACCGGACCGGTGACCTGCGACGGGACCGAGGGCAGAGAAGGCGCGCCCGAGAGCGCGTAGACGGTGAAGGTGTAGGCCTTGGGCCCCGGTCCCTGCGAGCACGGTGGCGAATACGCGAGCAGCGGGCCATCGCTGGTCAGGCCGGCGATGCCGGCGTCGGTCGCCACCGCCAGCGCGCTCACGCTGGCAGGCAGTGCGTACAGCACCCAGTTCCATTTCTCGCCGTTGGGCGCGAAGGTGGTCATCATCACCGCGAACTGGGTGGTGCCCGCAGGTGCGCCGGACCACGCCAGGGGCGGGCTGTGACCCACGCCGTCACAGGTGAACTCGACCGGCAAGGTACCGCCATCGACGAAGTCGGGGCTGGTGAGCAGAAAGACGCCCGCGCCTGCGTCGAGCAGAGCACCGGCGTCGGTGGACGCCCCTGCGTCGTTCGCCGAGCCTGCGTCTGTCGGTGCACCGCCATCGTTCGTCACCGCTGGTGCCGCACACCCTGCCAGCACCACCGCCAGGAGCCCTGCCCTCATCGTGTTCCCTTTCGCGAAGCGAACGCCAACACCAGCGCCACCGACATCACCAGGACGCAAGCCGACACCGTCACCCACGACGGCAGCACCGCGGCGCGCTCGACTGGAGGTGCCTTGACCGCGTGCACCTCGAACGCCGCGCTCGCGCCGGCCGGCGTGTAGCGGGAGGTCGGTTCGACGAACGAAATGACCGTCGCCCCCAGCACTGCGGGCAGCGTCAGCGCCACCAGGCGAGCGCGAGGGAAGACCCGCGTCGATTCGAAGGACAGGCGCACCAGGCCGCCGTGCTGGTGCCCGCTGGCCGAGAGGGTGGCCGCGACGATGCGCAGCTCGGTGGCCGAGGGGAATTCGCGCAGGGTCAGCGGCGCCGGTTCGCCGTCGACGGTCACCACCGTCTGCTGCTGGAAGACGGTGCGCAGATGCTCGCGCTCGGCCTCGAGGTCGCCCTCGGACATGGTGGCCAGCGCGGTGGCGTCGGCGCGTGCGGCCAGCACCAGGTCGACGTCGGCCCCCAGTTCGAGGTGACCGTCGCGCCAGGTCAGCCGGGCGGTGCTCTCTTCGAGCACGTGCGCCTCGCTGCTCAGTGCCACCAGCGCCAGCAGCAACGCCGCCCTGGTCACCGACGGCACCAGGTGTGCGTCTGCAGCACGCCACCGGTGGTGTACGACTTCTCTGCGAAGTCCCAGCAGTTCGGGGTCGACGAGGGCTTGTACTGAATCGAATAGGTCTGCCCGCTCCACTGGTACGTCATGGTCCGGGTGCCATCAGCGGCCTCGACGAGCGCGAGGCTGGTCACCCCACCGGGCGGCTTGGTCCCAGGCGGCTTGCCCGGCCCCGGCGTGGCGGCCATCAGCGGAGCGACCCGTGGCGCACGGGTGAGGTCGACCTGGCCGTCGAGGCACTGCACGATGTACGGGTGGTTGTCGGACGTGTGGTACCGGAAACCGAAGGTTGCATCGGCCATGCCGTTGCAGTCGTCGAGCGAGCCTGCCGGGAGCATCGAGCCATCGGGCGCGGTGTTGCCGTAGATGGGGTAGCCGTCGAAGGCCCAGCCGATGATGGCTGCCGGGCCTTTGTTGGCCATGGCGGCCATCATGCAGGTGGGGGCCGCATGGTAGTGGTAGTCGTCACCGCGCCCTGAGTGGCCGTTGCAGACGTCGAGTTCCCCGGTGAGCTTGGTGTCGGCGGCGGGGTCGTACACGGCGGGGTTGTTGAGCCCCTGCGAGGTGTAGTCGTAGATGGGTACACCGTTGACGGCGACGGCGAGCGCCGCGTCGATGGTGGTGACGGTGGTGGCCTTCGCCGGCACCAGCGGAATGGGAGAGACGTAGCCAGGCGCTGGCACCGGTACCTGGTCGTTGGTGCCGGTGATGCCGTTCATCAGTGAGTGGGCGGGGTAGGTATCGGAGGCAATGAGCGCGTAGCCGGCGTCGCAGGTGACGCTGACCTTGTCGCCGAACCCGGCAGCATTCACCGAGTCGGTGATGACCGCGCAGCGATCGCTGGTACCCATGCCACCGCCACCGCCACCGGCGCCCGCGTCAGCGGCGGTTCCGCCGCCACTGCCGCTGTCGGCGAGCACGCCGCCATCCGTCGAGATGGGGAGCGGACAACCAAGACAGCCCACGAGGATGAGCAGGGAGGCGAAGCGCGTCATGTTTCCATCGTGCGGAAAGACTGTGGAGAACCGATGAGCACCGTGTGCGGCGAGTGTGTCACTCCAACTCGAGCTGGTACCCGACGCCGTACACTGCACGCAGCATGCCCGCCGATGGGCCGAGGCGCTTGCGCAGGTTCTTGACGTGGGTGTCGATGGCGCGATCGAACGCCTCGTCGTCGGTGCCGTGGAGCTCGACCAGCAGTTGGGTGCGCGAGAACACGTGGCCGGGGTGGAGCAACAGCTTGCGCAGCAGCTTGAACTCCGAAACGGTCAGCTCGAGCGTCTCGCCATGGAGCGTGACGCGCATGCGCGCTTCGTCGAGCGTGAACGGTCCCATGGCCTGGACTGGTTGTGCCGTGCCGGGGTTCGGCGTCGCCTGCCGTCGGCGCAACACCGCTTTGACCCGGGCCACCACCTCGCGCGGGCTGAAGGGCTTGCAGACGTAGTCGTCGGCGCCCAGCTCGAGCCCGAGGAGTCGGTCGATCTCCTCGACCATCGCGGTGACCATGATGATCGGGACGTCGCAGAAGCTTCGCAGCTCGCGGCAGACCTCGAGCCCAGGCTTGCCCGGCAGGAGCAGGTCGAGCAGCACCAGCTCTGGCCGGTGTTCTCGAACCCAGGCCCCGACGCCGTCGCCACGCGACAGGAGCGCGGTCGTGTAGCCAGCCGCGGTCAGGTAGTCCGCGAGGACCCGCGCGATCTTCTCTTCGTCCTCGACGATCAGAATCATGCAGTCTCCACGAGCGCGGGGAGGGTGACGACGACCCGCAGGCCGCCAAGGGGGCTGGGCGCCGCGGAAATCGACCCCTGGTGTGCCTCGACCAGGCGTTGGCAGATGGCCAGGCCCAGCCCGGCGCCACCGAACTCGCGCGACCGTGATGGGTCCGCGCGGAAGAACCGGTCGAACAGCCTGGGCAGCGCTTCGACGGGAACGCCTGGCGCCGAGTCGTCGAATTGCATCACCACGCCGTCGTTCGTTTCGTCGACGCGCACCTCGAGGCGGCCACCCTCGTCGGTGTAGCGCAGACTGTTCTCGAGCAGGTTGGCCACCACCTGCTCGAGGCGCAGGTGGTCGCCCAGCACGCGACCCGCACGCGAGCCCGCGAGCGAAGTGGTGATGCGGCGCTGCGCGAAGCGGGCCGCGAAACTGCCAAGGGTCTCTTGCACCACGTCGGCCGCGGCCAATGGAACGCGAGTGAGGGACAGCGTGCCCCGGTCCGAGCGCGCGAGCTCACCGAGGTCTTCGACCAGCTTGGCCAGCCGCGCGACCTCGAGCTGCAGCGATTCGACCGCGCGGCGATCGAGCGGCCGGACGCCGTCGAGCAGGGCTTCGAGCTCGGCCCGCAGCACGGTCACCGGGGTGCGTAGCTCATGCGACGTGTCGGCGACCCACTGCTGGCGGGCTCGTTGGTCGGCGCCCAGCGTTGCGGCCAGGGCGTTGAAGTCCTGTGCGAGCTGGCCCAGTTCGTCGTCGGCGCGGGGGTCGATGCGCGTCGCGTAATCGCCGCTGGCGAGGCGACGAGCGCCCTGGCTGAGCGCTGCGAGTGGCTCGAGCAGGCGGCGCGTCAACCACCACCCCAACCCGACCCCAAGCAGAATGGCCACCAGCGCGATGACCAGCAGGTGACGGCGGTTCTCCCGCAGGTAGGCGGCATCGAGCGCGTCGTCGAACGGGGTCACCGCGCGCACCCCGAGGAAGCCGACGGTCTTTCCCGAGACCACCAACGGGCGCGTCCATTCGTCGGCCTCGAGCCGACCGGTGCCGACCAGTGGCTGTCGACCCGCGTCGTAGAGCGTCGCCCGGCCCTGCAGCGACAGCGGCTCGTCGGCGAGCTCGGCGGCGTGGGGGCCGTGATGGCGCCGCGGTGGCA
>CAIWFK010000264.1 GCA_903911905.1 uncultured Myxococcales bacterium
CTGGGCTACCTCATCGCGAATGGCCGGGTGTACCGCGTGCGCGCCGACAACCCGATCGTCTGGCGCGTCGATGCGCCGCTGGTGGTCGCCGACGAAGCGGTCGCGCTGTGGAAGGACGGCCCGCGTGTTCGCGTCGGCCTCGGGGACGGCAGCGTGTACGGCCTGCCCTCGGGAACCCGGCTGGCCCCGCCCTTGATGCCGAACACCTCGTTCGTGTCGGACTTCGCCGACGTGTGCGGCAGCACCTTCGCCGCCGCCCGTGACGGCGTGTACGAGCTGATTGCCGACGGCACGTCACCGGTCGGCACCTGGCAACGTGTCTCGACCAACGCCACGGGCCCGCTGGTGCACGCGGCGGCGAAACTGCAAGCCGAGGGCGATGGGTTGCTCGTGTACTGCGAGCACGGCGTCGTCGAACGTCTGACCAACCCCGTCTGTGCGGAGGCCCGATGAACGCCCTGAGCCGAATCGTGCTCCCGTTGATGCTGGGCTTCGCGGTGCCGACCTTCGCGGCGGCGACCAAGCCCAGGGCCAAACCGGCGGCGAAGAAGCCCGCAGACCCGGCTCCCGAGCCGGTTCCAGAAGTGAAGCCGCCTCCTCCCGAGGTGAAGCCCGAACCCGCGCCCGCGCCGGTCGCCGACAAGCCGGCCCCGAAGGTCGAGGCGCCCATCGTCGGCAAACCGCAGATCATCGTGCTGGGCCTCTCTGCCGCTGGCGGGGTCGAGCCGTCGGTCGCCGAGTCGCTGACCGAAGCCCTGGCCGCCGAGCTCAGCCGCACTGGCCTGTTCGAGGTGACGACCCAGAAGGACATCGCCACGGTGCTGGGCGTCGAGCGTCAGCGGCAGTTGCTCGGCTGCGGTGAGGAATCGAGCTCGTGTGCCACCGAATTGGCGGGCGCGCTCGGTGCGCGGTTCGTGCTCTCAGGTTCGGTAGCCAAACTGGGAGACGTGTTCCAGCTCAACCTCCAGACCCAGGACACGACGAAGGGGCAGGCGCTCGGTCGCGCCACGCGGCTCGCGAAGGACCTGCCCTCGCTGCGCGGTCAGTTGCCCTACGCCATCGCCGAGGCGACGGCCACGCCTGCGCCGGTGCCTCCGTCGAAGGTGCCGTCGGTGACGCTCTTGAGCGTGGGCGGCGCGGCGGTGGTCGGGTCGGGCGTGGTCTTCCTGCTCTCGTTCTCGCGCGAACAGGCGGTCCTTTCGGAACTCAACCTCGCCAGCCAGAACAACGTGCAGCTCAAGCCCACCAGCTATTACCGGGGCGAGGCGGCGGCGGTGGTGCAACAGCGCCTCATCGGCGGCATCGTGGCCGGCGTCGGAGCCGCGCTGATGGTGACCGGGCTCATCATCTACCCGCGAGACGAGGCGCCCCTGAAGGTCGCCCTGGTTCCCACGGGGCTGGGCGGGGCGCTGGTCGGTGTCTGGTGAGCCGTCCTGGGGCCGCGCTGCGTCTTGCCGGCATGACCCGCTTTCCCTGGCCGTGGGCCGCTGCGCTGATGTTCGTTTCGTGTGTCGGCATGGTGGACGGCACGGGGCCTGCCGACGGCGCGGTCGAGGTGGTCGATGCCGGGCCGGGGCTCGATGCGGGGTCGCCGGTCGACTCGGGGCAGCCTGACGCGGGGGCGGTCGATGCGGGGCCTGACGCGGGGCCTGCGTCGGATGCGGGCCTCGACGACGCCGGAACCGCGGTCGACGCCGGGCAGCCAGTGGTGGACGCAGGGGTGACGGGGACGGTGCCGATCTTCGTCGCCACCGGGTACCAGAACCGTCGGCTGCGCTCGCTCGATGGCACGCACTGGACCGACGACGTCGACAACCCGGCGAACGCGTTCGACGACATCGGGACCGGGGTGGCCTTCGGCGCCGGGCGGGTCATCGTCAGCAGCCACTCGGGCCTGGTCACCAGCCCCGACGGAAAGACCTGGACCAAGTTGCCCGCGCCGTTGCCCCAGGCCTGGCCGGGGCTGGGCGGGTCGGCTGCGGTCTTCGCCGGTGGTCAGTTCGTCGTGGTGGCGGGAGAGGACTCGTGGACCTCGCCCGACGGCCTCGCGTTCACCCGGCACACCCAGACGGGAACGGGCGCGACGCACTGGCAGGCCATCGCGCAGGGTGGGGGTCACATTCTGGTGGTGGGCGACTCCAACGGCTCGGGCGGCGATCGCAAGGTGTCGGAAGACGGCGTCACCTGGCAGGACTGGGCCGAAGGGGGGCCGCATCTGGTCGGCGCGGCGTACGGCGCCGGAGTGTTCGTCTTCGTGGGGGCGACCGGGCGTCGGGCGTGGACCGCCGATGGCGTCACCATTCACGACAGCGACGACGCGACCATGGGCGACTTCCAGGGCGTGGTGTGGGACGGCGCGAAGTTCGTGGCGATCGGCGCAGGCGGCCTGACCACCAGCGCCGACGGCAAGACGTGGGTGAAGACGTCGATCATGTACCTGCCGGGCGTCAGCTCGTACGGCGGTGGCCTGTTCCTGACCACCACCTGGGAATCGAACATTCTGACCTCGACCAACGGCTCGACGTGGACCACGGTGTTCTCGGGGGCCTCGGGCAGTCCCGCGTTGGCGCGCGTCGCGTGGGGGCTCGTGCAGGGGCCCTGAGGTGGGTCGGCCTCATCGTCTCCTCACCAAACGCGTGGCGGCTCGCCCCGACTGAGCCACAACCGCGTCACGGCTCGAGCCCCTCATTGCGCCAGAGAATCGCAACCCGGTACACAGTCGGGCCATGACTCGCGCGCTCTTGATCACCACGACGCTGCTCCTCGCCTGCGGCGGCCAATCCGTCACCGTCGGCGGCAACGGCGGAGGCAGCGGAACCCACGACGGCGGCACTGGCGGCTCGAGTGGAACGGGCGGCGCTGGCACCGGCGGCTCGAGTGGCACGGGCGGCGGCACCGGCGTGGGTGGCGGCTCGGCGGGAACCGGCGGCGGCTCGAGCGGCACGGGCGGTGGCACGGGCTCGTGTTCGACCAACCCCAACGGCTGCTACGCGGTGTACGCGCACGGCAACCACACGCTCTACAGCATCGACCTGTCGACCAAGGCGCTGCAGACCATTGGTCCCTTCAATGCGCCGATGGTCGGCGGCTCGGAAGACACCATCACCGACCTGGCCGTGGCGCCCGACAACACCATCTACGTGGTCTCGCACACGGCGCTGTACACCGCGAGCCCGACCGACGGTCACGTCACCAAGCTCGGCAGCCTGGGGCTGTGCGGGCAGGACAACGTGGCGCTCACCTTCACCCCCGACGGCACGCTCTACGTGGCCGACTTCAAGGGCGCGCTGTGCACCATCAACTACCACGCGAGCCCGCCCACCGTGACCAGCCTGGGCGCCTTGAGCGGTGGCTACGCCATCAGCGGCGACCTGGTGGCGGTCGACGACGGCACCATCTTCGGGTCGGCCTACCTGCTGGCTGACGCGGCCAACACCGGTACCCAGGCCAACAACACCATCATCAAGCTCGACCCGACCACGCGCACCGTCACGCCCATCGGCCCCTCGGGGTTCCCCAAGCTCTTCGGGCTCTCGTACGCGCTGGGGCAGATCTTCGGCTTCACCCACGACGGCACCGGTCGGGTGGTGACCATCGACCCGCACACCGGCGTGGGCACCGTGTTCAACACCTTCAAGGACCCGGCGACCAACACCAACATCAGCTTCGCGGGGGCGGGCGTGAACTCGTTGGTCACACCCACCATCAACTGAAACGCCAAGGCTCCGCTCGGCCAATGGTGGAAGACGCGTCGGTCCTCGCTCGTCGCGCCGGACAGCTTGCCCTGGCCGGCGGCGTCTGCCTGGTCGCGGTCGCGGCAGTGGTGCCACTGAACCTCGAGGTCAGCTTCGAAGTCGAGGCGGGGCTGCTGGCGCTGGTCACGGTGTTCTCGCTGGTCTGTTCGATTCTGGCCTTCGGCTTCACCCTGGCCGACCGCTCGCCGAACCGCACCTGGCGCTGGGCGGTGGTCGGCGCGGTGGTGGGCGCATCGTCGATCGGCCTCACCGTCGCCGCGGTGCTTTTGCTGACTCGAGCGCTGGGGCACGTGGGCTGACGTCGGCTGCTCCCACCGCGACCGGACCGGTGGTAATGCGACCACATGCGCCTTTTCGTTGGCTTGATCGTCGTCATTGCTGCGTGTGTTCCGCCGACCACCGTGACGCCGCCGCCGCCAGTGAACAGGTGCACCGCGCCCACCGGCACGGGCACCCAGCACGACGGCGACACCATCACCGCCGACACCACCTGGACCGCGGCGGGCAGCCCCCACGTCATCACCTACACGCCGGTGGTGAAGGCGGGGGCGACGCTCACCATCGAGCCCTGCGCGGTGGTGCAGATCAACGGCGGGTACGGCCTGGACGTCGAAGGCACCCTCAGCGCGGTGGGCGATCTCAACCGGCACATCACCATCACCGGCAGTGACGCCGCCAACCCGTGGACCGACCTGCACGTCGTCGGAGGCTTCGCCGATCTCGAGTACGTCGACGTCTCGAACGGCGGCGGCAATTCCAGCCCGATGATCGACGTGTGGGGCAAGTCGACGCCCACCCGCACCCAGAACGCGCGGCTCCAACACGTCACGCTGACCAACTCCGCGACCTTTGGCCTGGGCGTGGAGCGCGCAGGGACGCTGACCGACGACTCCACCGACGTGACCATCACCGGCTCGAAGAAGCAGCCGATGACCGCGGTCGGCCCGTCATTGGCCGGCGGGCTGCCGGACGGCACCTTCACCGGCAACGGCGCCAACGAGATTCTGGTGCTCGCCAACGACTCCATGCTCGAGGACACCACGTGGCACGACCGCGGCATTCCGTACCGCGTCGGCGACACCAACGGCAACGGCGGCACGCTGAAGGTGGGCAACAACATTCCCGGCGCGCTGGTGACGTGGACCATCGACCCCGGCGTCACCATTCGGGTGATGCCCGCGGGCGTCATCGCCGCCAACCATTCGACCATGGGCGTGATGGGGTCGATCGTCGCGGCGGGCACGGCGGCGAAACCCATCACCTTCACCGCTGGCACCGAGGCGCAGACCGCGGGCAGTTGGCGCGGGCTGGTCTTCGAAGCCGCTCCGGCCGATACCACCATGCTCGATCACGTGGTGGTGCAGTACGCCGGAGGTCCCAGCCAGGCCGACAGCTTCCACTGCCGTCCCGGCAGCCTGGCCGGATACAGCAACGACGAGAACGCGGCGGTCGCCTTCTTCGGGCAGCCCTTCGCCGACGTGCTGACCAATTCCACCATCAGCGACAGCGCGGCCGACGGCGTCGACCTGGCCTACAACGGCGACCAGGTGAACCTGTTGGCGGGCAACACCTTCATCAACGTGGCGCGCTGCAAGCTGACCTTGCCGCGCGACGCGAATGGTGGGTGCCCGAACCCCGTGCCGGCCTGCCCGTAGGGCTCAGCCCCCCGCGTACATGGTGATGTCGGTCGCGGCAGCGAAGCTGATCTTGTAGGCCTCGTCCCAGTTCGGGTGCCGCACCATCAGGTGCCCGTCGGACAACAGGGTCTGCTTCCAGTTGCGACGCTGCGTCCCCGGGCGAAGCAGCTCTTCCTCGACCACGTGGTTGCCGTAGCGCCGAAGGTAGTCCTTGAGGCCCGTGATGCGGCTGATGCGCCCCTGACCCAGCGCTCGCTTGAAGATGATGCCGGCGTTGAACTTGCGCGCGGTCGGCGCCTCGAAGCTCTTCCAGCACGCGACGCGCGCCCACTCACGGAACAGGTCGATGTCGCCCGTGTAATTCATCTGATCGACCAGGTGCGCGCCGCCAGGGCGGCAGCCGATTTCCCCGAACACGGCCTCGCCCTTGGGCGTCAAGAACCACTCCATGTGGGTGAAGCCGGTGCCCATGCCGAGCGCCGTCAGCACCTTGCGACCAAGGGTGATGCCAGGGCGCAGGCGGGGCTGCTGCATGTCTCGCACGGTGATGATCACCGGGCTGATCCACTCGTTGGTGCGCGCGATGAGCGGCTTGGGCAGGTACGCGGCGATGTTCTCGTAGGCCGGCTTGCCGTCGATGCAGACCGTGTCGAAGGTGAATTCCTCACCCTCGATGAATTCTTCGCAACTGACTTCCTGCACGTGGCGAATGGCGGCGATGGCGCTCTCGAGCTCGGGCTTGCTCGAGACCTTGAAGGTGTCGGCGCTGCCTGCTCCGCTGATGGGCTTGACGATCATCGGGAACCCGATGCGCTCGGCGGCGGCGCGAATTTCCTTCTCGCTGCTGGCACGGAAACTGTGCGGCACCCGCAGGCCCGCGGCCTTCACCCGTTCCTTCATCAACTGCTTGTCGCGGAAGCCGGTCACCTGATCGACCGTCATGCCAGGCAGCCCGAAGCGCTCACGCAGGCGGGCGGCGAGAATGACCAGCGGTTCCCAGTTGGCCAGCACGCGATCGACCGAGCGCCCCTTGAGCCAGGCGTGCACGCGCTTGATCACGTCGTTCTCGTTCATGATCGCCGGCACCTGCAGGTAGTCGGCGAGGTACGGCTTGAGCGAAGGCGGCAGGGCTCGGCGCGGCGAGTCGCCGACACCCAGCACGTTCACGCCGACCTCCGCGAGCCCGCGGGTGTACTGCTGCATTTCGGGGGGATACGACGGCGCGAGGAACACCACGTTCATGGGTCGACAGCTTACGGGAACGCGCTGCGTCAGGAACCTTCCTTTTCGGGCTCGAGGTTCGATATGGGCTCACGGCATGCGTACCGTCGTGTTCGTGGTGCCGTATGCGGCCGAGGCCAGCTTCCGTTTCGCGAAGGCGTTCGCCGAAATCAAAGGCGTGCGTTTGATTGGCCTGATGCAGAAGGCGCCACCTGCGGGGCACCCGTTCGCCGGGGTGGTGAAGGTGGCCGACGCGTTCGACCCCCAGCAGATCATCGAAGGCGCCGAGAAGATTCGAAAGAAGTTCGGAGGCCTGCACCAGATCATCGGCGTGCTCGAGCCCCTGCAGGTGCCGCTGGCCCAGGCCCGCAAGCACTTCGGGCTGCCGGGCACCGACCCGAAGACCGCCGACCTCTTCCGCGACAAGGCCCGCATGAAGGACGCCCTGCGCGCCGCGGGCCTGCCGTGTGCCCGCCACAAGGTCATCACCTCGCTCGCCGACGCGCTCAGCTTCGTCAAGCAGGTGGGCTTCCCCATCGTGCTCAAGCCGCCGGCAGGCGCGGGCTGCAAGGCCACCTGGCGCATCAATTCGCTCGACGAGCTCAACGGCGCCATTCACGCCGTGCGCCCCAGCGTGCAGGACCCGACGCTGGCCGAAGAGTTCCTGCGCGGCCGGGAGTTCTGCTTCGACACCATCACGGTCAAGGGCAAGATCTGCTTCGAGAACGTCTCGCGCTACTACCCGGGGCCGCTCGAGGTGACCGAGAACCCGTGGATCCAGTGGGCCGTGGTGCAGCCCCGCGCGCTGACCCCCGACCTCGACGACGCCCGCGCCATCGGCCGCAAGGCCATCAAGGCGCTGGGCCTGGGCACCGGCTTCACCCACATGGAATGGTTTCGCCGTGACGACGGCTCGGTGGCCATCGGCGAAATCGCCGCGCGGCCTCCCGGCGCCAACTTCGTCGAGATGATGGGCTTCGGCCACGACTTCGACATGTACCGGGCCTGGGCTCGCGCCATCACCGACCACGCCTTCGACGGCCCCTTCGAGCGCAAGTTCGCGGTGGGCTGCGCGTACCTGCGCGGCATCGGGCGGGGGCGTGTGCGCCGCGTGACCGGCGTGGCCGAGGCCAACCGCCGCGTCGGCAGCCTGGTGAAGCGCTCGAAGCTGCCCCGGGTGGGCGCGATGAAGAGCGACCACTACGAAGGCGACGGCTACATCATCGTTCGTCACGAGGAGACCGACGTGGTCAACGCGGCGGTCACGCACCTCATCGAGACCATCAAGATCGAGTACGCCTGATGCGCCTGCCTGCCAGTCTCGAGGGCGTGGTCGAGGTGCAGGTCTTCGAGCAGGGCACGCCTGACCGGTGGCTCTTCGTCGAAGTGCCCCACGGCGCGACCCGCACCAGCGACTACGAGGCGGTGGCGAGCCGACTCAAGAGCCGCCTGCCCGCGCAGTTGGAGCACTTCTTCTACGTCAACACCGACATCGGGGCGCCCGAGGGCGCGGCGTGGCTGGGCCGCGAGCTCTCGAAG
>CAIWFK010000265.1 GCA_903911905.1 uncultured Myxococcales bacterium
CCGGCGGCCGGGGCCGCCGACCCGACTCCCGAGCTGCTGCTCGATCGCGCCCTCTGTCGCCGTGCGCTGAAGGACCTCGAGGGCAGCAACGCCGATCTCCGCGTGCTGGCGCTCAGGTTCCCCACCCACCCCCATGGCAAGGCCGCCCTCGACCTGCTCGAGGCCGACAAGCCCGTGGGGTGGACCAACGAGGAACGCTTTGCCCGCGCGCAGGCCACCCTCGCCGCCGGTGATGCCCTGGGCGCGCTCGAGCAACTCGAAAAGCTGACCGCGCCCGCGCTCGCCCAACGCGTCGCCCTGGTCAAGGGGCAGGCGTTGATGGCCCGGGGGAAGGACACCGACGCCCTCGCCGAGTTCGAACGTGCCGCCAAGGGCCCCGGTCCCCTGGTCGCCGGCGAAGCGTTGATGGCGCAGGCCCGACGGCTGATGCGGCTGGCCCACAACGGCGAGGCCCGCGCCGCGTTCCACCAGCTCGAGGTCCGATACCCCAGGGACCCCAACGCCGACGAGGCCGGCTACCTCAACGCCTGGCTGGCCATGAATGCGGGTGACGACGCCACGGCGGTGACCGACTTCGTCGCCTTCGAGACCAACCACCCCGGCTCGCGCCGCCGGGACGAAGCCCGCTGGTTCCGGGCGTTCTCGTTGTTCCGGCTGGGGCGGTTCGCCGAAGCCCGCAGCACCCTCACCTCCCTGGTCGCCGATTTTCCCAGGTCGCAGGTGGTGCCACAGGCGTTGTACTGGGCGACCCGCTCCGCGCAGTTGGGGCGCGCCATTGCCGATGCCGGCGTGGCCGACGCGGGGCTCGAGCCAGTCGACGTGGCGAAGGAATACCGCGATCTGACCACGGGCTTTGCCGGCACCTTCTACGCACGGCTGGCCATCGAGCGACTGCGCGAGCTCGGCGCCGAGCCTCCGGCGCTCTTCGGCGTTCGCCCCAAGACCATGGCCGTCAAGGTGCCTCCCGCCCTCGCCCTCGCGGCCGAGCTGTCGAAGACCGGCCTGCTGCGCGACCAGGGTGAGGAAGTACAGCGCGTGGTGGCCTCGGTGGCTGGGGCGGACCAGGCGCTGACCTACGGCCACGCCCTGCAGGCGCTCGGGGAATACGGTGCCGCCCACGCGCTGGCCGCCCGCTTCCTCTGGGGCCCGGTCTACACGCTGCACCAACCCGAGGCCCTGGCCCTGATGTACCCCCAGGCCTGGCGCGGCAGCGTCGAGACCTCGGCCGAGCAAAGCCACATCGACCCCTCGTTCGCGTGGGCCATCATGCGCCGCGAGAGTGCGTTCCGCCCCGAGGTCACCAGCTTCGCCGACGCCCGCGGGCTGATGCAGTTGATTCCGCCGACCGCGAAGCAGATCGCCCTCGAAATCAAGCACCCGCTGGCCGACGCCGACGAGCTCTACGCCCCCGAGACCAACGTGCGGTTGGGCTGCGCGTACCTCTCGGCGCTCTTCGATCGACTCGAGCACCCGGGCCTCGTCGCCGCCGCCTACAACGGAGGCCCCGGCGCGGTCGTGAAGTGGGCCCAGAGCCGCGGTTCCGAGCCGTTCGATCAATGGGTCGAGGAAATTCCGTTCAAGGAAACCCGCGGGTACGTGAAGCAGGTGGTCGCCGACCTGTTCATCTACCGGCAATTGTATGGCGAGCCTGGAGGTACGGGCTCGCTCTCGCTCGTCATTCCCGCTCCGAAGACGAAGGGCGTGGACTACTGACGCGAGACGAAGGCCGAGGTACGGGGGCGCATGGCCGGGTTGTGCCCGAGGATCGACCGTGGCGACAAGGCGATCTCGCGACGTGCGAATTCGGGGCAGCGCCAGCCGCGCGCCATCGATTCATCGGTGGGCGATGAAGGCGTGACAGGCGAGCGCACCGCGAGGCTGAAAGGCGGTCGAACGAGGAACTGGCGGACTCGCGCGCCGAGGCCCAGCCCGCGACGTCGGTGCCAGGGGCGCTCAGAGCACGACCGCGTCGCCGCCCGGCACGCACCGCACGACCTCACTCGCGCCATGCTCGCGAATCATCGCCGCCGCCTTGGCCTCGTCGCCCCGACTGGTCAGCAACACGGGGTTGGGCCCCGCATCGAGGGTGAACCACACGCCCACCCCCTGCTTGCGCAGGTCGCGGCAGGCGAAGATCACGCCCAGCGTCTCGGGCTTCAGGTAGCACAGGGGCGGGTTCGCCCCGAGCGCCGAGGCGTGCATGCGCCAGGCATTCCGCTCGGCGATTTCCCCCATGGCCTCGAGATTGCGCGCCCGAATGCAGGGGACGATCGCCTTCACCTCTCGCTCGGCGTCCTTCGCCCAGGCGGCGTAGTACGGGCTCGACTCGACCGTCAGCCGCATGCCGTCGCGCGACTTCACGTCCTTCTCTTCGCGGCTGACCATGCCCACCAGCAGCCGCAACTCGGGCCAGTGCGACTCGTCGAATACCTGCTCGGCGAAGCTGTCCTTCCCGTCGGCGCGACGCCCGCGATTCCACCGCACGAAGCCGCCCTGGACCGAGCGCGCCGCCGACCCGCTGCCCCGCCGCGCCAGCACCGACTCGGCCTTCACGTCACGAGGCAGCCC
>CAIWFK010000266.1 GCA_903911905.1 uncultured Myxococcales bacterium
GCCGACCGGGTCGACGTGGCGGTACGGCTCGAGCGCGTGCTGCAGCGTTTCCACGAAAAGAACTCCGTCAGCTGGCGTGGTACCGACTGGCCGCCAGCGCCACCAGCAGCGTGAAGACCCCCATCGACACCGCCGCGAACAGGTACGAGCGGCCCACCGGGCGCGTGCGCTCGATCATCACCTTCGCCACCGATTCGATGCTCTCGTCGACCGGCAGGGTCTGGTTGCCCCCCAGCTTCCTCGCCAACCGGGTGGCGCCTTCGAGCTCGTCGGGACCGACCCGGCCGGCGAGCACCGCCTGGGCCAGCGAGCGCGCCTCGACCATGTCACCCGCCTCGAACCGGTCCCACGCCGCCAGCAGCACCGAGCGCACCGCGCCGTCGTCCCGCTGGGGCCCCGCCGAAGGGGTGGTCTTCCGTGCCTTGGCCATTCCGCCCGATGCTGTAGCGCATTTCGAACCCATGCGCGACGCCGGGAAGCCGCTATAACTCCCCCGCGTTTCATGACGATGGACCTGTCGCGCCGAGCCCTGCTGTTGAGCGCCGCCACGCTGAGCGGCCTGGCGCGAGCCTTCGGCGACAGCTCGAAATTCATTCCTGCGGTGGTCAAGCACGCCGGCCGGTGGGACGGCCGAAGCTCGGGCCTGCGCCGGCTCGCGTGGGAACTGCAGGGGCGCACGTCGATCGAGGTCTCGCTCGAGGCCCGGCCCATCGGCCTCGACAGCCCGAAGCTCTTCGACTTCCCCTTCCTCTACCTTTCGGGCGAGGGCGAGCTGCCACCCTTGACCGGCCCCGAGGTCGAGAACCTGAGGCGCTACCTCACCTTCGGCGGGTTCCTCTTCGCCGACGCGAGCGACGGCAGCGACGGCACCGGCTTCGATGCCAGCTTCCGTCGGGAACTCTCACGCGTGCTGCCCCAGTCGCCGCTGGCCCCGCTGCCGTCCTCCCACGTGGTCTTCAAGAGCTTCTTCCTGCTCGACTCGGCACCCGGTCGCTTCCTCGACAAGCCCTTCCTCGAAGGGGCGCAGATCAACAAGCGCGCGGTGGTGATGTACTCGCAGAACGACGTGCTCGGCGCGCTCAACCGCGACGAGGCCGGTACCTGGGAATACGAGCCCTCGCCCGGAGGTGCCAAGCAGCGTGAGGTCGCCACCCGCCTGGCCATCAACATCGTGATGTACGCGATGTGCCTCGACTACAAGGACGACGCCGTCCACATCAAAGAGATCATGAAGCGGCGGCACTGACATGGAGTCCATCGACACCTGGAAGCTCGTCAGCCTGTCCTCGCTGCCCCCACCGGTCCTGGTGGCGCTGGGGCTCGCGCTGGCCCTGGGCGTCGGTCTGGCGGCGTGGGGCGTTCGACGTGAAACCTCGGCGCTGCGGCGCTGGCTGATGTGGTCGCTGCGCGCGCTCGCGGCCATCGCGGCGTTGTTCTTCCTGCTCGAGCCCGGGGTGCGACGGCTGCAGGTGGCCCGGGTCAAGAACCGGGTCGCGGTGCTGGTCGACCGCTCGGCGTCGATGTCGTTTCCCGTCGCGCCGCGCGGGCCGACCCGCTCGCAGGCCGTGGCCGACGCACTCAAGGCGCTCGCTCCCCAGTTCGAGGCCCTCAAGGACCGCTACGCCTTCGAGGTCGTCGGCTTCGACCCCGAGCTCTCGCCGGTGAGCGTCGAGCAGCTCGCCTCGCAGAGCCCACCAGGCAGCCGCACCGATCTCTTCTCGGCCCTGCGCGCCGTCAAGGCGCAGGACAGCTCGGGGGCCCGCAAGCTGGCCGGCGTCATCGTCTTCTCCGACGGCGCCGACAACGTCGACTTGGCCCAGGGCCTGGTGGGCCACGCCCGCAGCACCGTCGAGAGCTTCGGGGTGCCCATTTCCACCGTGGCGGTGGGGCAGGGCGGGCTGGCCGACCTCTCGGTCGATTCGGTGAAGGTCGACGACTTCGCCTTCGTGCGAAATTCCATCACCGCCGAGGCCGAGGTGCACGCCCGCGGCTTCAAGGGCCAGCAGGTCACCGTGGTGCTGCGCCGCGAAGGTCAGGTCGTCGCCACCCGACCCGTGCAGTTCGAGACCGACGACGACACCGTGCCGGTGACCTTCACCTTCACGCCCGACCAGACCGGCCGCTTCGTCTACACGGTCTCGGTGCCCGTCTTCCCCGAGGAAGCGGTGGCCGAGAACAACACCCGGTCGTTCGCGCTCAAGGTCATTCGCGATCGGGTGCGCGTGCTGCTGGTCGCCGGCCGCCCCTCGTGGGACGAGCGGGCCATTCGCGGCATCTTGAAGCAGGACGCCAACGTCGAGCTGGTCAGCTTCTACATTCTGCGCACCACCGGCGACCAGGTGAAGGCCGACGACAAGGACCTCTCGCTCATTCCCTTTCCCCGCAACGAGATCTTCCAGGAAAAGCTGGCCACCTTCGACCTGGTCATCGTGCTCAATTTCTCGCACGACGACCCCGGCACCTCGTTGGCCATGTTCCAGCGCGACATCGAGGCCTACGTGAACAACGGCGGCGCCATGGCCTACCTGGGCGGCGATCGCTCGTTCGGTGAAGCCCCCGCCTCGCCCACGCCCTTCGACGCCATTCTGCCCGTCACCACCGCAGGGCCGGCCGACCCGGCACCCTTCGTGGCGCGCCTGACGCCCGACGGCCAGCGGCACCCCGTCACCATGCTCGCCTCGGGCAGCGCGTCGACCGAATCGGCGTGGGCGGCGCTGCCTCCGGTGCAGGGGCTCAACCTCACCCGGCCCCGGCCCGGCGCGGTGGTGCTGCTCGACCACCCCTTCGCCACCGTCGACGGCAAGAACGCACCGCTGCTCGTCATTCAGGAAATCGGGCGCGGTCGGTCGCTGGCGTTGATGAGCGACGCCACCTGGAGCTGGAGCCTCGGCGCCCACGCCCAGGGCTCGCCCACCCGCAGCTACGAGCGGTTCTGGAACAACGCCATTCGCTGGCTGGTGCGCGACCCCGACCTCACCACCTTGTCCATCGCCGCCGACCCGCCCAGCGTCGAGCCCGGGCGGCCGGTGGTGGGCGTGGTGGTCGCCCGCCAGCCCGACTACCAGCCCGCGGCGGGTGCCTCGGTGCACGTCGAACTGGTGCGCGCCGACGACGGTCAACTGGTCGCCGAGCAACAGGTGGTCGCCGGGGCCGACGGCACGGTGCGGGTCGAATTTCCCACGGTGCCGGCGGGCGCGTACAAGCTTTCCGCGAAGGCCACGCTGGGCGAGCGTGCGTTGGGGGAAAGCAGCGACGCGGTGGCGGTGCGCGCGGTCGGCCCCGAACTGTCCGACGTGCGGGTCAACGCGCCCCTGCTCGCCGAGATCGCCCGGGCCAGCCACGGCGCCTTCTTCGAGGCTCCCGGCTTCTCGGTCGGCGACGTGCCCCTGGCCGAGCCGCCGCTGGTCGAGGTCGGCCGCTCGAAGGACCAGCCCCTGTGGGACCGCTGGTACTGGCTGACCGTGCTGGTGCTGGTCGCCGGGCTCGAGTGGAGCGTGCGCCGCCGCTTCGGGTACGTCTGAGGCCACCGGCCGTTCAGCCGCAGAGCCCCAGCCCCGGGCAGGTCACGGTGTCCACCCGCCCGAAGGAACCCGTGCCGCCGTCGGCGCTCACCTCGAAGTCGACGCTCAGGCCCGCGTCGGTCACGCCGCGAATGGTCGCCGAGCCCACGAATTGCTCGCAGCCGGCGTCGGTGCAGCGCTCGGCCGAACCGCCGGGTGAACCGCCACCGAAGAAGAAGGTGGTGCCCACGCTCAGCGGAGCGCCCCAGACCGTCAACACCAACCCCAGGTTGCTCCGCTCGGCACAGGTGGTCGCGCCGACGAAGATGGCCGTCGCCGGTCCGTCATTCGGAGCACACGAGGCCCACGAGAGCCCGGTCGGGTTCGTGCCCAGCGGGGTGGTGCCGCCGTCGGGCTGGAGCGTCAGCGGCAACGGTTCCTGCACCGGCGTGAAACCACAACCCGTCGACAGCAACAGCGTCAGCAGCGCGCGTCTCATGGGCCGCGGCGTGAGCACGCCGTGTGCCAGTGTGGAGTGGCCTCGATTCACGTGGTTGGTCTTCGCTGGGCGGTGGTTTTTTGAGGGAGCGCCAGGGAGTCGTCGAAGGCGAACGGAAGCTGCAGCGCCCGCGTGGAGCCGATTGCGTCGGGGAGTGGCACCAGCGGAACCCGGGTGCGCCCGAAAGCGGGAGCCCAGACCGTCTGGAAGGCCTCGCTGCGCAGGTGTGCGGCGACGTGGTCGAAGACCGCTCTGGGGGAGCCCAGGGCCTTCGCCCAGGCCAACCCGAGCGGCGAGAGGTTCGGCGCGACCGGCCCCCGGGGGTCGAGCGTTCGGCACGCCGGGTCTGCGAGCAGCGCCACCGGCACCGACAGCGGGGCGAAGCGTGCGTGGCGATAGGCGGTGATGCACTGGTCGCCCTCGAGCACCTGCGCCCAGAGCGGCAGCTCGAGCTGGTTGAACACCAGCTTCACCTCGGCCGCGTGGGGGTCGTAGTCGCCGCGAAGTCGGTGGTCGCCCCGGGGAATGAGCTGCCGCTCGAGGTAGCAGAACCCCGGCGGCCCCGAGGGCAACTCCCCGCGGTAGCGCACGAAGCGCCGCACCTGCGAGCGGCTGACCGCGAGCGACGAGAAGGACCCCCGCAGCGCCCGCAGCTTGGGGAGCAGCGCCGGGGCCAACTCGAAGCGCCTGGCGAACGCGGGCAATTCGCTCGGCGAGCATCGGCAGAAGGCGCGCACGCGCTCGAGCAGCCGCTTGGCGTCGTCGTCGACCAGCAATTCGTCGAAGCGCGTCTTGAGGCCGGGGAAGGAGACGGGAATCAGCTCGGTGACGCTCGCGCCCCGCGCTCGCCAGTCAGCGTCGAGTGCGTCGGCCGAAGCCAGGGCCGGTCGCAGCGCGAATTCGGGGGCGCGCGGCGTGAAGTCGACCCCCGCGAAGCGCGCCGGGCCCTTCGCGGTGGTCCACACCGTCACGCAGGTGCGCACCTGGGTGTTGGTGAAGGCCCCGACGCCCAGGTCGACCACCTCGCGCAACGACAGTTGCCCCAGCAGTTGCTGCCGCACCGGCGCGTAGGTGAACGTGTCGAGCAGGGTGGCCGAGGTGATGAACGCCAGCGCGCCCTTCCGGCCCGCCAACCGACGCGCCGCCCGCAGCAGGAAGAAGACGTAGTCTTCGCGCAGGCTGGTGTGCTTCGGCAAGGCCAGCGGCAGCCAGCGGCGCACCCGGTCCCAGGCCGCCCGGTCCTTGAGCAGCGGGCTGGTGCCATTGTACGGCGGGTTGCCCAGCCACAGCTCGAAGCCTGGTGTGCCGACGCGCTCGTCGAGCGAGGGGTCGGTCAGCGCGTTGCCCTCGACGATGGTGGCCCCAGGCACCCGTGCGCGGGCCAGCCTCGCGGAGGTCGGGTCGAGCTCGGCGCCGAAGAGCGCCGCCCTGGGCCAGCGTTCGGCCGCCGCCACCAGGAAGGCGCCTGCACCGCAGGCCGGGTCGACCACGCTCAAGGCCGCGCGCGGCACGAAGGGCGCCACCAGATCGAGCACCTGACGCACCAGCCCCGAGGGGGTGAAGAAAGCTCCGGTGACCTTGCGGCGCTCCGGCGACAGGTGCTTCGAGAGGGCCTCTTCGTCCACCATGCGAAGTCTGTGCTACACCACGCCGCCGCTCCGATGAACCTCTGCCGCGACCCCTTTCTTCGCTCGTTCTGGCCGACCCGATGAGCTTCGGCGGGCCCTTGTTGATTGCGCCGCTCACGTCCCTGCTCGGGGTGCGCGCGGGCATGAACGTGTCCATCATCAACGCGCCGCCCGGGTTCCTCGAGGCGCTGCTGCCCCTGCCCGAAGGTGCCGCGCTGGTCGACACCAGCAAGCTGGGGCTCGACATGCAGGTCGTCTTTTCCACCCGCAAGGTCGAGCTCATCGACCGGCTGGCCAGCATGACCCGCAGCATGGCGGTGATGGGGTCGATTTGGGCCTGCTTCCCGACCGTCAGTGATGGCGCGCAGGTGCCGACCGAAGACTTCGTGCGCCTCGCTTCGCTCGAGCTGGGCCTGACCGACGTCAAGAAGGTGATGCTGGGCCCTGACTGGACCGCCCTGCGCCTGCAGTGGAAGCCCCGCGCCCCCCGGCTCGACCTGCCGACCGCCACCGCGTGAGCAGCAAACCCGTCGATTTGCTTTACAGCTGGGGGGCATTCGTGAAACGCTCTGTTTCGACAAGCATTTTTGACGGGAGCCTCCGCTGGACCCATGTGGGCCGGCACTCTTTCGAAAGAGCATGAGGCTGCTGGGCCCGGTGGGTGATGTCTGAAGGGTTTCGCCGGGTTTCAAGACTTCATCGGCAGGAGGTCGCGTGGTTGACCTTCGCGGCAGGACACAGCGAGAGACAGTGCGCCGTGGCACCGCGGACGTTCTCACGTCGACGTCAGACTTCTGCTTTGCGCAGCCACCCTGTTCGTTCGCGACCCGTCCGCTGAACGCCCAGGGCTCCGGCCCGCAGACGGGAACACATCATGAGCAGCAGCGGCAACAGCAGCTCCCTCGTGATCAACGCGGCAGGTCGGGAGACCCGGGTCGCGCTGATCGAGAATGGTCACATCGCTGAGTTCTATCTCGAGCGAAAAAAAGACAAGGGCGTCGTCGGCAACATCTACAAGGGGCGGGTCACCCGCGTGCTGCCAGGCATGCAGGCGGCGTTCGTCGACATCGGCCTCGACAAGGCCGCCTTCCTCTACGTCGGAGACGTGCTCTTCGACCCCGACGTGACCCGGCACCAGTTCGATCTCACCGAGGGTGAGAACGACGAAGACGTCAACGAGGTGCCCGACGAGAAGGACGAAGACCAGGCGCCCGCCCCGCACGTCGAAGAGACCAGCTCGGACGTGACCGACGGCGCGCCAGTGCCCGCCGCTTCGGCGCCGC
>CAIWFK010000267.1 GCA_903911905.1 uncultured Myxococcales bacterium
GACCACGCCACGCACGAAGCGCAGCCACGGCGGCAGCAACTGCTCGGCGTCGTCCATGATGAACACGCGGCGCACGTACAGCTTCACGCCGTGGCGGGCCTGGCGGTCGTAGAGGTCGAACGGTGCGTGAGCGGGCACGTAGAGCAGCTGGGTGTATTCCTTGGTGCCCTCGACCTTGGCGTGGGCCCAGGCCAGCGGGTCCTCGTGGTCGTTCGAGACGTGCTTGTAGAAGGCCTTGTAGTCCTCGTCCTTCAGCTCGCTCTTGGGGCGGGCCCAGAGCGCCGAGGCCTGGTTCACGGTGCGCTCGCCCATCACGATGGGCTGCATCACGTGGTCCGAGTACTTGTGGATGATGGACTCGAGCTTCCAGTCCGAGAGCAGGTCGTCCTGGCCTTCTCGCAGGTGCAGGGTCAGCTCGGTGCCGCGCTCGGGGCGCACGATGGTGGCGACCTGGAACTCGCCGTCGCCGGCAGAGGTCCACTCGACGCCCTGGTCGAGAGCGGCTCCGGCGCGGCGCGTTCGCACGGTGACGCGGTCGGCGACGATGAACGCCGAGTAGAAGCCGACGCCGAACTGGCCGATCAGGTTGGCGTCCTTCTGCTGATCGCCGGTCATGCGGCTGAAGAACTCGCGGGTGCCCGAGCGCGCGATGGTGCCGAGGTTCGAGATGACCTCGTCGCGGGTCATGCCGATGCCGTTGTCGGCGATGGTCAGGGTGCGCGCGTCTTTGTCGAAGCCGACACGGATCTTGAAGTCGCCGGTCTCGGTGAGCGACGCGTCGTGCAGCGACTCGAAGCGCAGCTTGTCGCAGGCGTCGGAGGCGTTCGAGATGAGCTCGCGCAGGAAGATCTCCCGGTTGCTGTACAGGGAGTGGATCATGAGGTGGAGCAGCTGCTTCACCTCGGCCTGGAAGTTCATGGTCTGGGCAGTGGTGTCGGTCGTCATGGGGCTCCTTCGCGAGGCAGCCGTCCGATGGCTGCCGGGTGCCTCACATACAACAGGTCTTTCCCTCGAACACCGCGCAACGTCAGGGAACTGACGCGCAGATTGAGCCCTCGTTACGAATTTGGGAGTGCGCCGTTCGTGCGCGCATGGCCGGGGGGTTCGATGTCGAGTTCACGACGCAAAGGTCTGCGATGGCTGATTCTGATCAGCCTGCTCTCACTGCCGGTCGCTGCCGAGACCACGGTACCCATCTCGCTCCAGGTCGAGCTGCTCAAGAAGGTGGTGCGCTTCGAGCGCGGCTTCACCGGTCGCACTGGCGATCACGTCACGCTGCTGGTGATTCGCAAGGCGGGCAACGCCGAGTCCGAACGCGCCACCACCCAGTTGCTGGCAGCCTTCTCGGCCACCAATGACTTCGCCGGGAAGCCGCCGACCGCCACCGCGCTGGACTATTCGACGCCCGCCGCGCTCAAGGCCGCCATCGGTTCGAGCGGCGCCCAGTTGGTGTACCTGACGACGGGCCTTTCCGCCGACATGGCGCCCATCGCCACCGCGCTCGAAGGCGTCACCGCCATCACGGTGTCGACCGACGGCGACCAGGTCGACCAGGGCGCGGTGCTCGGGTTCGAGCTGGTTTCCTCGAAGCCGAAGATCGCCATCAACCTCGCCCAGGCACGCCGCCAGGGCCTCGACTTCAGCTCGGATCTCTTTCGCGTGGCGCGGGTGGTGCGACTCGATTGACGACGACGTGGGTGTGGGTGGCGTCGACGCTGCTGGCCTCTTCGGCGCTCGCGCAGGACCTGGGTGACCTCGAAGGCCTGCTCAACGACAACGTGGTGACGGGTGCTTCCCGGGCCGCCGAGAATTCGAGCGACGCGCCAGCGACCAGCTCGACCATCACCGCCGAAGACCTGCGCACCTGGGGCATTCGCACGGTGGACGAAGCCATCTCGCTCCTCTCGCTGGGCATGACCGTCGAGACCAACAACATTCGCTACGCGCAGTTCGGCGCCCGTGGGGTGAACGTGCCACAGGACTGGGCGGTGCACCTGCTGCTGGTGGTCGACGGGCACGTGATGAACGACACCGGCCTCGGCGTCGCCTACCCCGAGAAGAACCTGGGCATTCCCATCGAAGCGGTCGACCACATCGAGGTCTTCCTGGGGCCGGGCTCCGTGCTCTACGGCACCAACGCGATGATGGGCACCATCAACATCGTGACCCGACGCGCGAAGGGGTCGAAGGGCCTGCGGGTCACCGCCGAAGGCTCGCTGTCTCCGAACCAGGACCGCGCGGGCACGCTCGAGCGACCCGACCTGACCCGTTTCGGCAACCAGTACCGCCTCGGCCTGAGCTACGCGAACGAGGTCGAGGTCGGCGGCACCATGCTGGGCATCATCGCCCACCTCTCGCTGCTCAACGATCAGATCGCCGGCTTCCACGTCGGCCCGCAATCGAACTTCGACGACCCGACCGACCCGCGCTCGCCCATCAACGTCGGGCCGAACCAGGCCTACGGGCGCCCCGACGTCTGGGGCGGCGTCGACCACACCCAGCGGCTGTTCGTGCCCGGCGGCTACCTGCGCATCGACTGGGGCGACCTGCTGGTCACCGCCCGCTTCACGCGCTGGGGGCATTACCAGAACGAAACCGTGCCCGGCTTCGCCCAGTTCAACCAGCCCTACAGCGGCGGGTACGAGGGGTACGCGCACGTCGACGCGTCGTACACGCTGCACCTGCTCAAGAACCTCGACCTGCGGCCGCGCCTCTACTTCGACCAGTACTCGTACTCGGAGGACGACCCCTATTACACCGACTACGTCTGCGGCGCGGGGCTCTCACCGTGCGTGCAGTCGGTGCCCAACTGGAACTGGCGCCTGGGCGCCGAGCTGTTGGCGACCTTCGACTGGTTCAACGACGGCCGGTTCAACACCATGGTGGGCACCGACGATCGCCTGATCAGCGTGCACGGCTTCACCGGTACGCGTGACGTCACCGGTGCGAACTCCATCGTCGGCGTGTTCGACCAGTTCCAACCGACCGTCTCGGCGTTCCTGCAGCAGACCGCGAAGTTCACCGACTTCCTGCGGGTCAACGCCGGCGTGCGCTGGGACTGGGTCAGCTATGCCAAACACGTCTCGCCGCGCGTCGCCGTCATTCTCACGCCATGGCACGACGGCACCATCAAGGCGCTGTACTCCGAAGGCTTCCGTCGGCCGTCGGGGTACGAGCTGGGCTTCGCCTCGCCCGGCTTCGAGGTCACCGCGCCAGGGCTGCGGCCCGAGGTGGTGCGCAGCGCCGAAGTGAGCATCGAGCAGCGCCTCGGCGTGCACCGGCTCAAGCTGGTCGGCTTCGGCAACTGGTGGGACGAGATGATCACGCTCGCGGTCGACCCGGTGAGCGGGCTGCTCCAGTACCAGAACACCACCTCGATCGACGCCTACGGCCTGAACGCGGCGTACCAGGCCACCAGCGGTGCGTGGCAGGGCGGCATCAACGCCACGCTCGCCTGGTCGTGGAGCCCCTCGGCGCAGGCCAACGTCGCCCCCACCGCGTGGACGCTGTTCGGCGCACAGCAGCCGCTGCTCGGAGCGCCCGCCATCTCGGGCAACGCGCGCCTCGCGTACTCGTTCGGTGAGCACAAGCCCACGCTCGGCGTGGCGGTGACGGTGCTGGGGCCCCGGCTGGCGGCGGCGGCACTGAGTGACCCGGCGCTGTTGGCAGCGGCGGCCCAATCGGGGGTGGCGGCGACCGTGCCGTGGTCGATGCAGGCCAAGGCGACGCTGACCGGCGACGTGCCGGGCGTGGCGGGCTTGAGCTACCGGGTCATTCTCGGTCTCGCGGCGCCGACCTTCACGCCGTACACCGTCGGGCCGCTCAACGTGTACCGCGCGGCCGACGGCAGCACCGCGCCCGACTACCAGCAGATCTCCCGCTTCACCGGGACGCTCGGGCTGGAATACCGACTCTGATTCGAGGACCCGTCACCATGCCCAAGTTCATTTCCATCGGAACCCGACTCGCGCTCGGCACCGTGGTCCTGGTCTTCGCGCTGACCACCGCCATCTACCTGGGGCTGACCCGGTTCCAGTGGCACACGCTGGTCGACGGCAAGTCGACCTCGGCCACCGCGGTCAGCGCGCTCTTCCGCGAGGTGGCGGGCCCGGCGGTGATCTTCGACGACACCAAGGGGTTGGACGACGCGGTTCATTCCCTGATGTCGAACCCCGAGGTGCTCTTCGTGCGCGTCTCCCGCACCTCGGCCACCGGCCCTGGCGAGACCATCGTCGAGCAACGCCGGCAGGGCTTCACCAGCCCGGTCGACGACCTGCTGCGCGGCGATGGGCCGGTGACCACGTCGACCGAAGCGGTGATGGTGCGCGACGCGGTGAAGGACTCGGACGGCGCGGCCATCGCCACCGCCTCCATCGCCTTCTCTCCCGAGAAGGAGCATGCCTCGTACGACAGCCTGACCCGGCAGATTCTGGTGGTGGCCTTCTTCGCGGCGCTGGCGATGATCGGCCTGTTGATGGGCATGGGGCGCGACCTCATCGTCAAGCCGCTCAACCGGCTGGTCACCACCGCGCAGCGACTCCAGGCCGGAGAGCACGTCTCGAGCGGCATCACCAGCCGCGACGAGGTGGGGCAGTTGGCGAGCGCCTTCGACGCCATGGCGCAGGCCATCTGGGCGCGGGAGGCCGAGGTCCAGCGGCGCAACCGCGACCTGAAGCTGGTGCTCGACAACGTGAGCCAGGGCTTCCTGTTGGTCGACGCCAAAGGCCTGATGGGCCCGGAGCGCTCGCGGGTGCTGGACGACTGGTTCGGCCCGCCGCCGCCGTCCAACCGCTTCAGCGAGTGGATAGGCGCGCGCGCACCGGCCTTCCCCCAGGCCTTCGAGCTGTCGTTCGAGCAGCTCATCGAGGGCTTCATGCCCCCCGACGTCAGCCTCGACATGCTGCCCCGCGGCTTCGAGGCCGAGGGGCGGCATTTCGCCATGCACTCCCACGCGCTCCACGGCCCCGACGGCACGTCGGTGCAGAACCTGCTCATCGTGCTCTCGGACGTCACCGCCGAAATCGAGCACCAGCGCAGCGCGAAGGCGCAGCAGGAGACGGTCGAAATCTTCCAGTGGCTGCTCAAGGACCGCGCCGGCTTCCTGGCGTACCTGGCCGACGGCAGCGAAATCGTCGCCAGGCTCGAATCTGGCCATCAGCCACCTGCGGTGGAAATGCGCGACGTGCACACCTTGAAGGGAAACTCGGCGGTGTTCGGCGTGCAGTCGGTCGCAGCGCTCTGTCATCAAATCGAAAGCCGGCTGATGGAAGAGCGCGCGGCGTTGAAGCTGGACGAGCGCCAGGCCATTTCGATGACGTGGCGCGTGCTCAACGCGGCCGTCGAGCGTCTGGGCGGCAAGGGCCGACACGCCATCGAAGTGCCCAAGCCCGACTACGAAGACCTGCTCGGTGCGCTCGAACGCGGTACGGCGCCCGAGCAGATTTCGCGGCTGGTGCGCAGTTGGGCCGATGACCCGGCGAAGGCGCGACTGACGCATCTGGGAGATCAGGCCCGCGCGCTCGCCAGCCGACTGGGCAAGCCGCTGCCGACCATCGAGGTGGAAGGTGACGGCGTGCGACTGTCTCCGTCGCGCTTCGGTCCCTTCTGGTCGGTGATGGTGCACGTGGTGCGAAACGCGGTGGACCATGGGCTCGACGACGCCGAGGCCCGTGAACGCGCCGGCAAGTCGCCCACGCCCACCTTGCGGCTGACCGCGCGCAAGCAGGGGGAAGCGGTGGTGGTCGAGGTCAGCGACGATGGGCGCGGCATCGACTGGCAACGACTGGCGCAGAAGGCGCGCGCCGCGGGACTGCCGGCGACCACCCACGAAGACCTCGAGGCGGCGCTGTTCCACGACGGCATCAGCACCCGCGACGCCGCGACCGACGTGTCAGGCCGCGGGGTCGGCATGTCGGCCGTGCTCCAGACGGTGACCGAGCTCGACGGGAAGGTGGGCGTGGTCAGTCGACCCGGGGTGGGAACGACGTTCCGCTTCGAGGTGCCGCTGTATGCGGAGGCGCGGCTTCGCAAGGCGTCGTGACGAGGCGCCGACCCCGCACTCACCCGCGCGCGAGCCAATTCCTCGCGAAAAGCGCCGCAGCGTCGTCTGGAAACTCCGCGACGACCGCTTCCATCAGCGCCTTCGCTTCACCCTTGCGCCCCATTCGCTCGGCGAACAACCTCGCCAACATCACCTTCGCCTTGGCCCGCACCGACGCAGCGGCGTCGCGGCGCGCGCTGACCTTGCTGAACGCCAATTCCGCCGACTCGTTGTCCAGCCGCGCCGCCGCCGCCTGAGCGACCCACATCAATTCATCGGGGCTCAACTGCTCCGACGCCGCCAGCCCGGTCGCGCGAAACGCATCGAGCGCGAGTTCGACGTTCTTCGCCGCGATGGCCCCGCGAATCTCGAGCGCCGACTGCTCGGCATGGTCCGGCAACAACGCCACGTCCAGCGGCCCCACCTCGTTCGGCACCGGAGCCTGCGGGCTGACCTCGAGCGCCTCGAAGCGAGAGCGAGGCGGCGCCGCCCTCACCGGCTCGGGCTCGAGCTCGATGGCCGCGCGAGGCTTCACCGCCGTGGTCGTGGCCGGCAAGACCCCCCTCGGCTCGGACAACGGACCCGCGGCCCGCGTCGGTCGTCGACTGGTGTCGTGCCCGAACAGCTCGCCGTGCGTGCGCAACACCAGTCCCGCCAGCCGTGCGGCAGTCACCAACGCGTAGAGCTTGGTCACCGCCAACACGGGCACCGCCAGCACCGGGCTCACCACTCCCGCCACCATCGACAGCAGCAGCCCCACCAGCAACACGCCGAGCGCGCCCAGCAACCCGCCCACGTACACCGCGAAATCGCCCCCCAGCCGCACCGCCACGCCCACCACGCGCACCGGGTTCATCAAATCGAGCGAGCTCGCTCCGGCTGCCGCCCCGATGATGGCCACCGGCACCCAGAACAACCCCACCACGCCTGACGCCATCGCCAGCCCGGGTCGATTGAGCAGGAACGCGGCCAACGCCCCACCCCAGAACGGGGCGAGCACCACCCCGAAGCGCGTCAGCGGACTCACCACCGAGGTCGCCACGTCGACGAACTCCAACGCCGAATCGGCCCCGCTCGAGGTCGCGCGAATCAGGTTGAACAAGCCGCCCAGCACCAGCCCCAGACCCAGCAACCGCGCGAAGAGCCCGCCCAGCCCCGAGCTGATGAACACCGCGTCCAACACCGCCAGGCCCAGCCACAGCGGCAAGCCCTGGGTGGTGAACGCGAACCCGAACGCGCCCGGCACAAAGGGCCACAGCGAATCGGCCTGGGTCTGCTGCGCGGTCACTGGCTGCGCCAGCTCTCCGCAGTACGTGCACGCCACGACCGTCGTCGGGTGCATCACCTTGGTCGCCGCACAATCGGGGCACAGCAACCGGTTGCACCCCGTGCACTGCCACCCGGCCTCGGCTTGATGCCGCTCACAGCTCAAGGGAAGCGCCATCTGGCGAGCTTGGCTGCCCGGCCAGACAGCGGCAAGGTTGTTGCGAAGGTGCTCTGGCATGTCGACGACACCGAGGGCCACCACCCGCAGCGCGCGGTCGAGCGAACACACCGCCAGCCTGCGCCCCGTGTCTGTTTCCCCGCCCTCGGCTTTCCCCGGGGGCTACACTCCCTGTCCCGTGCGCTCGACGCTGTGGCGGTGGTTCAAACGCCTGATGGTCATCTCGCTGGTGGGGGTCATCGCCGCCGGCCTGGTCGTGGGCGGCACGTACCTCCACTTCGAGAAGGACCTGCCCAGCCCCGAA
>CAIWFK010000268.1 GCA_903911905.1 uncultured Myxococcales bacterium
GCGAGGTTCATGCCGATGCCGCTCCGGTCGATGGAGAGCCTCGCGACGGGCAGCGTTCCCAGGAGGCGCCGCAGTTCCGCCTCCTGTTCAGCGAAGGGCGTGCCCTCGAAGCTCTTCAGCATGCGGCAAGTGAAGCGCCCCTCGATCTCCTCGAACACCGCGAGCTCGGACCGGTCGCGCGTGCGGCCGACGTCGAAGCCAGCGACCAGGCGGCCCTCGGGTGCACGCACCGAGGTCGGCTCGTCGGACATCACGAGGTCATCGGTGGTGCACGGCAGAATGAGCTCGTACGGGAAGAAGCTGTACGTCTCGTCGACGAACCGGCCCTCGAACTCCTGTTGGAAGTCGTCGAGCGGGAGCGAGTCGAGTTGCTCGACGAGCGTCGGTCGGCCGAAGGTCGCGACGCGCTCCTCGGTCGGCATGTTCGGCGCCTCGACGGCTGCGCGCTTCGTGTCGGCGCAGAAGAAGCGGCACAGCCACCAGGGCACGTACTGCCGTGTGTGGTGCGGGTACTTGCGAAGCTCCTCGTTGGCGATCTCCCAGAAGATGCCGCGTCGCCCGAGAGGGGTGCTGCAGCCGGTCAGCTGACCGTTGCTCCGCAGAATGAGCGCGGTCGAGCCCCGGTACACCTCGCGGTCGTTCACGTAGTGCGCGAGCTCGTCGAGGTAGACGTCGCCCTTTTTGCCGCGGGGCGCCTTCGACGGGTGCGAGAGGATGCGGGAAAGTCGCTTGTTGCTGCCGTTCGACTCGAACGCGAGCTCGGTCTTCGAGTCGACTACCAGGCGCTTCTGGTACGCGAGCGGTAGTTCCTCATGGACCTGGCGGGCGACGAGGATCTTCTCCTTCGCGTCGTCGAGGTTGTAGCTGACGAAGACCGCGGTGTGCTTCTCGCGCAGGTGGCACCTGGCCAGCGCCTCCAGCGCGAAGAGGAACGAGAACCCCACCTGCCGGCTCTTGGTGACCCAGCGGAAGCGCGAGCGGTTGCGGAGGAACGAGAACTGGTACTGCTCGAGAGCTACGGGCTCGTCGTCGAAGGCGGCGAGGCCTGAGATGAAGCCCCACTCGGTGCCGAGCCAGTCGGCGAACTCCTCCTCGGTGCGTTTCACGATGCCGAGCGTCATCGCCTTCCTCCGCTTGCCTGTGTCCGAGAACGAAGCGTGTATGTCGCGCCATGACGACCTACGCCGACTCCGTTTCGCGCCCCGCGCGCACGCTGACCGAGAACGAGCAACGCCTGCTGCTGAAGGTGACCGGGCAGCGGCGCGACGGCTTCCGCGATCACGTCATCTACAGCGTGGCGCTCGGCGCCGCCCTCCGGGAGCACGAGATCCTCGCCCTCAACGTCGGGGACGTCTTCGACGATGCCGGGCACGCAAAGCGGCGGTTGCGCCTGCGGGTCTTCAAGCGGGCGAGCGACGACCCGGCGCCCCAAGAGGTGATGCTCCCCGACCTCGTGCGCGCGAAGCTCGAGAAGCTGATGGCCGGTCGTCGACGCGATGGTGAAGTCCTGACCGACGAGAGCCCCATCTTCGTCAGCCGCCTGGGGACGAGGCTGTCGGCGCGCCAGCTGCGCCATGCCTTCGGCGTCTGGCAGAAGCGCTGTGGCTTCGAACGCCACTTCTGCTTTCATTCGATGCGTCATTCGAGCTGCAGCAACATCTACCGGGCGACGAAAGACATCCGCCTCACGCAGCGCTTCGCGCGCCACAAGTCGATCCTCTCGACCGCCATCTACACGCACCCCTCGGACGAGGAGTTGCTGCGCTCGGTCCAATCGCTGATCTGCTGAGCCCGGCCGAGAACGCACTTGCCCTTCGAAACCGAACAACGGTCCATGCTCAATTTCTGGCGCGGCCCGATTCTGAATCCCGGGCTGCTCAATTTCCCAGAACTGGCCCACTCGAAAACGGGCCCGGGAACCCGTCAGGGAGGGCGACCGCGCGCCGAAAATCAGACCCGCCCCCCTCCCTGGGGTGAC
>CAIWFK010000269.1 GCA_903911905.1 uncultured Myxococcales bacterium
ATGCCGACCGCCACCTTGAAGCCGCTCGAGCGCGCGTCGGTGGTGCTCACCACCACCGGCACCACCGCGGGCCTGCTGGCCGCGACGCTCACCATTGCCTCGAACGACGCCGCGCGCGGCATGTTGACCATTCCCGTCACCGGCACGGTGACCTCACCCCAACTGCAGACCTCGCCCGGCTCGCTGTCGTGGGGCGTGGTGCCGATGGGCTGGGTGGTCAGCAAACCCCTCGAGCTCAAGAACGTGGGCTTCGGCAAGCTGATGGTGAAGAACCTGGCCTTCGTCGGGGGCAGCTCGAACCTCTTCACGCTCAAGAACCTGCCGTCGCTGCCCCTGACGCTCGACAAGGACCAGCGCGTGGCCTTCGAGGTCGAGTTCCGCGCGCAGACCGCGGCCTCGTTCACCGGCAGCGTGTCGATCGAAACCGACGACGCGGTCAACCCCTTCACCGCCGTGCCGCTCGAGGCCTCGGGCGGCAGCTGTCTGGCCGGCTGCCCCATCGCCAACGGCACCCCCTCGTGCAACATGGGATCCTGCGCCGTGGGCATGTGCAACCCCGGCTATTACGACACCAACATGCAGGCCAGCGACGGCTGTGAGTGTCACGACCTGGGCATGGACCTCGGCGACTTCTGCTCGGCAGGGCTGGACAAGGGCCAGCTCGACGACACCGGCGCCTCGACCAACTACAGCGGGCTGTTGCCCATCGACGGCGACGTCGACTGGATTCGGTTCTACGGCAACGACACCACCATGTTCTTCAGCGAGAGCTACAACGTGCGGGTGGTGCTGCAGTCGGCCGACCCGAACATCCAGATGTGCGTGTACCGCTACGACACCAGCTCGTCGACCAGCAGCTGCTACCTGAACAACGAGACCTGCACGCGCAGCTTCTCGAAGGGCGGCTCGTTCGGCACCGATGACAGCGCCATGTACTACGTGAAGATCTTCCGCACACCGAACACCGCGCCGACCTGCAGCTCGTACACGGTGTACATGTCGAACGGCTAGCGGGCGCGCGAGCGGGTCATCTCGACCATCGTGTCGCGGAACCCCAGGGAGCGGAACAGCGACTGGGCTTCGAGGTTGGGGCTGGCCGACGAGAGCACCACCTGCTCGGCCTGCGCTTCCAGCCGATCGATGGCCACCTGCATCAGCCGCTTCGCCACGCCGCGGCGACGAAAGCGCTGGTCGACGAACACGTCGTGAATGGCGCCGTGCGCGTCGAGCAGCAGGGCCCAGTTGCGTTCTTCGAGCGCGCCGTACACGTACCCGGCGATGGCGCCGTCGACCTCGGCCACCAGCAGCAGCACGCCCGCTTCCCCCAACTGCGAGTCGAGGAACCAGCGGTACCCCTGCTCCACCGGTTCGACCAGCAGGAAGCGGCGCGCGTCGAAGCCGTGGTGCTGCCGCACCAACTGCGCGGCCAACACCGACACCTGGTCCAGGTCGCGTGCTTCCATGTCGCGGATGATGACCTCGCTCATGGTTGTGGTGTTAAGGACCAGCCCGGTTGAACGCAATGGCCCCGACGTGTGTGAACGCTGATTCGACGACGCCGGCCGCGTGGGCCCGGGCGCTCGAGGGCCGTCGCGCCAGCGCGCTGGTCACCGACCCGCCCTACTGTCTGCTGACGCGCCGCCGAAAGGGCGGCGACGAACGCGACAAGAAGGACCGCAAGATCGAACGCGGCCCTCTGCGCCGCTTCGAAGACGTGCGCGAGTACCGCGCCTTCACCAGGAACTGGCTCGAGCTGGCGGCGGTGAACCTCGCCGACGACGCGCCGATGGTCATCTGGACCAACCTGCTGGGCCGCGCTCCGATTCTCGAGGTGGCGAAGGGCCTGGGCTGGGCGCATCAGCGGGGCGAATTCGTCTGGGGCAAGCGCACTCGCGAAGGCAACAGCGGCGAAGAGCTGCTGCGGGTGGTCGAGACCGCGCTGGTGCTCACCCGCACCGCGCCCACTCCGCCCGCGCCCGACGCGCCCGCCGTGCCCTGGGCGGTGGTCGGCGGCTACGACGACGACGGCGAGGCCGCCGCCTTCGGCAACCACCCCAACCACAAGCCCTTCAGCGTGCTCGAGCCCTTGCTGCGCACCTGGTCTCGCGCGGGGGCGCTGGTGGTCGACCCCTTCGCCGGCTCGGGCTCGATTCCCGCAGCGGCGAAGCGCCTGGGGCGTGACGTGGCCTGCATCGAGCTCGAGCCCGAATGGGCCGCGCTCGTGACGCGGAGGCTCGCGTGAACCCCACGGTGCTGCTCTTCGACATCGACGGCACCCTGGTCAGCACGGGCGGAGCAGGCCGACGCGCCATCGACCAGGCCTTCGAACGGGAACACGGTCGCGCCGACGCCTGTGCCCGCATTCGCTTCGACGGCATGACCGATCGCGCGATTCTTCGGCTCGGGCTCGAGGCCATCGCCGTCGAGCCCACGGAGCCGCGCATCGACGCGCTCATCGCCGCCTACGTGCAGGCGCTCGAAGAGCAGGTGAAGGTGACTCCCGACCAGCGCTACGTGGTGCACGCGGGCATGCGCGAGGCGGTGCAGCGGGCCCAGGGCACGGGCGCGGCCCTGGGCCTCGGCACCGGCAACGTACGGGAAGGCGCGCGGCTGAAGCTCGAGCGCGTCGGGCTGTGGGCCCCCTTCGGGTTCGGGGGCTTCGGAGACGATCACGAGCTGCGCCCCGAGCTCATTCGCATCGGCGCCGAGCGGGGCGCGGCGCAGCTGGGCGTACCGCGTCAGCAGGCCCGGGTGGTGGTCATCGGCGATACCCCCAAAGACGTCGCCGCGGCCCTCGCCATCGGCGCGCAGTGCGTGGCGGTCGCCACCGGCGCCTTCAGCGTCGAGGCCCTGGCCACGAGTGGCGCGACGGTGGCGGTGCCGACCATCGAGCAGGCGATGGCCTTCCTGTTTCCGCGCTGAGCCTCGGGCGCCTCAGAGCGCCAACACCATCGCCTCGAGAAACACCTCGGGCCGCTTGTCGAGATCGCCCGCTGGCGTGCGCACGTACCCGCGCGCGGCGTAGAGGCGCTGCACGCCCAGCGCGCCGCGACGAACGTGCAGGCAGACGTGGCTGGCGCCGAGCGTGCGCGCGTGGGCTTCGGCGGCATCGAGCAGTCGGCCCGACACGCCCTGCCCCCGCACCGACGCGTCGACGGCCAGGTGCCGCAGGTCGACCGCGTTGGGCAACCACGCCTCGCTGCCCGAAGCCCCCGGCGCCCAGGACGCCACCGTGCCCACCACCCGGCCGCCGAATTCGGCCACCCACACCGTCGCCAGCGCCCGCTTCGCCGCCACCGCTCGCAGGTCGGCCTTGCGAGCGTCGCTGACGGCCACCTCGGGCAGCTTCACCGCGTACTGCTCGACGAACGCGCGCACCAACAGCTCGCCCACCGCGTCGTCGTCAGGGGGCTGCGCCAACCGCACCAGGGGGCTCATGCCCGTCGTCTAGCGGCTGCTCTTCGCACCCGCAATACGTGAACTTTCCATGTCTTTTCCAATGAACTTGACGTCAATTTCAGGTCCATGGCATCTCGCACCCGCAACATGAACCGAAGTTCAACTTCCAGCGCGACGCAGCCCCGGCCCAAGGCCCGCACGCTCACCCCGCGTGGCGCCCGCACGCGCCAGGAGCTGCTCGACGCGGCCGAGCTGGTCTTCGGCAAGCGCGGCTTCGAGAAGGCGTCGATTTCGGAAATCACCCGCCAGGCCGGCGTCGCGCTGGGCACCTTCTACGTCTACTTCCCCCACAAAGAGGCCATCTTCATCGAGCTGGTCGACGAGCTGGGGCTGCGCCTTCGCCAGGCCCTGGGCGTGGCGCTCGCGGGTACCACCACCCGCCTCGAGATGGAGCGCGCCGGGTTCCGGGCCTTCTTCGAGTTCGCGGGCAAGCACCGCAACCTCTACCGCATCGTGCGGCAGGCCGAGTTCGTCGACGAAGCGGTGCACCACCGCTACTACCGCCGCCTCGCCGAGTCGTACGCGAAGGGCCTCGAGCACGCGATGGGGGCCAAGGAGATCGCCCGCTTCGACCCCGAGGTGCTGGCCTGGGCGCTGATGGGCATCGCCGACTTCATCGGCATGCGCTTCGTGGTGTGGGACTCACCCGCCGAGCTCGACCGCATCAGCGACGACGTCGTTCGCTTCATCACCACCGGGCTCACGCCCAACAAGCGTCACACGGAGCAGTCATGAGACACGCGCGAATCACGGGGACGGGGCGTTCGGTCGCTCCGGTGCTGCTCACCAACGCCGACATGGAAGTGCGTTTCGGCGCGGGCGTGGCCGACTGGCTGAAGAAGAACACCGGCATCGAGCAGCGCTTCCACATGGCGCCCGGGCAGGTGACCAGCGACCTCGCCGCCGAGGCTGGCACGCAGGCGCTGGCGCGGGCCAGGGTGCGCGCCGAAGACGTCGACCTGGTGATCGTCGCCACCGACACGCCCGACCAGTTGAGCCCGGCGACCGCGGCCGTGGTGCAGTTCAAGCTGGGCGCCACGAAGTCCGGCGTGCTCGACGTGAACTCGGCCTGCTCGGGCTTCGTGACCGCCATGGACCTCGCCGCCAAGGCGCTCGTCGCCGACGAGACCATCAGCCACGTGCTGGTCATCGGCGCCTACGGCATGAGCCGGTACATCGACTGGGCCGACAAGAGCACCGCCACCCTCTTCGCCGACGGCGCGGGCGCGGTCGTGCTCTCGGCCTCGAACAAGCGCGGCTACCTGGGCGGTACGCTCTGGGCCGACGGCAGCAAGTGGGCCTCGCTGGGCATCTACCAGGGCGGCACGGCCCAGCCCGCCGGTGGTGACGTGCGGCCGACGGTCAAGTTCGTGGCCAAGTTCCCCAAGACCTACAACACCGAGCACTGGCCGCGCATGCTGCGCGAGACCTCGAAGAAGACCGGCGTGCCGATGGAAGACGTGAAGCTCTTCGTCTTCACCCAGCTCAACCTGCGCACCATCGAAGACGTGATGCAGACCATCGGCCAGCCGATGACCAAGACCCACTGGGTGATGAACAAGTGGGGCTACACCGGCAGCGGCTGCATTCCCATGACGCTCGACGACGCCATCGAGCAGGAACGGCTGGCGCCCGGCGACATCGTCGCGTTCTGCGCGTCGGGCGGCGGGGTGTCGATGGCCTCGGCCTTCGTCGAGATCTGAAGTCCTGACCTCGAGGGTGACCTACAGTGCGCGCATGGCCGTTCGCACACTGCAGGTCCCCAAAGGCGCCAAGGGTCGGCTCGACACGTTCCTGGTGAAGGCGCTGCCCGCGTTCCCCGTGGCTGCGGTGCGCCGCATGCTCGAAGCCAGGCAGGTGCGGGTCAACGGCACGCTGGCCAAGGTCGACCGCCGACTCTTCGGGGGTGAATCGGTCGAGCTGCAACTGCCTGCCCCGCGCCCGCTGGCGAAGGTCGACGGGCGTGCGTTGACCGTGCTCGCGCAGGACGAGGCCTTCGTCATCGTCGACAAGCCGGCCGGGCTGGTGGTCGAGCCCGAGCCCAACCAGGTCTCGCTCTTCGAGTTGGCGGCCTCGCAGGTGACCGGCTTCGACGTGGGCGGCCTGGCCGGGCCCGGCATCGCCCACCGGCTCGACAAGGACACCACCGGCTGCATCGCGCTGGCCCGGCACGACGACGCGCTGGCGAGACTGAAGGCGGCCTTCGAGGCCAAGCTGGTCGACAAGGTCTACGTGGGGCTCGCGCACGGCCACACCCCCGACACCCAGACGCTCGATACGCCCTACACGAAAGACCCGCAGAACCCTCGCCGCTACACCACCCGCGTCGACAGCCCCCGGCGGGCGCGGCTGACCTTTCGCACCCTCGAGCGCTTCGCCGACGCCTCGCTCATCGAAGTGACACTCGACACCGGCCGCACCCACCAGATTCGCGCCCAGCTGGCCGACCTGGGTCACAGATCGG
>CAIWFK010000270.1 GCA_903911905.1 uncultured Myxococcales bacterium
GTCGATCCTTGATGTGCACGCTACCCAGCCAGGGACCCAGCCGGCGCAACTCATCGTCCTGGTCGAACCCGAGGGAGGCGCTGTTGCCGATATCGTAGTTGGCACGAACGGTTGCGGGCTGGCCGATGCGCTCGAGCAGCCAGTCGCGGTCGCCCACCGGCAGCTCCAGCGCGTCACCCAGGGACAGCACCAGCCCCGAGCCGCCGTGCTGGTGCCAGCACAGGTGGAAGAGCCCCTCGCGCCAGGCGTCGAGGCTCACGTCGGGGAAGAGGTGCTCCGGGCCTTCCGACGTGCCGTTCGCTCCTTGCCCGGCAGGAAGAACGCGCTGTCGAAAGGGAGTTCGACGTCCTGGACCTCTCGGCACTCCGGGCACTCGACTTCGATCGTGGTGTCGACGCCGCAGTCGACGCGGTCGAACTCGTCGACGAGGAAATCGGCGTCGCGGAGGGTCAGGTCTTCGAGGAAGGCGCGCTTGTCCTTGGGGTCGACGCCGTCGATGTCGAGGACGCGGTAGGCGAGGACGGCGGAGAGGAGTCGGTCGGGGGCGGCGCGCTGGAGGGCCGGGAGCTTGCGCTCGTCGTCGCCGGTGAGGAGCTTGAAGCTGACGCGTTTGCCTGCGTCGGGGAGGGTGGTCTCGAAGCGGTTGCCGGCGATGAAGGCGGCGCGGCTTTCGGGCGAGAGCGGGCGGACCGGGAGCTTCGTCAGGTCGACTTCCCATTCGATGCGGGCGCGGCAGTTTCGGCAGGAGATGCCGAAGGCGTACTGGGGGCCGTAGGTGAGCGCGCGGATCATCAGCAGCGCGAAGAAGCGGTCGCCCTGGAGCACCGCGCCCCAGTCGACAGGCTTGTCGCCGAACACATACGGGCCGGCGTCGACCGTCTCGGTCCAGCAGGCGCGGAGCAGTTCCTCCAGTTGACCGCCAGACTTAGCGAGGGAGCGGTCGGCCAGAACGCGCTCCTCACGGACCTTCATGCCGCGTACGCGACCTAGCAGACCTGACGGACATGCGATCGGTTCGACCATGGCCGGACAAAGCACAGCGACGACTTCTTCGAGGGACACGGGTTCGTTTCGATCAGCCGTTGGTGCTCGCAACTGGGGTGATGACCAGACGCAGGTACTCCTTGGATGCTTCGAGGTCCCAAACGAGGCCCGACAGTCGGTCGACCTGCACGTATCGACGCCAATCCTCCTGTGGACGATCGCGGTGATGAACGAGAGTCGCGAAGGCCCACGTCAGCGGATTTCCCAAGGCTTGAGCTTGTTGGAGCCCCTCAAAGACCAGGTTGGGCTCATCGGTCGATAGCCGTTGAAACTCCAGCCTCGCTGTTGCCTCAGCCTCGCCGATCGAGACAACGGCCCCGCGATACACCACCGGGACCACCCACGCTGCAGCAACGCCGAGTTCGAACAGGCCTAGCGCACGCTGCTCAGCAAGGGCACGCTCCCCTCCGAGTTCCACGCGCTTCAAATCGCCCCACTCAGCAACGGCGAGCCCACTGATTGCGCGGTCAGTGGCACGAAGCTCGCCTTCGCGAAAGACGACATCGAATGCCTTGGCATTCCTGAGGACGTGCGCCGGCTCAACCATTTCTTGATCTCACCACGTTGCCGACAACTGCGCGCTCCCATGTAGTCTGCTGTCGTGACAATCGCCGAGTTCGAGGAGAAGGAGTTCGAGGGCCCACTGAATGGCCAACTCGGGGTACCCGCCACGGCGGTCTCCGCACCGATGTGGTCTCCAGGCCAGGTCCTCGAGGAA
>CAIWFK010000271.1 GCA_903911905.1 uncultured Myxococcales bacterium
CAGGCCGCCCTGGTCGAACCCCACGTACCCCGGGGGCGCGCCGATGAGCCGCGAGACCGTGTGACGCTCGCCGTATTCCGACATGTCGTAGCGCAGGAACTCGATGCCCATCACCCGCGCCAACTGCTTGGCGAGCTCGGTCTTGCCCACGCCGGTCGGCCCCGCGAACAGGAACGAGCCGATGGGCTTCTCGGGGCTACGCAGGCCCGAGCGTGAGAGCTTGATGGCCGCGGCCAGCTCGTCGATGGCCTTGTCCTGCCCGAAGATGACGGCCTTGAGCTCGGTCTCGAGGTTCTTGAGCTGCTCGCGCTCGTCGAGCGCCACCGACTTGGGCGGCATGCGGGCGATCTTCGCGACGATGACCTCGACGTCGTGCACGGTGACCTTGCCGGTCGGCTTCTCGCGCAGCCGGTCGATGGCGCCGGCCTCGTCGATGACGTCGATGGCCTTGTCGGGCAGGAACTTCTCGTTGATGTACTTGGCCGACATCTCGGCGGCGACCCGCAGCGCGTCGGCGTCGTACTTCACCTTGTGGTGCTCTTCGTACTTCGGCGCCAACCCCGCGAGAATCTTCACCGTGTCCTCCACGCTGGGCTCGGGCACGTCGATCTTCTGGAAGCGGCGGGCCAGCGCGCGGTCGCGCTCGAAGCTGGCCTTGAATTCCTGGTAGGTGGTCGAGCCGATGCAGCGCAGCTTGCCCGAGGCGAGGGCGGGCTTGAGCAGGTTCGAGGCGTCCATCGAGCCGCCGCTGGTCGCGCCCGCGCCGACGATGGTGTGAATTTCGTCGATGAAGAGAATCGCGTCGTCGTGCGCCTGCAGCGCCTTGAGCACGCCCTTGAGCCGCTCTTCGAACTGCCCGCGGAACTTGGTGCCCGCCAGCAGCGCGCCCATGTCGAGCGAGTACACGGTCGCGTTCTTGAGCGCGTCGGGCGTACGGCCTTCGTGAATGGCCAGCGCCAGGCCCTCGGCGATGGCGGTCTTGCCCACGCCCGATTCACCCACGTAGAGCGGGTTGTTCTTGCGGCGTCGGCAGAGCACCTGCACCGTGCGCTCGAGCTCGAGCGTGCGGCCGATGAGCGGGTCGATGTGGCCAGCCGCGGCCTCGGCGTTCAGGTCGGTGCAGTAGGCCTCGAGCGGGTTCTTGGCGGGCGGCGCTTCGTCGTCTTCGCCCATGCCCACGCCCTCGCGCTCCTCACCGGGCGTCTGCGCGGCCTCTTCGCCGTCCTTGCGAATGCCGTGCGAGACGTAATTGAGCAGGTCGTAGCGGGTGACGCCCTCTTCCTTCAGGAAGAAGAGCGCCTGCGATTCGCCTTCGCGGAACATGGCGATGAGCACGTCGGCCGAGTCCATCACCTTCTGTTCGGCCGACAGGGCGTGGAACGCGGCGCGCTGCAGCACCCGCTCGACGCCGATGGTCTGCTGCGGTTCGGCCTCGCTGCCCTCGGGCAGCTTCTCGACGCTCTCGGCGAGGAACTTCTCGACCCTGGGCTTCAAGCGATCGACGCGCGCGCCGCACGCCTTGAGCACCTCGGTGGCCCGCGCGTCCTTGAGCAACCCCAGCAGCAGGTGCTCGAGCGTCAGGTACTCGTGGCGCAGCCGCTTGGCTTCGCTGAGCGCGAAGCGAATGGCAGCCTGCAGTTCCTTGGCGATGATGGGAGAGGCCATGTCTTCAGTCGTCCTCGGGCTCGATCGACAGCTTCAGGGGGTAGTCGTGCTCTTTGGCGAGCGCGTGGGTCTGGGCGACCTTCGTGTCGGCCACGTCTTTCGTGTACACACCAGCCACGCCGTACCCGGTCTTGTGCACGTTCAGCATGATGGCCAACGCGTCGGACTCGGACTTGTGGAAGATGAACTGCAGCACCCACACCACGAACTCCATGGTGGTGTAGTTGTCGTTGTGGAAGAGCACCTTGAAGCGCGGCGGCTTCTTGAGCTGCTCCTTCTTGCGCGTCGCGGTCGCGACGCCCGTGTCCCCGTCGTCCTTGCCTGGTCGGTGCTTCGTCGCCATCGCACGACCGAGGGTAACAGACCCTCGGGGCCGCGCACCTGTCCCATTCAGGCAGCAGTCCACCCGATCAGCCGGGCCGGGGTCGATCGCCTGCTACACCGCGCTACCGGGGAACCTTGAAGACCCGCACCGCCGTCGGGTTCGCCTCGGCCACCTCGCGCACCGGCACGATGGCGCCCACGGTGGTGTAGAGCACCGCGCCCGTTCGGGTCTTCGTGGTCTTCAAGGGGTAGCTCCTGGCCCGCGGCACGAACCAGTCGCGCACCGCCTTGAGTTCGAGCACGTGGGTCTCCTGCTTGTCGAGGAAGACGTACACCAGCAGGTCGGCCGTCGAGTACAGGAAGCAGCCCGGCGAGTCCTTCTCGGCGTTGCTGATCAGCTCGAAGAAGTAGGTGCCGCGACGGCCGCCCTGGCGGTCACCCTTCACTTCGACCCCGCGCACCTGCTCGCCCGGCACGTCCCACAAGAGGTCGACGCCACGGTGCTGGAAGCGGGGGTCGTTCTGCACGTCGTGCACCAGGCTGCCCGGCTTCTGCGTCAGCAACACCTCGCGCGTGAGCGACACGGCGCGGTCGGCCGCGCCCATCACCCCGTGCATCGAATACGCGCGCGTCAAACCGCGACGCCCGTCACTTGCGCAGCTCGACGCCCGTCGCGACCAGCTCGACCTCGCGGTAGGTGCCGTCCTTGTCCTTGGCGACCTGCGCGCCTTCCGACTCGTAGTGCTTCGCCTTCTCGGCCGACAGCGCCGCGACCTTCAGCGTGCCCTCGACCTTCGCCGTGCTGCCCGCCGAGTCCAGCGGCACGAAGAAGCCGTAGTCCTTGAAGGTCACGCGCACGCCGGGGCCCGCGTCGGTGGCGCTCAGTTCCATCCAGCAGCCCTTGCGCGAGCAGGCCTTGCGCACCTTCGCCTCGACCGCCACCGTCTTGCCGTCGAAGTCGGCCGGGGTCTCGAGCACCTTGGCCAGGGTCACCGCAGGCAAGCCCTTCAACTTCTCACCGCGCACGATGAGGTCGGACTTCTCGGGAGCAGCGGTCAGGGCCAGCGAGACGAGAATGGTGAGCATGGCCCCGGTGGCTAACGCAAACCAGGGCGCAGGAAAAGGGGCCGCGCGCGACAGGCGCCCTCGCGGTTGTTACGGTGGAAACCGTCGTGCAGCTCTACCTGCCCCAGCGCAATCGCACCTTCGGTTCGGCCGACGCCATCGGCGTCATCGGCCTGTTCGGGCTGCTGGTCGCCCGCTTCGTGCCGGTGGCCAGGCTGGTGCCGTTCTGGGGCTGCACCTTTCGCCGCGTCACCGGCATTCCCTGCCCCGGCTGTGGGCTGACCCGGGTGGCCGACCGCTTCGCGCACTTCAACGTGCTCGGCGCGCTCGAGGCCAACCCGCTGGGCACGGTGGCCGCCGCCTTCTTCGCGGTGATGGTGGTGCTGACCGTGCTGCACCTGACCTTCAAGCTGCCCATTCCCGAAGTGCTGCTCGACGAGCGTGAATGGAAGGCCGTTCGCTACTTCGCCGTCGGCCTCTTCTTCCTCAACTACGGGTGGGTCGTGTACGCGCACACCCAGCTGCACTTTCATTGAACGCCGCGCTCGCCATCGCCCTGAGCTACCTCTCGGGCTCGATTCCCTTCGGCGTGCTGGTGACGTGGGCCTTCGCGAAGAAAGACGTGCGCAGCGAGGGCAGCGGCAACATCGGCGCCACCAACGTCGCGCGGGTGGCCGGCAAGAAGCTGGGCGCGGTGGTGCTGGTGCTCGACGCGGTGAAGGGTGCGCTGCCGGTGCTGCTGGTGGTGCGGCTGTTCCCCGACGAGGTGCGCCTGCACGCCGCGGTCGGCCTGGCGGCGTTCCTGGGTCACGTGTTCCCGGTGTGGCTGCGCTTCAAGGGCGGCAAGGGCGTGGCCACCGCGCTGGGCGTGCTGGCCGTGCTGCTGCCCTGGTCGGCGGTCGCCGGCTTCGTGGTCTGGGTGGGGCTGCTGGCGCTCACCCGCACCTCGAGCATCGGCTCGCTGGCCGGAGGTCTGGTGGCCATCGTGGCCGGCTTCTTCCAGGGTCGACCGATCGAATACCCGCTGCTGGGGGTCGCGCTGCTGGTGGCCATGGTGTGGACCCACCGCGGCAACATCTCGCGCCTGGTCGCGCGCTCCGAGAACACCGTATGACTGAGCTCTTCGTTCGCAGTTCGAGGGTCGTGGTGGGCGGCGAGGTGAAGCCCGCCGCGGTGCACGTGAAGGCCGGGCGCATCGTCAAGGTGGGCGAGCCGGCCGACGTGCCTGCGGGCGCACCGGTGCACGACGTGGGTGCGCGGGTGGTGATGGCCGGCGTGGTCGACTCGCACGTGCACGTCAACGAGCCGGGCCGCACCGAGTGGGAAGGCTTTCACACCGCCACCCGCTCGGCGGCGGCGGGCGGCGTCACCACCCTGGTCGACATGCCGCTCAACAGCATTCCGGCCACCACCAGCGTGAAGGCGCTGCTGACCAAGGCCGAAGCGCTGCATGGCCGCGGCTTCATCGACGTCGGCCTGTGGGGCGGCGTGGTGCCGGGCAACGCCGGCGAGCTGGTCGACATGGTTCGCGAGGGCGCGCTGGGCTTCAAGTGCTTCATGGTCGACAGCGGCGTTGCCGAGTTCGCGCACGTCGGTGAGGTCGACCTCGAGCGCGCGATGACCGTGCTGGCCACCACCCGCGCGCCGCTGCTGGTGCACGCCGAGGTGCCCGGCCCGCTCGACGAGGCGAAGCGGCAGCTCGACGCCGAGCCGGTGCGCGACCTGCGCAGCTACTGGCGCTACGTGCGCTCGCGCCCGAAGGCCGCCGAAGACGAAGCCATCGCGCAGCTGGTCGCGCTGTGCACGAAGACCCGCGCGCGCACCCACGTGGTGCACCTCTCGTCGTCCACCGCGCTCGACACGCTGCGCCGGGCGCGCGAGCGGGGGCTCCCCTTCAGCGCCGAGACCACGCCGCACTACCTGCGCCTGGCGGCCGAGGACATTCCCGACGGGCGCACCGAGTTCAAGTGCGCGCCGCCCATTCGCGAGCAGGCCAACCGCGAAGCGCTGTGGCAGGGCCTGCACGACGGCACGTTGTCGATGGTGGTCACCGACCATTCGCCCTGCACGCCCGAGCTCAAGAAGTTCGAGCTGGGCGACTTCGACGGCGCGTGGGGCGGCATCGCGTCGCTGCAGTTCGGCCTGCCGCTGGTGTGGACCGAAGCGCGCGCCCGCGGGGTGTCGGTGGGGCAGCTCTCTGGCTGGTTGTCGCAAGCGCCGGCGGCTCTGGCGGGGCTCTCGGCGAAGAAGGGCACCATCGCCGTCGGCCTCGACGCCGACCTGGTGGTGTGGGACCCCGAGGCGAGCTTCACCGTGAAGAAAGACCGCATCCTCCATCGCCACCCGGTGACGCCGTACCTGGGTCAGACGCTCTTCGGCGTGGTGCACGAGACCTTCGTGCGCGGCCAGCGGGTCTTCGGTGAAGGCCAGCTCGCCGAGCGCCCGCTGGGGCAGTGGGTTCGCAGCGTCAGTTGAGCGGGCCCACGTCTCGCGCTAAACGACCGGCATGCGCGTTCTCGCTCTTGCCCTGCTCGTCGCCGCCTGTGCCTCGATTCAGCCCGTGGCCTACACCCCCAACCCGCAGCGCATCGCGAACCCGCGCGATGAAATCGCCACCCTCATCAAGGCCAACGTCACCAGCGGCTGCATCGCCGAGCCCACCTTCGAGGGCAAGCTGCTGCAGGTGAAGTTCGTCTGCCAGAACGGCATCGGCAACACCGTCTCGCGGCTCGACCGCATCGCGTCGGTCAAGCTCGAGCAGTACCAGGAATGGTACCGCTGCACCGTGCACCACACCCAGGGCGACGACTTCACCTGGACCTCGAAGAGCCTCGAAGACATGCAGCGGCTGGCCGACGCCTTCAGCGCGCTGTCGGGTGCACCGGCGCCCACCAGGGACACCAGCTCGCTCTGAACGAGCCGTGGCGCATGGCTGACTTCTTCCTCGTGCGCGTCTTGGGGCCCCGCACCTCGCTGCGATTCCCCTCGGAGCGCTTCGTGGTCGGGTCGGCTCCCGAGGCTGGCCTGCGGTTCCACGGGCTCGAGCCCCTGCACGCTGAGTTCTCGGTCGACCCCTTCGACACGGTCTGGGTGCGCTCGCTCACCCGCCTGGCCGAGCTGTCGGTCGACGGCGTGAAGACGACCAACGCACCGGTGCCGGTCGGAGGCGTGGTGCGGGTGGGCGCGCTCGAGCTGCGGCTGCACGACGGGCTCGACACGCCGGCCGATGGCCACGCCGCGATGACCGCGCTCACGCCGGCGCTCGTGGTCGACGACGACGACTTCGACACCCGCGACGAGCCGCCGACCCACGTGTCGGACCCGCACCTGCCTCGCGTGCGCTGAGGCAAAGAACCCCGCTCGAAACACGTTCGTGACGATGGTGTTGCCTGGGCGAGACGCGCTATGCGCGCCCTCGCATGCTCGCCCTCGCGCTGACCGCCGTGCTGTCGCAGGCCCCCGCCGCCAACGCCCACGGTTGGACCCTCGAGTTCTCGACCCTCGAGCTGCTGCATCAGAAAGGCACGCTCAGCGACGCCGAGTTCGAGAGCGCGGTGAAGGACCTGCGCGACTCGGTCGGCCAGAAAGCGGTCGACGGCACCACGCTGGTGGCCAGCAAGGTCGCGCTGACCATCTACGGCTTCGTGCAGGCCAACGCCATCTACGACACCACCCAGAGCTTCACCGAGCAGATCGGCAACGGCCTGGTGGCGCGCCCGTCGACCTACGCGGGGGCGCACGACCGCTTCCAACTGAGCGCGCGGCATTCGCGCTTCGGCTTCCGCCTGAAGGCCCCCGAGGTGTCGGGCATTCGCACCAGCGCGGTCTTCGAGATGGACTTTCTGGGCACCCAGTTGCCGGTCGGCGTGGGCCAGCCGTATTTCGGCACCGAGGCCAACTTCATCGCCAACCCGTCGTTCCGCGCGCGGCACCTGTACCGGAAGGTCGAGACGCCGGTGGTCGACGTGCTGGCCGGGCAGTACTGGCCGGTCTTCGGCGGTCAGCCGTCGGGCAACCCCAACACCGTCGAGATTCAGGGCATCGCCGGGCAGCTCTTCAGCCGCATGCCGCAGGTGAGGGTCTCGAAGACGCTGCCGCTGGGCCCCACCACGCTCGACCTCATCGTCGCTGCCGTGCGCTCGCCCCAGCGTGACGCGGGCCTGCCCGACGCCCAGGCGGCGGTGCGGCTGGCGCTGCCCGGCTGGCAGGGCTGGTCGACCGGTGGCGCCACCAACTCGGGCTTGAACCCGGCCTCGCTGACCATCTCGGCAGACCTGCGCTCGGTGCGCCTGCCCGAGTTCTCGGCGACCCCGGTCACCAGCCACAGCGCCCTGGGCGGCGGCGTGGCGGCCGACCTGTTCCTGCCGATTCTGCGGGCCACCAAGGACGACCACGAGGGCGCGCTGACCTTCACCGGGGAATTCGTGCTCGGCCGCGGCACGTCGGACCTGTACTCGGGGCTCAACGGCGGCGTGACCTTTCCCGCCCTGCCCAACCCGAACAACGTCACCCCCGCGCCCACCTACACCCAGGACATCGACAACGGCATCGCGGTCTACGACGCCATCGGCACCCTGCACCTCATCGAGTGGACCACGGGGCTGGCCAGCCTGCAGTACACCCTGCCCACGCTGCAGGGGCGGGTGTGGCTGTCGGCCGTGTACTCGCGCAGCGTCTCGCCCAACACCGCCGACTGGGCCAACGGCAAGTCGCGCAAGTCGCTCGACTGCGTCAGCGGCGCGGTGTTCGCCGACCCCTTGCCCTGGGTGCGGGTGGGGCTCGAGTACCAGTTGATGCTCGACCGGTTCGTCGACGGCGTCATCGCGCGCAACCACCGGGCCAACCTGGGCGTGTGGTTCCTGTTCTGAAAGGCACGGCCCCACTGGGCGCCCAGTGGGGTGGCGTGTACCGGTGCTCCTCGACGAAAACCTGAGCATTCGCTCACGTTTCGACGAAGGGGCGGGCTACTTCACGCCGTGCATGCCCCACGAGATCGGCTTCGTGAGCAGCAGGAACACCACGCCCGAGCCCAGGCCCAGCCAGACCATCGACTGGAACGAGTCGGCGTACTTCGCGGCTGCCACCGCCAGCGGCACCGCGCCGTCGACCTCGCCCACGCTGGTCAATTTGCCGAACGCCGCCGCGATGACTTCGGAATAGGCGGTGGCCAGGAACCACGCGCCCATCATCAGGCTGACCACCCGGTCGACCGACAACTGCGTCACCGCCGACAGCCCGATGGGCGAGATGAACGACTCCCCCACCTCGAGCACCACGTACGCCCAGACCAGCCACCACACGCTGGCCAGCGGCTGGGCCTCGTTCACGTTCTTCGCGGCCCACCACAGGGGAATGAACGAGAGCCCGGCAATCATCAAACCCAGCGCGCTCTTGGTCGGCTTCGACGGGTTCACGCCCGCGCGCTCGAGCAGCGGCCACAGCCACGCGAAGAGCGGCGCGAAGGCCACGATGAAGAACGACCCCAGGAAGGTGAGCGCACCCGCGGTCAGGTCGAACCCCACCAGCCGCTTGGTCATCATGCGGTCGGTGAAGGCCACCCAACTGCCGTAGGTCTGCTCGTAGAGCGAGAAGAAGACCAGGCAGGCCATGATCAGCGCCGCCAGCGCCAGCATCTGCTCACGCTGCACCTTCGTGCACTGGGTGACGATGAACCACCCGAACCAGCCGATGAAGAGGGCCGAGACCACGTGCATCGCGCCCTGCACTGCGCCGCCGCGCTGAATGACCTGCCACACGCCCAGCACGCCCAGCACCGCGCCCGCGTACAGCCGGTGCTCGAACGACACGCCGGCCACCTTGTGCTGCAGCACCGAGGCGTCGGGCGCTTCGGCCAGCCCCTTGAGGTGCCGCTGCAGCGAGAGGAACATCACCAGCCCCGCCACCATGCCCACGCCCGCCGCGCCGAAGCCGTAGCGCCACCCGTACGTCTCGCCCAGCCACCCGCACACCAGGCTCGAGAAGAGCCCACCCACGTTGATGCCCGCGTAGAAGATGGTGAAGCCCGAATCGCGCCGCGGGTCGTCTTCGGCGTACAGCCGCCCCACGATGGTCGAGATGTTGGGCTTCAAGAAGCCCACGCCCATGATGATGAGCGAGAGCGACAAGTAGAAGACCTGCAGGGCCCGCTCGTCGCGGTGCACCACGCCGTCGACGACCTGCGCTTCGGTGCCTTCGAGGGCCATGCCCAGGTGCCCCAGCACCAGCAGCACGCCGCCCAGCACCACGGCCTTGCGCAGCCCCAGGTAGCGGTCGGCCAGCAGGCCGCCCACCACCGGCACCGCGTAGACCAGCCCGCCGTACGCGCCCAACAGGTCGTAGCTGGGGCCGTCGGCGAAGCGGTGGTACTTGGTCAGGTAGAGAAACAGCAGCGCCTTCATTCCGTAGAACGAGAAGCGCTCCCACATCTCGGTGAAGAAGCAGACGTAGAGCCCCTTCGGGTGCCCGAAGAGTTCGTCGGAGGCCATTGAGGCGGCACCATGCCACCAAGCCCGGGTCGGGGCACGATGCCTCGCGCGCCCGAACTGGGCGCCCAGTCGGGTGACCCGCGCCGAGCCGCTGCGCTACGGTTTGCGCCCATGGCGCGATTGTCGAGGCGGTCGGTGGTGGTGGGGGCCGTGGTCACCCCGGTGCTCGCGCGCGCTGCGTCCGCGCGCCCATCGGTGACGCCCCCTTCCAGCCTGGCCGTCACCGCGCTGGGGCGACTGACCTACGGGCTGCGGCCCGGCGACCTCGAGGCCTTCGCCCGGGGCGGCGCTGACGACCGCCGCCGGCTGACCGCGTGGGTCGACGCCCAGCTCGCCCCCGCCTCGTTGCCCGACGACGCGTGCGAGCAGGTGCTGCGCAGCGCGGCGCTGACCACGCTCGACAAGTCGCTCGAGCAGTTGTGGGCCGATCACTGGCTGGGGCCGCAGGCGACGCGCACCTCCGCCGACGGCGGCGTGCCCGATGCCGGAACCGTCGATGGCGGAGCTGGCGGTCGCCTGGCGCTCGGTGAGGCCCCCGACCTGAAGCGCGCGCTGTCTGGCGGCAGCGTCGGAGAACGCAGGCCTGGAGACGCGGCCGCGGCGCTGGCCGACCTGCGGCGAAACGGCGACGGCGGTCGCGGCTCGGCCGAGCCCGGCATGCTCGACGCGCGGCTCCCCGACGCAGGCCCAGGCGACGCCGGCATCGCCAGAGCAGCGCCTCCGTACGACCCGCGCCACCCCCGCGACGAGAACGAGCGTCGCCAACAACCCGCCCGCGAGGTCGAGCTGGCGACGTGGCTTCGCGCGGTGCATTCCACCCGACAGCTTCACGAGGTGATGGTCGGCTTCTGGCACGACCACTTCTCGGTCTACGGGCGCGAAGGGCAGATCGCCGCCACCTTCCCCCACTTCGATCGCGAGGTGATTCGCCGCCACGCGCTGGGCAACTTCCGCGTGCTGCTCGAGGCGGTCGCCAAGAGCCCCGCGATGCTGGTCTCTCTGGACAACTTCACCAGCCAGAGCGGCAACGCCAACGAGAACTGGGCCCGCGAGCTGTTCGAACTGCACACGCTCGGTGCGCCGCACTACCTGGGTACCCGCCCCCGCGAGAGCGTGCCGCTGCACGCCGGCACGCCCGAAGGCTACGTCGACGGCGACGTGTACGAGGCCGCTCGCGCCTTCACCGGCTGGCGGGTCGACCAGGCCACCGGCGCCTTCCAGTACTTCGAGCCCTGGCACGACCGCTTCCAGAAGATCGTGCTCGGGCGGCACCTGCCCGAATACCAGCCGCCGATGAGGGACGCGCTCGACGTGCTCGACCTGGTCGCCAGCCACCCCGGCACCGCGCGCTTCGTGGTGGGCAAGCTGTGCCAGAAGCTGCTGGGCGCGACGCCCACCGGGCTGCTCGAGCGCGCGACGAAGACCTTCACCGCCGCCAGCGCCGCGAGCGACCAACTGGCGCAGGTGGTGCGCGTCATCGCCACCTCCGACGAGTTCGCCGCGCAGGCGCGGGTCGCGGTGCGACGCCCCTTCGAGGCCACGGTCGCGATGCTGCGCGCCACCGAGGCGACGTTCTTCCCCAGCGAGCCCTTCCTCGACCTGTATGCGCGCGCGGGCCAGCGCCTCTTCGCGTGGCGCACCCCGGACGGCGCCCCCATCGCCCCCGAGCGCTGGGCCGGGTCGACGCCGATGCTCGAGCGCTTCCGGCTGGCCAACCAGCTGTGCGCCAACACGCTCGAGGGCGTGCGGGTCGACCTGCTGACGGCCTGCCCGCCCGAGCGCACGCCGCGTGCGATCGCCACGGCGTGGCTGGGCCGCGCGCTGGGCCCCGAAGTCACGGAGTCGACCATCGAGGTGGTCGCCCAGGTGCTGGCCCAGGGGCGGTCGGTCGACGCGACGCTGCCCGAGGCCCTGCTCAAGGAGCGACTCCCCACGGCCGTAGCGCTGGTCTTCATGACGCCGGAGTTCCAATGGCGCTGACCCGCCTGCAGCTGCGCCACGCACTCTTTGGCGCGCTCGACCCGACGACGGGCTCGAGCGACGAGCTGCTGGGAGTGGTCGTGATGACGCCGGAGGTCCCATGACGCTGACCCGCCTGCAGCTGCGCCACGCGCTCTTCAGCGCACTCGACCCGGCAGCAGGCTCGAGCGACCAGCTGCTGGTGGTGGTCGCGATGACGCCGGAGTTCCCATGGCGCTGACCCGCCTGCAGCTGCGCCACGCGCTCTTCGGCGCGCTCGACCCGGCGGCGGGCTCGAGCGACGAGCTGCTGGTGGTGGTCTTCATTCGCGGCGGGTGGGACGCGCTCAACCTCGTCACGCCGCTGACCGGGCCTGACCGCGCGGTCTACGAGGCCTCGCGCCCGACGCTGGCGCTGCCCACGACCGGCCCGCGCGCGCTGTTGCCGCTCGACGACCGTTTCGGGCTGCACCCGTCGGCGAAGCCGCTGCACGCGCTGTACTCGAGCGGTCGTCTGGCCATCGTGCACGCGGCGGGGCTCGCCGCCGACACCCGCAGTCACTTCGACGCGCAGGCGATGATCGAAGCGGGCGTGACGGCGAAGCCGGTGCCCGGGCGGGGCTGGCTGGCGCGCTGGCTCGAGCTGCGGCACGGCGCGAGCGTGGGCACGCTCTCGGGCCTGGCGCCTTCGAGCCTGTTGCCCGCCCTGCTCGAGGGCGCCGGTGACGTCATCGCGCTCAACGGAGCGCAGGCGCTGCAGTTGGGCACGCGGCGCGAGCTGGCCTTCACCCAACGCCAGGCGCTGCGCACGCTCTACCGCGGCGGCGGCGACGTCCTGCGCGCCCACGTGGGAGCGCTGCTCGACGCGCTCGATGCGCTCGAGACCGCCTCGCTGAGCCCTCCGCCGCCCGAGGCCGACTATCCGAAGAGCGACCTCGCCAACCGGTTCAAGCTGGTGGCCCAGCTGAGCCGCTCGAAGGTCGGGCTCAAGGCCGCGGTGGTCGACGTGGGCGGGTGGGACACGCATCGCAACCAGGGCCGCGGCGCCGAGGGTCCGTTCGCCCAGAACGTGGCGCAGTTGACCGAAGCGCTCGGCGCCTTCGTGAAGGACCTGGGGTCGGTCAAGCTGACGCTGGCGGTCTTCAGCGAGTTCGGACGCCGGGTGAAGGAGAACGCCAGCCAGGGCAGCGACCATGGCCACGGCGGCGCGATGCTGGTGCTGGGCGAGGGCGTGCGCGGCGGGCGGGTGCTGGGGCCCTGGCCGGGCCTGGCCAACGAGGCGCTCTACCAACGCGCCGACCTCGCGGTGACGACCGACTACCGAGCGGTGTTGAGCGAGCTGCTCGAAGCGCCGGTGGGCCTCTTCCCCGCCTGGTCGCGGGGGGCCGCGGTGGGGCTGCGCTCCTAGCCCACTGCTTCGATTGCGTGGCCAGGAGTGGCCGCTTCGGGTCGCGTGTCGTGAACGGCGGCGACCAGGACGTCGCACAAGGCGCTGGTGGCCTCACCCTGCGACGCCGGGAACCCGACCATTCCGCCCTCGACCGAGGCGCTCTGACAAGCGACGTCGCCCGAAGGTCAGCGCTGCTCGTGCTCGAACCGCTTGAGCGTCTGGGCGATCTCCTCGTTCACCGACTTCAGCACGTCCTGCTTCTCGCGGAACGGAAGGAACGCGCTCTTGAACCCCGAGACGATGATGGTGGTGATGTCTTCGAGCGAGAGCCCGAGCTCCTGGTGCGCGACCATGTATTCGCGGGTCACCGAGGTGTTGGTGATGAGCCGGTTGTCGGTGTTGATGGTCACCCGCAGGCCGTAGTCGAAATAGAACTTCAGCGGGTGCGCCTTCATGTCGGTGACCGCGCGGGTCTGCACGTTCGACGACGGGCAGCACTCGATGGGGATGCGGTGATCGTTCACGTAGTTGAGCAGGTCGCCGTCTTCGCGCAGCCGCACGCCGTGACCGATGCGGTGCGAGCCCAGGTTGTGCAACGCCTGGGCGATGGACTCGGGGCCGTACGCTTCACCCGCGTGCGCGGTGCAGTTGACGTTGTTCTTCAGAATCAGCGCGAACGCTTCCTTGTGCTCCTTGGCCGGGAAGTTCGCCTCGGCGCCCGCCAGGTCGAAGCCCACCACGCCGCGGTTCTTGTACGCCACGCACAGCTCGGCCAGCCGCAGGCTGGTCTCGGGGCTCATGTGCCGAATACCGCACAGAATGACGCCGGTGCGAATGCGCGTCTCGCGCTTCGCCGCGCGCAGCCCCTCGAGCACCGAGTCGATGATGGTGGTCAGCTTGAGGCCCCGCTGCTGGTGCAGCACCGGCGCGTAGCGCACCTCGAGGTAGCGCACGTTCTCGGCCGCCGCGTCGATCGCCAGCTCGTAGGCCGCGCGGTAGAGCGCCTCTTCGGTCTGCAGCACCGAGCAGGTGACGTCGAAGGCCACCAGGTAGTCTTCGAGGTTCTTGCACAGCTCGCCCATGTGAATGGCCTTCGCCAGGCCAGGCTCGTCGTGGGCGGGCAGCTTCACCTTCTGCTCGTGCGCCAGCTCGAGAATGGTCTTCAGCCGCATCGAGCCGTCGAGGTGGCAGTGCAGGTCGGTCTTGGGCAACGCGTGCAGCAGCGCCTCGGTCACCTCGAGCCGCGGCACCGCGAGCGTCGGCGGCGGTGGCTTGTGCCAGGCGGTCGAGGAAATGCCAGCGGGGCCTGCGTCGTCATCATCGACCGTCATGGGGCCAAAGGTTAGCCCCCGCCCGGCGAACCTTCACGTTTATGGGCAGGGCACGTTGACACGAACGGGCACGCGCGCGGGGTCCTTCGAGGTGGTCCCCTGACCCAGCTGACCGACGTCATTCTCGCCCCAACACCACAGCGTCCCGTCGTGGGTGATGGCGCAGCCGTTGTTCCGCCCCATGGACAGCTTCTCGACCCCCGCGAGCCTGGCCTCGGTCGGTGTCGTCACCGCAGCCACCGAAGACCCGGTCGCCGCCTGACCCTTGGTGTTGTCGCCGAAGCACCAAAGCTTGCCGTCGATGTCGATGAGGCAGCTCGTGTTGGCGGTGCCCCCCGAAGCGATCACCTCGGCCTTCTTGCTGATGGGCTGAGGGGTCGTCACGCGGTCAGTGCTGCCGGTGCCGGTGTTGCCCGACACATTGTACCCCCAGCACTCGACCGTGCTGTCTGCCAGGGTCACGCAGGCGGTCTGGTCCAGAACGCCCAGCGCCGAGACCGAGCTCAACGACACGGGATACGGGGTGAAGCTGTCGGCGGTGCCACCATTTCCAAGCTCGTTGTCGGCGTTCACCCCCCAGCAGCTGACCACGTGGTTGTCGCCGAGCGCACAGGTGAACTCGTCGCCGCTCTGCACGTCTGCCGCGCTGAAGTTGTCGATGGGGCGAGCAGCGCCCACGTCATCGAAGTCGAGCGGGTCGGCACCGCACTGGCCGCCGTTCGGCCGACCGCCGTCGGGGTTGGCGCCATTGGAGTTCTCACCCCAGCAGAACACCCGCGCGTCTCGTGGCTTGTCCTCGAGGGCACACACGTGAAGTCCGCCCACCGAGATCTTCTGGATTCCCGTCAGCGGGCCAGCCAACCCTCCGTCGGGGCCGAACTGCAGGACCTGCTCGGGGGTCTGACTGCTCAGCTGGGCAGAGTCGGTGCCGAGTTGCTTGGCGTTGTTGTTGCCCCAGCACCACACCGTGCCGTCGTTCATCAGGGTGCAGGCAAACCCGTCACCCACCGACACCTGCGTGACGAACGCCGACGATCGAATGGCGATCGGCTGCGGGCTCGCCGACAGCTTTCCCAGCCCGTCGTTGGTGAGCTGGCCGGTGGTGTTGTCGCCCCAGCAGTAGACCGCGTGGTCGCTGCGCAGCGCACAGATCACGTCGGCCCCGACCGCCACCTCGCTCACGCAATGTCTGGCCGCGGCAACACACGACCCCTTCGTGCCTGGTTCGACGCCCACCAGTCGAAGGCTGGTATCGGCGCAGGTCGAGTCGGGAAAGCTGCACACGCCGGTCGTGTCGCACACTCCCTGCTTGCCCTGCGCATCGACGCAGTTCGAGTTGTCGGTGCAGGTGTACGCGGTCAAGGGCGTGCACGCCCCCAGGACCAACGCTGCCGCGAGAACGAACGAAGCACGCATGAAGCGGTTCTCCTTCACCACGTTGATCAAAACGCCCCCGAGATAACCGCGGCAGCGCCGTTCTGCATCGGCATCACCATCACCGTGGGCTGGTCATCGCGTCTCCCGACGAGCACGTACCGAACGACGCCGCCCGCAG
>CAIWFK010000272.1 GCA_903911905.1 uncultured Myxococcales bacterium
CCTGCATCTTGCCCTGCGAGGTCATCGCGTCGATCTTGCCTTCGAGGCGGAAGCGCTCGCGGATGGTGTTCGAGAGCGTCTCGTACATCTCGGCCATGTTGCCGCCGAGCGCGCGCGAGATGTTGGTGGCGGTGGCCACCAGCTCGAGGTCGTCGCTGCCCACCCGCTTCGACATGTTGTTGAGCGCCTCTTCGATCGGCACGCCCAGCTTGGCTTCCTTCACGAAGAGCGTGAATTCCTGCTGCAGGGGAATCATCGAGTCCTTCGCGATCTGCTCGATCGACTGCTGGAAGGTCAGGCCGGCCTTGAAGGCGTTGGCCATGGCCTGCAGCGCGTCGACCAACTGCCCGTTGAAGCGCACGATGCGGCGCTTGCGGTAGTGCTTGACCATCAGCATGGGCAGGAAGAACCCGAAGATGGTGGCACCTATCGCCACCAGCGGGTTGATCACCAGGTACGAGAAGATGCCCAGCAGGAACATCGAGGCAATGTTCAGCACCAGCATCTGCCGGGGGTCGATGAAGAGGAACATGTCGCTCAAGTCGTTCATCGACTTGACGATGTAGCGCTCCTGGTACTGCTCGTACGCCTTCGAGAGCACGCCGAGCACCACCAGCGCGAGGAAGAACGAGCAGCCGGCGAACAGCAGGCCTGCGATCGCGGGAAACATGAGTGGGGGTCGCCCTTTCTTGAAAGGAACGTCAGTGCGCGGTCGGCGGCGGGCCTTCGGGCGTCGGGTGCGCTTCCGAATTGGTCGTGCCACCGCGAATGACCTGGATGGTGGTCAGGCGCTTCTGCTGCAGCATCTTGGTGCGCTCACCCGACAGCAGGGTGTTGATGGTGGCGCGGCCGCGGTCCTCGAGGCCCTGCTCGATGTCGTCTTCGTTGCGCAGCGACATGGTCAGCGCGCCCAGGTCCTGCGCGAGCACCAGGATCTCGGCCTCGTCGGGCAGCACCAGCAGCGAGACGTTGGCGTAGTTGCGCTCGCCTTCGGGAATCAGGTTGATGTTGGTGGTGCCGGTGATCTTGCCGGTCGCCAGCACGATCACGTTCTGCATCAGGGTCACGGCGACCTGCTCGCCGGTCGACGGGTCCTTGAAGGTGCCGATGAGGTCGACGTGATCGTTGGGGCGCACCCAGCCACCGACCGAGGCCGTGCCGCCGGCCTGAATGGTGATGGCGCGGGCCTTCTTCTGCACCTTCGACGAGAGGCGCTCGGCCGCCTTGGTGGTCTCGAACTGGCTCCACAGCAGCGGGTCACCCGCCTGCAACGGCACCAGCACCTTCTGGCCGACGATGTACGGGGCCGAGTCGGGCTTGACGATCGACGAGGTCACGAACTGCTCGGGAATCGAGCGCTGGCTGATCATGTCGATCGTCACCACCGTGCCCTCCGAGATGTCGACCGCGGTCACCACGACCGGCACCAGGTTCCAGCCCTTGCGCACGTCGGCCTCGCGCTTCTTGATGGCCGACCACGAGACGACGAAGGCCAACAAGCCGAGAATGGCGGCGACGATGAGGGGGGTCTTGCCCTTGAGCATGCGGGTGTTTCTCCGTGCAGAAGCACTGCGTGAAAGCATTTTTCGCTGCGCCGTAGGACAACTGGCCGTTGGCGTCGCGATTCGCGAGAGATTCTCGCGAGAAAACGTCGAAAGATGCTAGCAGACCCGAGAACGGCTGGTGTCAAAACTCGACGCCGCGCATCACCCTACACCGGCCTACCACCAGAACCGGCTGTCGGCGGTCAGAACGGCAGCCAGAGTGCGTAGGTGTAGGTGTCGTAGTGAAGCTGATACGCATAGAAGAACAGCTCGACCACGCTCATGGGAGGCCGCGCATTTCCGACCCGAGGGCCGGGAATCATTCGCACCGTGAGGCCCAGCACCAGGCCCACCACCAGCACCCAGTTGAGCACCGAGTACTCGACCATGGCCTGACCGCGGGGGAACCGTCGCACGCGTTCGAGTCTGCCACAGTCGGGCGACGACGGTGATGACCGACCAGGTCGACGTCACCCGCAAGCCTCACCTGCGTCAGTACGCTTGAGCGGGCACGGACTTCGAAGCCGGCATCGACTTCTTGTCGGTCTCGCTCTGTTGCTCGGCCGCGCGCTTGGGCGCCTTGACCGGGCTGGGCTTCTGCGCGGCGAGGCGACGCCGGGCCACCGCGTCGGCAGCCGAGCTGGTGGGGAATTCACGCTGCAGCGCCGAGCAGTACGACTCGGCCTCGGTGGCCTCCCCCAGCGCATCGAGCCCGTCGCAGGCGCGGCGCAGGGCCTCGAGCCGTTCCGACC
>CAIWFK010000273.1 GCA_903911905.1 uncultured Myxococcales bacterium
AGCCCGCGTCGTCCGCACCGCCACCACTTCGGTCTCGGGCACCACTTCGCTCGAGTTCCCGCCACTCGGCGAGCTGGTCGACGTCAATTCGCTGCGGGTCGAGGCCATCGGCGCCGAAGTTCGCCGGGTCGACCTTCAGCGGCTCGAGCCCGAGAAGCTGCGCACCGACGAGGCGAAGGCCCTGCTTGCCGAGCTGCATACGCTCGAGCAGCAACTCGATCAGCAGCGTGAGGAACTGGCGGTGGTGGTCGCCGAGCGCGACGCGCTTTCCCGGCTGACGCCCCAGGCGCCCGCGAGCGATCCACTCAAGGCCCCCGCGCGACTGAACGCTTCGGGCTGGGCGACCAGCGCCACCTTCGTCGCCGATCACCTGGCGCAACTGCAGGCGCGCGCGAGGGAAGGCGAACACCACCTCGAGAAGCTCGCCGAGCGACACCAGGCGCTGCTCGAGAAGGCGGGCAAACTTGGCAACCCCCAGACCCGCTCGGGCTGGAGCGTCACCGCGCAGCTCGGCGGCAACGGGCCTGCCACCGTCACGCTCAGCTACCTGGTGCGCAACGCGCAGTGGACGCCGACCTGGGACCTGCAACTGCAGCCCGAGACCAACACCGTGAGCCTGTCGCTGGCGGCGGTGGTCTCGCAGAACACCCAGGAAGACTGGCAGAACGTGGCGCTCCAGTTGTCGACCGCCATTCCCAGCAGTGCGGCGCGGGCTCCGAAGCTCTCGACCTGGAAGTTTGGCGCGGCCGACCGCTTCATTCCCACGCCGACCCGAACCTCGGAAAGGCTCGCGCCTGCGCCACCGGTGCCGCAGGAAGGCCGGGTCCGCAACGACGAAGACCTCTTGCGCGCCCAGCTCGCGAAGGTGGCCCCGGCACCGAAACCAGCACCACCCGAGCCGGAAACCCTCGCCAGCCGGCGAGCCGCTGCCGTGGCCCGCGCCGAAGAGCGGCGGGCGGGCGGGAAGCCGGAGCCGACCGTCCCCTCCACGACCACCACCGACGGTGTTGGCCAGGACTTCATCAACAACATCGCCTTCATTCAGCCCAAGGGCTCTGGGGTGAAGTCCTTCGAGAGCCTCGCGGCGGTCGCGCCGGTCGTCTCGGACGACTACGGCTACGGCTTCAGCGGGGGCTCCTCCGTCGAGCCGTACCGCGAGACCGTGACGTATTCGATCTCCCCTCCCCCCTCGTGGCAGCCACCTCGCTATGGACCTGACGCTCCGGTGACCCTGGCCGGCGGCTACGATCTCGCCTTCGCTGCGCTGCAGAAGGAATCGGTGGCGTCCACCGCGGGCGCTCGCCGAATCGCGCTCTGGAGCTCGAAGTGGCCAGTCACCGTCGAGCGCCAGCTCTACCCCGCACTGACGAACGATGCGTTCCTGGTGGCTGAAATCAAGAACCCCTCCCAGCAGGTGCTCCCCGGTGGCCCGGCGCAGTTGTACGTGGGCGCCGACCCCGCAGGCGTCGCGAGGCTGAAGCTGGTCTCGCCTGGCGAAGCCTTCACCCTGCCCCTGGGCATCGACCGGGCGCTCAAGCCGGTTCGCAACGTGCAGTTGGTCGAGACCACCACCGGCCTCATCGCCAGGGACGAGGTCGGCACCTACACGGTGACCATCGAGCTGGCGAACCCCTACCAGGCGCCAATCGCGGTACGCGTGTTCGATCAGTTGCCGCTCACCGAGGACAAGGACCTCGAGACGAAGCTCACCGACTCGAAGCCCGCGGCGACGGTCGACGCGAAGAAGGGCTCGCTCGAATGGCGCGCCACCATCGGCGCTGGCCAGAAATCGACCTTCACCTTCACCTACACGCTCAAACGCCCGCGGGGCTGGAAGCTCAGCCAGTTGGAGGTGGCGCCATGATCTCGATCGCCCTGATGGTGCTCGCCTCGTCGTCCACCCCCGACCGCGTGGTGGTCTTTCCCGATCGCGCGCAGGTCACCCGCGCCGTTCGATTCACCTGCGGTGCCCGCGCTTCGGTGAAGTTCGAGAACATTCCCCCGGCGGCCGGCGCCGACTCCTTCCGCGCCCGGGTCGAAGGCGGCACCATCGACGGGCTGCGCTCCGAGCTCGTCGACCACGAGAAGGAATTCGGCGCGAAGGCCGAGTCCATCACCGCTCGAATCGAAGCCGTGAACCTCGAGCAGCAGACGCTCGCCGATCAGCTCTCGCGCGCGCAGGGGCAACGACAGCTCGCCTCGCAGTTCCTCGACATCGGCATGCAGCAGCTCTCTCACGAGCTGGTCGCCGAGAAACCCGACCCCAAGGCCTGGCAGGTCGCGCTCGACGCCTCGCTCACGACCGGGCTCGCTGCCGCGAAGCTCAAGGCCGAAACCCGGGCGAAGGCGAGCGAAGCCGATCGAAAGCTGGCCGAGCTTCAGCTCGAGCTCGAGGGCGTTCGGCACGCGACCCAGAAGCGTTCGTGGACCGTCGAAGTGCTGGCCTCGTGCCCCGAGGGGCAGACGACCGAACTGGCGCTCACCTACCTGGTCGGTGGCGCGTCGTGGACGCCCGCGTACGAGGCCCGCGCCGATGAGGCCGCCAACGCCGTCGACCTCTCGACCTGGGCCACGGTGACGCAGTCGACGGGCGAAGACTGGTCGCAGGTCGACCTGACGCTCTCGACCGCCGTGCCCTCGCAGAACGCGAACCCGCCCGAACTGAAGAAGCTGCTGGTCAGGGGTGCCGAGAAGCCACCCGAGCGCAGGGTGCTGGTTCGTCGTGAAGAGAACGTCGAGCACGCGCAGGCCAGCGGCAGCACGAGCTCGACGCCACCGGCCGCGAGCTCGCCGAAGATCCGCAATCAGGGCGTGTCGGTGCAGCTCGCCGTCCCCGAAAAGTCGCGCGTGCCTGGCGACTCGAGCCCGGTGCGACTCTTCGTGGGCAAGTCGAGACTGAAGGCGGCCTTCGAGCTGCGCGCCACGCCCACGCTGCTTCCCGCCGCCTTCCGGGTGGCGGAGCTCACCAACGAGTCGCCGTGGCCGCTGCTGCCCGGGCGCATCGACGCGTTCCGAACCACCGGCCTCGTCGGTCGATATGCCCTCGAGCGGGTCGCCCAGGGCGCGGTATTCACCATCACCTTCGGCATCGAAGACGCGGTGCGGGTGAAGCGAACGGTCGTCGAGGAGCTCAAGCGCGACACCGGCGTGTTCATCGGCAAGAAGCGCTTCACCTACGCGTACCGCTTCGAGCTGGCGAACTACGGCAAGAAGGCGATCGCCGTGGCGCTGAGCGACCACCTGCCCGTGTCCGAGTTGGACGACATCGCGGTGGTGGTGAGCGACAAGACCACGCCGGGGTATTCCGTCAGCCCCCAGGACGGCATCGCCCGGTGGAAGGTGTCGCTCGAGCCCGGCGAGTCGAAAGGAGTCGACTTCGCGTTCAGGGTCGACGTGCCAACCTCGTACGACCTCGACGGGCTCTAGCGACTACCCACGAAATTCGCCTCGCACGACAGTGCACGGGTGACGTCGCCCGTGCGCGCAGGCCAGCCGAAAAACAGTGCTGTGGAACCAGCGGCAGGAGTGCGACGTTTCAGCACCTTTCCGAGGGTTCCATGACACCACTGCTGCTGCTGACGCTCGCTGCCGGCGCCGACGCGCCGATCACCCAGGTCACCGTCTTCACCGATCAGGCCCGCGTGGTTCGTACGGCGACCACCTCGGTCTCGGGCAGCGCGTCGTTCGAGTTCCCGCCGCTGGGTGATTTGGTCGACCTGAACTCGGTGCGGGTCGAGGCCTCGGGCGCTGAGGTGCGGCGGGTGGACATCGAGCGGCTCGAGCCCGAAAAGCTGCGCACCGACGAAGCGCGTGCGCTGATCGCCGAACTCGACAAGCTCGATCAGCAGCTCGCGCAGCAACAG
>CAIWFK010000274.1 GCA_903911905.1 uncultured Myxococcales bacterium
CCCATGCCCCCTTCGCCCAGCTTCTCGAGCACCTTGTAGCGCCCGTCGATGGTCTGCCTGGCGGGGCCGTCGAGCGTGTCCGAACTGCCGCCCAGGCCGCGCATGTCGGCGCCACAGGCCGGGCAGAAGTTGGGCTCGCCCTCGAGCACCTTCGCGCAGCTCGGGCAGATGACCGGCGCGGTGCGCTTCTCGTCGACGGTCGGGGCGTTCACGGGCAGGGGCGAAGGCTACTTGGGGTCGGGGGCCGGCACGAGCTTTCCAACCCGCGGGCGATTTTTCCGTTGTGATCAGCCTTTTTCGCGCTGGGGGCTACCACCGCGCCACCGCTGGCGTAGAAGGCCGCATGGTTCGAGCCTCGAGCGTCAGTGCCTTGGTGCTGTTCGGCTTCTCGTGCGGCACCGCGAAGACCGCCCCCGCGAGCGACCCCACCTGGAATCAAGACGTCGCGCCCATCGTGGCCCAGCGCTGCGGCGGCTGTCACAAGCCCGAGGGCATCGCGCCCTTCTCGCTGGCCACCTATGCCGACGCCCAGCAGCACCAGGCCCAGGTGTTGGACGCGGTGGTGAACAAGCGCATGCCGCCGTGGCTGGCCTCGACCGACCCCGGCTGCGAGCCACTGCGCGACACCCGGGTCATGACCCAGGCCGAAGTCGACACGCTCAGCGCGTGGGTGGCCTCGGGCGCGAAGGAAGGCGACGCTGCCACCGCCACGCCCATCAAGCAGAACAACGTGCTGCCCTGGGTCGACCAGGAACTGACGGCCGGCGCCGACTACACGCCCAACGACGCCAAGCTCGACGACTACCACTGCTTCGTGCTCGACCCGGCGCTGACCGGCAACAAGGACGTCATCGGCTTCGAGGTGGTGCCCGGCGTGCAGCGCGAAGTGCACCACGTGCTGTTCTATTCGGTGCCCAAGAACCAGGCCCAGGCGCTCGAAGACGCCTCGCCCGGCCTGGGGTGGACCTGCTTCGGCGGCCCTGGCACCGAGTCACCAAAGCTCATCGGCGGCTGGGTGCCGGGCAACCCCAGCGTGCGCTTCCCCGGGCAGACCGGGGCCCGCATGTTCGTGGGCGACGTCATCATCATGCAGGTGCACTACAACCTGACGAACGGCCCGGCCGCCCCCGACCAGACGAAGGTTCGCCTGCAGTACGCGAAGAACCCGGTGACCTACTCGGCGCAGTTCTTCCCCCTGGTCGACCACGACTTCAAGATTCCCCCTCAGGCCACCGGCTTCTCGACCACCGTGCAGTTCCAGTCGCCGGTCGACGCCACGCTCTGGGGGCTCGCGCCGCACATGCACACCAAGGGCAAGCACATCAGCGTCAAGCTGCTGCCCCAGGCCGGTTCGACCGCGACGCCCGCTTGCGTGGTCGACGTGCCGAAGTGGGACTTCCACTGGCAGCAGTTCTATTTCATGGAATCGAACACCGGCCTGCCGGTCAAGGCCGGCCAGACCTTCGAGCTGACCTGCACGTGGGACAACCCCACCGACCAGCAGGTGCGCTGGGGCGAGACCACCGAAGACGAGATGTGCCTGGCCTACCTCTACCTGACCGGCGCACTCTGACGGGTGGCGGCGCGCTCGCCGCTGTGTCAAACGCGGCCGCATGATTCGCCTGGACTCCATCAGCTTGCAGCACGGCCAGCAGATTCTCTTCGTCGAAACGTCGATGGCCCTCCACAAGGGCGAGAAGGTGGGCCTGGTCGGCCCCAACGGGTCGGGCAAGTCGACGCTCTTCCGCTGCATCATGAAGGAAGAGACGCCCGACGAAGGGCAGTTGTCGGTCGATCGCGGCGTGACCATCGGCTACTTCCGCCAGGACGTCGGCGAGATGGCGGGCATGAGCGTGCTCGAGGCCACCCTCGACGGAGCCGGGCCGGTGGCGGCGGTGGCCCGCGAGCTCAAGCAGCTCGAGCACGCCATGGGCGACCCGGCGCAGGCCGACGACCTCGACTCGCTCGTCACCCGCTTCGGCGAAGTGCAGGCCCGCTTCGACGAGCTGGGCGGGTACGCACTCGAAGGCCGTACCCGTGAAATTCTCGCGGGCCTGGGCTTCCGCGAGTCGGTGGTCGACGGCGACGTGGGCGCGCTCTCGGGCGGGTGGAAGATGCGGGTCGCGCTGGCCCGAATTCTCCTCATGCAGCCCGAGGCCATGCTGCTCGACGAGCCCACCAACCACCTCGACCTCGAGTCGCTCATCTGGCTCGAGAACTTCTTGAAGCGCTACGAGGGCGCGCTGCTCATGACCAGCCACGACCGCGAGTTCCTCAACCGCGTGTGCAACCGCATTCTGGAAATCGACGGCGGCGAAATCACCAGCTACTCGGGCGACTACGAGTACTACGTGCGCCAGCGCGCCCAGGCCGACCAGCAGCAGCAGGCCACCTTCGAGCGCCAGCAGGCCATGCTCAAGAAGGAATTGGCCTTCATCGAGCGCTTCAAGGCCCGCGCGAGCCACGCCGCGCAGGTGCAGAGCCGGGTGAAGAAGCTCGAGAAGATCGACCGCGTCGAGCCGCCCCGCCGCGCCGAGAAGGTCAGCTTCGACTTCAAGCCCGCGCCCCGCAGCGGCGAAGACGTGGTGAAGGTCGAGCACGTGGCCAAGGCCTACGACGACCTGGTGGTCTACAAGGACTTCAGCTTCTTGTTGCGCCGCAAGGAACGGTGGGCCGTGATGGGCGTCAACGGCGCGGGCAAGTCGACCCTGCTCAAGATGATCGCCGGCATGGCGCGGCCCGATTCGGGCGAGGTCACGGTCGGCGCTTCGGTGAAGCTGGGCTACTTCGCGCAGCACGCGATGGAAGTGCTCGTGCCCGAGAAGACCGTCTGGCAGACGCTGTGCGACGCGTTCCCCCGCAGCTCGGAAGGCACGCTGCGCTCGCTGGCCGGCTGCTTCGGCTTCATCAAGGACGAGGTCGACAAGATCGTGCGCGTGCTCTCGGGTGGCGAAAAGGCCCGCCTGGTGATGGCGCTGATGCTCTTCGACCCGCCCAACCTGCTGGTGCTCGACGAGCCCACCAACCACCTCGACCTGGCCACCAAGGAAATGCTGATCGAGGCGCTCAAGAACTACGAGGGCAGCATGCTCTTCGTCTCGCACGACCGGCACTTCCTGGCCGAGCTGTCGAACCGCGTGCTCGAACTGACGCCCGAGGGCCCGCACGAGTTCGGCGGCGGCTACACCGAATACGTCGCCCGCACCGGCCGCGAGGCGCCGGGCCTGCACTGACGCGCCGCCCATGCAGCGCGCGCTCCCGTTCGTCGCCGCCGCCGCCGTCACCTTCTCGGCCAGCGTGCCCTTCTGGAACTGGCACCCCGACGAGGTGACGTACGTGCAGGTCGCGCTCGAATCGCGCGCGCGGGGCCAGTGGGTCGACCAGACCTACCTGGGCGCGCCCAGCTTCCTCAAACCGCCGCTGCTGGGCCTGGCGATGCGCGGCGCGTTCGCGCTCTTCGGCGACGGCGTGCTCGCCAGCCGCGTGCCGTCGCTGGTCTGTCTGGTCCTCTGCGCGTGGCTGGTGGGGGCCTGGGCGCGGCGTGAGGCCGGCCCTTCCGCGGGGCTGGTCGCCAGCCTGACCATGCTGCTCTCTCCCCTGGCGCTGCGCTTCGGCCACCTGTCGATGATGGACCCGCCCCTGGCCCTGGCCTTCCTCACCGCCGCGGTGGTCGGTCGTGAAGTGCGCGCGGGTGCCTCGGGCCTCTCGCGCCTGCTGGCGCTCGCCCTGGCCATCGGCGCGACCGGGTTGCTCAAGGGGCCCGCGCTCTTCCCCCTGGTGCTGGCCGCCTTCCTGCTCGAGGCGGGCGCGCGCGCGCTGCGCTGGCGCTGGGCGCTCTCGGGGGTGACGGGGCTCGTGCTCGGCTGCTCGTGGGTGGCGGTGATGTACGCGCGGCACGGCGCGGTCTTCACCCAGGCCTTCTTCGGTCGCGAGAACCTGGGCAAGTTCTCGGCACCCTGGTCGCCGATGCACGTGCTGGTGCTGGCGGTCGCCGTGGTGCTCGCCAGCCTGCCTTTCGCGCTCTGGCCGCGGCACTTCTTCGACGGGCGGGTGCCCCTGTTCGCGCGCTGGTTCCCGGTGGTGGTGCTGGCCTTCTTCGCCCTGCCCTCGGTCACCTTCGCCCAGTACCTGGTGTGCGCGCAGCCCGCGGTGGCGTTGGGTGCCGGCGTGCTGGGGGTGCGCGTGCCGCTGCGCTGGGTGGCCTCGTACGTGGCGCTGGCCTGCACGGTGCTGGTGGGAGGCGCGCTGGTGACCCGCGCGCTGACCTCGGCGCCGCCCTTCACCTGTCGTCAGGTCGCCGTCGAGGGCGACAAGTCGGCCCAGTACCAGTTGTGGCTGGCCGGCCCTGGCCTCGCCGACTGCCACGTCAGCCTGGCAACGTGTGACGACCACACCTTCGTGCCCCGCGCCGAGGTGACGGGAACGCAACTGCTCGCGGTGCTCGACCAGCGCAGCCTTTCGCCCCTGACCAGACCCGTGTGCGTGGAGCGCCGGAGGTGACGCTGCGGGTGCTGCCGCGGTCGTTCTACGAACGCGAGACCTCGCTGGTCGCGCGAGAGCTGCTCGGCAAGGTGCTCGAGGTGCGAGGCGAGGTGCACGCCCCCATCGTCGAGACCGAGGCCTACCTGGGCCCGCACGACCTGGCCTGCCATTCCTCGAAGGGTCGCACGCCGCGCACCGAGGTGATGTTCGGGCCGGCGGGCGTAGCCTACGTCTACCTGGTGTACGGCCTGCACCACCTGCTCAACGTGGTGACGGGCCACGGGGCGGCGGTGCTCATTCGCGCGGTGGCGCTGCCGAATGGGTCGGGCCGCAGCGGCCCCGGAAAACTGACCCGTTCGCTGGGCCTCACGCTGGCCCACAACCGGCTGCCGCTCGACGTGGCGCCGCTGCGATTGCTCGAAGACCCTGCCTGCCCGCCACTGCGCCTCGCCTCGGGTGCCCGCATCGGCGTCGACTACGCCGGCCCGCGCTGGGCGCGCCGAAAGCTGCGCTTCTGGGTGGCAGGACACCCGGCCGTGTCGGTGACCTGAGAGGTCGGGCAGGTTGGAGCGAAACACCACGGGGGCCCCCTGCGTAGGGTGGGCGTGGGCCCGGTGATGCGTCTTGACGAGTCGACAGGGAAGGGCCACGGTGCGCCGGGCGTGATGCGTGTCGATGACGCCGACAGTGCGCTGCTCCAGCGAGCGCAGCAGGGTGACGTCGCCGCCTTCGAAGGTCTGGTCGAGCGTCACCGTGACCGCGTGTACACGTTGGCGCTGCGCATGATGAAGTCGGGCGACGAGGCCACCGACGTCACCCAGGACGCCTTCATTTCGGCCTACCGCAACCTGCCCAACTTCCGGGGCGACTCGCAGTTCGGGTCGTGGGTCTACCGCATCGCCGCCAACCACGCGCTGATGCGGCTGCGGCACCGCAAGGTAGTGGCCGCGGTCGAGCAGCCGCTCGACGAGAGCGACGGTCCCCACTTCAACGAGCGGGGCAGCCTCATCGACGAGGTCTCGCCGTGGGAAGTGGGCGGCGCCGAGCAGGCGGTGCTCGACACCGAGCTGCGCGGAGCCATCGAGAAGGCCGCCGACGCTCTGGGCGACGAGTACCGCGAGGTCTTCGTGCTGCGCGACCTCGAGGGCTTGAGCTACGAAGAAATCGCCGAGCTGACCGGCAGCACCGTGGCGGCCATCAAGAGCCGCCTGCACCGGGCGCGCCTTTCGATGCGCGCCGCCATCGATCGTTTCTACGAAGATCGAACCTGAACGGCTGGGCAGCGGTGACCATCGAAATGAGGGTTGCGCGGACCCCGGCAGCTGCGCATTGATTGGCTCGAAGAAGGCGTTCCTTTCCATGACGACGAGCTGCCGCGAGTCCATCAACCTGTTGCTCGAATACCTCGACGGAGGTCTCGAGCCCGACGTGCGCGCGCGCCTCGAAGAGCACTTCGGTGGCTGCACGCCGTGCGAAGAGTTCCTGGCCTCGTACCGCGAGACCCCGAAGGTGTGCCGCCTGGCGCTGGCCACCACGATGCCCGAGACCATCGCCCACAAGCTGCGCGACTTCCTGCGGGCCGAAATCAGCGAGCCCAAGAAGCAGGGCTGAAGCGCCTTGCGCTGATCCTTTTCCCGTGCGTTTGCGTGTAGGATGCGCGCCATGTCCGTCCAGCGAATGCCCGCCCATGGCTTGCGCGCCGTGGCCCTCCTGTCCGTCTTCGCGTTCTTCGACGCGTGCAGCTGCGGCAAGACCAACCTGATGCCCACCGACCAGTGCGCCGCCGTGGCGGGGGTTCAACAGGGCAAGACCTCGGCCTGCACCTCGAACGACGAGTGCGGCGATCACTTCGGCTGTGCCGACGTGAAGGACAAGGCCGGCCTCAAGTGCTGTCTGTTCGTCGACCGCGCCTGCACCACCGAGGCCGACTGCTGCCCCGGCCAGACCTGCCCCTCGACCCGCAAGAAGTGCTTCGACAAGTTCGTCAGTTGCGAGAAGGACGCCGACTGCGCGGGCGATCAGTTCTGCGAGGTGTGGACCGATTCGTACGGCACCTCGAGCCGCTGCCGCTTCCACGTCTGTGGCTCGCTGGGCGAGTGCCCCGACGGCCAGTCGTGCTTCCAGGGTGAGTGCATGGCGAGCCTGCCCTGCGGCGGCAGCTGCCCTGCCGGCCAGTCGTGCGTGCCCTCGACCAACCAGTGCCAAGACTACAGCCTGCCGACCGGTCGCCCCATGGCGGCCTGCCCGATGACCTGCGCGGCCGGCTTCATCGCCACCTTCAAGGACGAGCGCAACCTCTGGGACACCTGCTCGCTGCCTCCGGTGGCGTGCGTGTGCGCCGAGTTGCCGGGCCTGCAGTCGAACGACCTGGGCCGGTTCTCGGCCATCGCGGCCGATCCCGGCAACGCGCTCTACGTCAGCGAGTACGACGGGCAGTACGGTGACCTGGTGGTGGTCAAGTATGGGCTCGACGGCAAGAAGATCGCCACCGAGTACGTCGACGGCGTGCCGGAGGGCGCGGTGAAGTACGGCCCCTCGGGAGCGCGCGGTGGCGTGGTCGAACCGGGCCCCGACGTCGGCCGCTATTCAGACATCGCGGTCAGCGCCGGCCGGGCCTACGTCAGCTACTACGACGTGACCAATGGCGACCTGAAGGTGGCCATTCGCGGCACCGACGGCAAGTGGTCGAACCACACCGTCGACGGCGCCAGCGGGGACCTCGGTCGCTACACCAGCATCGCCATCGACTCGGCGGGCAAGCCCGGCGTCTCGTACTTCCAGTACGGCGCCGAGGCCGGCTTCAACGTCATGGACTGCCCGGCTCCGCGGCCCACCGGTTCCACCAAGTACGTCACCGCGCTCAAGTTCGCCCACGCGAACACCACCACGCCCGCCGCCGCCAGCGACTGGACCGTGAAGACCGTGGCCTGCCAGTCGCGCCCCGCGCCCATCTGCGACGCCTGCGCCGGCGTGTGCGCCGACCCCGGCTCAGGCCCCGGCTGCTTCACCGCGGCCACCACCTGCACCGCGACCTGCGACCCCAACACCCAGGCCTGCGTGTCGAACAACGGCAACAGCGTGTGCGCGACCAAGTTCACCCCGCCCCAGTTGCAGGACGTACCGGTGGGCGTGGGCCTGTTCACCTCGCTGGCCTTCAAGGACACCGACGCGGTCATCGCCTTCATGCGGCGCAACGCGGCCACCAGCACCACCGCGGTCGAAGGCGACCTGATGGGGGTGACGGTGACGGGTGGGGGTTCGGTGGGTACGCCCGTGGTGCTCGACGCTTCGGGCGACACCGGCTGGTTCCCCGACGTGAAGCTCGAGCCGGGCAGCAACTCGGTGGCCATCGGGTACCACGACTTCACCTCGAAGGCGTTCAAGTACTGGTACGGGCCTTCGCTGCAGACCGGCGTGACGCCCGAAATCATCGACACCGGGCTCGACCCGACCGCGCCGGGCACCCAGTCGTTCGTGGGCTCCGACAGCGCCATCATCTTCACCGCGCAGGGCTCGCCGCTGGCCGTGTACCAGGACCCCACGCGCGGAGACCTGAAGATCGCCAAGCGCGCCGCCGCCTGGAACGTGCTGACGCCGCTGTCGACCACGGGCGCGGTGGGCTTCTTCGCCGACGGCGTGTTCACCGACGGGAAGATCTACGCCAGCCACGCGCGCATTCACGCCAAGCTGATCATGGGTGAGCCCACGCTCGACAACGCGCTGCTGCTCGAGCAGGTCACGCCTCCGTGACGTCACGCGCGCGATGACCGAGGTCGACACCAGCTTGTCGGTCGAGACCCCAGAGGCCTTGGTCGACCGGTACTACCCGAACGGCACCCTGGGCGGGTTGACGGTCGACGGCCGGCTGCCGGCGGCACTGGGCACGCGCACGGTGCTGACGGTGAAGGTGAAGCGGCCGGCGCGCGAATTCGTGGTGCGCGGCACGCTGGCCTGGGTGCGGCATTCCACCACCCGGCAGGTCGGCTCGTTCGGCGTCGACTTCACGCCCGACGACGACGCGTCACGCGTGCGGCTGCTGGCCTTCGCTCGCCACGAGGTCGACGCCGACGCGGTGCGGGTCGAGAAGCGGGTGCAGGTCGAGCTGCCGGTGCGCCTGGTGCACGCGGGCCAGACCCGCCGCGAATTCCTGGCGGACCTCTCGACGCGCGGCGCCTTCGTGCGCACCTGGAACCCGCTGGCCGTGGGCGAGCAGGTGCAGTTGGCGGTGCGGGCTCCGGGCCCCCTGGCGGTATTGCTGCCCCGCGCGCTCGAGCTCGAGGGGCGCGTCGCGTGGGCCCGAACGACGGGAGCGCACCCGGGCATGGGCATCGAGTTCGTGGTGGACGACGCGGCCCGGGCGAAGGTCGAGAAGTTGCTCGCGCGGCTGGCCTGAAGCGGCCCCTCGCCCTCAGCGGCCCGACATCACCTGGTCGAGCATCACCTCGAGCGGCGCGAGACACTCGCCACAGAAGTGCTTCGCGTTCTGCCTGGGCACCAACACCACCGACCAGGTCCCGAACGGGTTGGCATCGCTCGGCCGCGCGCCGCAGCGGTCGCACCGATGCTCGTCGTCTCCGTTGGCATCGGTCGCCCAGCTCACGCATCCTCTCCGTCGTCCTGCAGGCGGGCGCGACGGGCGCGGTGGTAGTGCGGCGCACACAGCCCACGGGCCAGCACCGGCCGGTCGCAGCCCTCGACCGCGCAACGCGGAGCGCGGTCGCTCGAGTTCTCGCGCTCGATGCCGAACATGGCGTGACCGACCGCCACGAACCGGTCGATCTGCTGTCGCGACAGGTGGGCCTTGCGGGCGAAGTCGAGCAACCGCGCGTGCGACGGGTCTTGCGGCTCGAGCGCAGTGCCTTCGCGAAACAGCTCGGCCACCGGAACGTCGAGCGCGCGGGAAATCATCAGCAGCGTCTCGTAGCTGGGGCTGCGCTCTCCGCGTTCGAGCAGCGAGGCGAACGAGACTGAGATGCCGCAGCGGTTGGCGAACTCCTCCTGGGTCAGTCGCAAGGTCTCGCGCAGCGCCTTGACCCGCCGCCCCAGCGCCAACAGCGGCGCGCGTTCGTCTCGGGAAGGGTCGCTCACCCGCAGTACCCATTGGCCTGGCAGGTGCCGCTGACCGGACAGGTGTTGCCGCTGCAGCACCGGAACTGGCTCGCGCCGCAGCAGAAGCCGCCCGAGCATTGAATGCCCCCGCCAGGGCAGTCGGTGGCCGTGGTGCACGCGGGCAGGCAGGCCGCCGCGTCACCCAGCGAATTGAGCAGGTAGCGGTCGCACACGTACCCGGCGCGACAGGTGCTCTGGCCACCGGTCCACGTGCAGGTCTGCATGCACAGCGACTGCCCGGCGATGAGGTAGCTCGAACAGGCCGACCCGGCCGCGCAGCCGGCGGTGCCCGAGCAGGTCTGCGAGCAGTACCCACCGGTGTAGATGGCGCCGCTCTGCGCCAGGCACGTGCCGCCGGCGCAGTCGGGCCCGGCGGTGCAGCTGCCTCCGGTGGCGTGCAGTTGGCAGGTCCCCGCCTGGCAGGTCCCCGAGGTGCACGAGTTGCCCGCGCAGCACGGCTGGTTGAGCCCGCCACAGGCGCCGCAGGTGCCGGCCTGACACGAGCCTGCGGTGCACACGCTGCCCGAGCAACACGATTGGTTCAGCCCGCCACAGGCCACGCAACTGGTGCCCGAGCACACCGTCTGCCCCTGGCAGGTGTTGCCGCTGCAGCAGGCCTGCCCGACGCCGCCGCAGCTCGCGCTCACGCAGTACCCGTTGGTGCAGGTGCTCGAGGCCGGGCAGGTGCTGCCCTCGCAGCACGCCGCGCCCACCGCGCCGCAGCAGAACCCCCGCGAGTCACAGGTCGGCGCGCCGCTGCAGCTCAAGCTGGTGACGCACGCCGGGAAGCACACCGGCACGCCCGAGGTGTCGGCGTTGTGGTCGCACACGTAGCCGGTGCGACAGCCACCGGGTGCCGTCGCCGGGGCGGTGCATTGCGTGAGGCAGACCTTCGGCGGGCCGTTGCTGGTGGGGTTGCGGCCGCACTGGGTCCCCGCCACGCAGTCGGCCGAGGTGGTGCAGCCTTTCGTGCACAGGCCCATGGGGAAGCCAATGATCTGGCACAGCCCGTCGAGGCACTCGCTCGACACCTGGCACGCCGCGCCGGTCGGCTTGAGCGGCACCCCGGCGTCGACCACGCCGGCGTCGACCCCTGCCGCCACGCACTGGGTACCCTGGCATCGGGCCGGGGCCGTGCAACTGCCCGCGCAGCACGCCTGGCCGACCTGCCCGCAGGGCGGTTGGCCCGAATCGGTCGCCGACGTGCACACCCCGCGAAAGCAGGTCGACGTGCCGTCGGTGCAGGTGGTGCCCATGCAGCAGGCCTGGCCGAGCGCCCCACACTCGATGCCGCCGTCGTCGATGAGGCCGCCGTCCGACGAGGCGGTGCACTGGTTGCCGGCACAGGTCTGCCCGGGCAGACAGACGTGGCAGGCGCTGCCAGCGCTCCCGGCCCCGCAGCTGTCGAAGGCCTGGGCCGAGGTGGCCAGACACTGCCCCTGGGCGGTGCAGCACCCGGCACAGTTCGAGGGCTGACAGGCCGAGACCTGGCTCGTGCCACAACCACTGCAGAGTGCGACAGCCAGCAACAGCCCCGCGACGCGAATCATGGACTGCATGCTACGCACAGCCCTATCGTCCGCGCACATGAGTTCTGCCGAAGCCGCAATGCGCTACTTCAAGAAGGCCGCCCGCATCATGGACGTGGGCGAGCGAATCGAGACGCTGCTCTCGAGCCCGATTCGCGAGGTCAAGGTGCAGGTGTCCATCGAGCTCGACTCGGGCGAGATCCGCACCTTCCAGGGCTACCGCGTGCAGCACGACAACGCGCGCGGGCCGATGAAGGGAGGCCTGCGCTTCCACCCCGACGTCGACCACGACAGCATGCTGGGGCTGGCCGCGCTGATGACCTGGAAGACCGCGGTGGTGAACCTGCCCTACGGTGGGGCCAAGGGCGGCATCGCGGTCGACCCGTCGACCCTCTCGCTCAAGGAGCTCGAACGGCTGACCCGCAAGTACGTCGACCAGGTGCAGGACATCATCGGGCCCACCCGCGACATTCCCGGGCCCGACATGAACACCAACCCCCAGGTCATGGCGTGGATCATGGACCAGTACTCCCGCTACCACGGCCATTCCCCGGCGGTGGTGACCGGCAAGCCGCTCGAGCTGTACGGCAGCCGCGGGCGTGAAGCGGCCACCGCGCGAGGGCTGCTGTTCGTGTGCCGCGAAATTCTCAAGGACGTCGGGCTGCCCATGACCGGCACCCGCTTCGCCATTCAGGGCTTCGGCAACGTCGGCAGCCACAGCGCGCGGCTCTTCTCGGCCGACGGCGGGCTGGTGGTGGCGGTCAGCGACGTGCACGGCGGCGTGGTGAACCCGCGCGGCCTCGACGTGGCGGCGCTCTTCGAGCACGTCAAACGGCAGGGCACCGTCAAGGGCTTCACCGGCGGGGCGCCGTGCTCGGGCGACGAGGTGCTCACCTGCGACTGCGACGTGCTGGTGCCGGCGTCGGTGGGCGGCGTGCTCACCCGCTCCATCGCCGAGGGCGTGCGGGCCCGCATCGTGCTCGAGGGCGCCAACGGCCCGTGCACCCCCGAGGCCGACGAAGTCTTCGAGCAGAAGGGCGTGCTGGTGGTGCCCGACATTCTGGCCAACGCCGGCGGCGTGACCGTCAGCTATTTCGAATGGGTGCAGAACCTGCAGCACGTCACCTGGGACGAGGAGCGCGTCAACGGCGAGCTCGAGCGCACCATGCGCGACGCCTACGAGAAGGTCGGGCAGATCAGCCGCTCCCGCAACCTGCCGCTGCGCACCAGCGCCTACGTGCTGGCCATCGGCCGGGTGGGCAAGGCCACCGTCCTGCGCGGCATCTGACGCTGACACGGGGCTTCGGGTTTCATTTCATTCCGCACGAGACGACTGGGGGCACGCGATGGCCATTTCGACGCAGCTGGTGAAGAAGCTGGTGCAGATTCCCATCTTCGGAGGGCTCACCGTTCCGGAGGCCGCCGAGTTCTTCGAGGTCGCGCTCGAGGTCAACGAGCCCAGGGGCAAGGTGCTCTTCCGCGAGGGTGACGAGGGCGACGCGCTGCTGGTCATTCTCGAGGGCTCGGTGGTCGTCTCGCGCAAGGGCGTCGAACTGGCGACGCTGGGTCGGCACTCGGTGGTCGGCGAAATGACGCTGGTCGACGAACGCGAGCCCCGCAGCGCCACCGCCACCGCTGGCGAAGACGTGAAGCTGCTCAAGGTGCCCAGCAAGCGGGTGCAGAAGCTGCTCAAGGCCGACCACGTGGCGGCACTCAAGGTGGTGGCCAACCTGGCCCAGGTCATGAGCAAGCGACTGGCCGCCATCAACGAGAAGCTGGTCAGTTCCCTGGGCGAGAAGGGCAAGAAGCGCGAAGAGCTGGCAGACTTCAACCGCATCCTCACCCGCTGGGACTTCTGACGAGCGCCCCATGACCCTGCTGGCCCTGGCGCTGCTGTGCGCCGCTCCGACCCCGCCCCCGACTGCCGCCAAAGCCGAGGCGATGGTGAAGGACAAGCAGTGGGAAGACCTCTACCTGGCCTTCGCCACCGCCACTCCTGCCTCGTACGCGAAGGGCGACCTGCCACGGCTGGCGAAGGCGCTGTCCGCCGGCTGCGCCGCGCTGCTGGCCGACGACGCGGTGCTGGCCAATTCGCTGGGTGAAAAGTCGGTGGTCTTCGAGCCCACCGCCGAAGGGCTGTATTGCACCGGGCTCTCGGGCCTGCGCACCGAGCAGCGTGCCGCGGCCGAGACCTCGTTCCGCGACGGCATGACGAAGTTCCCGAAGGACCTGCGCTTCCCGCTCGAGCTGGGGCGACTGTTCGCCGCAGAAGGTGACGAGGCCGGCGCCCGCGGCGTGCTGGCGAAGATTCCGAAGAAGGCGCCCGAGTGGGCCGACGCGCAGGCGGTGCTCAAGCAACTGGGCAGCAAGGGAAGGGAAGGCGCCGCCGAGCGGCCCGCGACCGACGAGCCCGCGCCCATTCCGCGCAAGGGCGGGCGACGAGCGCCAGACGACGCGCAGCCGCCTCCGGCACCTTCGGACGTGGTCGGGCGGGGCCCGCCGCCGTCGACTGGTACGCTGGGCTACGAGTCGAGCGTCGATTCCGAGGGCCGTCGAGTTCGCGCCAACCAGTACTTCCGCTTCCGCTACTTCAACAACCAGAAGGACTTTGGTCAGCGCGCGGAGTTCGAGGGCACGGTGCAGGCCGCGCTCGAGACGGCGCGGCAGGCGGCCGAGCGGGTGCTGGGGGTCGCGCGCCAGACGCCGACCGACGTGGTGCTCTACTCGCGTGCCGAGTTCGAGCTGCACCACGGGCCCCAGTACGCGCAGCGCATCGCCGGCTTCTATTCGGCGAGCGCGATTCGCATGAACGACACGGCCGAAATCAACCCGCAGAACCAGGCGGTGCTGGTGCACGAGTACACCCACGCCGTCATCGACGAGCTGGCCTCGTTCCACCCCGACCCCAACGTGCCCATCTGGCTCAACGAGGGGCTGGCCGAGTACACCGAATGGCAGTTCCAGGGGCACGAGGGTGCCACCGGCCGGGCGGCCACCGCGCTCAAGCAGCAGGCCAACAACGGCTCGCTGCCCTCGCTGACCACCATGGCCCACGAAGCGCTGGTCAACACCAGCAACCCGGCGCTCGCCTACGCCTTCGCGGCCTCGGCGGTGAAGGTGCTGGTGCACAAGCGGGGCATCGCCGAGGTGATCGAGCTGATCCGCGACTGCGGCAGGGGCAAGAGCTTCGCCGTGGCCCTCAAGGACCACTACGGGCAGGAAGTGGCAGACCTCGACGCGGAAGTTGTCAACGACTTGAAGGGTTGAAAGCCCGACAAGGAATTTCCGCACCGGGCGCGGGGGCTTGTAAGCTCGTACAACCTACGTATGTCGGACACTCAGGCGGCGATTGAATTTCGCTTTCTCGACGAGAAGCGAAAGACCACGGGATTGACGCCGGCTGAGGATCAGCGGTGGCAGGAGCTTGCGGCCTCACTGGGCGTCGACCTGAGCGCCGAAGCGGCTGCGGCCGCGCAAGCGGCACCTCAGGGCTACTACGGGCCCGACGGCAACTGGTACCCGTACGCGCCGCAGGGCTACGACCCGCAGGTCTGGGGTGGTCAGCCTGGCCAGTGGCAGGGGTACTACCCGCCGCAGCCGCAGGGCTATTACGGGCCCGACGGGCAGTGGTACCAGTACCCGCCGCAGGCGCCGCAGCAGCCGTACTTCGACCCCAACACCGGGCAGTACTACCAGGCGCCGCCGCAGCAGTGGGCCTACCCACCGCAACCGCAGGGCTATTACGACCAGCAGGGCCAGTGGGTGCCGACCGCGCCCGCGCCCCAGCCGCAGTGGGACCCGCAGACCCAGCAATGGGTGCAACCGCAGTGGCCCCAGCAGGTGCCCGCCGAGCAGCAAGCCTGGGCCGCCGCTCCGGCCGCGCCCGCTCCGGTCGAGCCCCCTGCCCCGCCCACGGCCTGGGCGCCCCCACCCGCGCCCATCGCCGCTCCGGTGGCTCCAGCGCCGGTGGAACAGCACCTGGCGCGGGCGCCGGTCGCCCCGTTCAGCTCGAGCAATTCGACGCCCGAGGCAATGGCCGACGACGTGATGGAAATTCACGACGAAGAGGTCGTGGAAATTCCGCTCTCCTCTCCGCCCGCGCGCAAGGTGAACCCGGCGCCCGCACCGCTGCCGAGCTCGGTGCCCGATGACCCGGTGGCCGACCTGCGCAACGCGCTCTCGTTCGACGACGAGCCCGAGCTGCCCGCACTCTCGCCGATTCCCCCGCCCCGGCTCGAGCTCAAGCCCGCGCCGGCCGAGGTGAAGATTCCCTTCGTTCCCAAGCCGTTCTTCCCGCCCAGCGCGCCGCCGGCTCCGATTCCGTCGAAGTCGACCCCGTCGTTCCCGCTGCTCGAGATGCCGAGCTTCGATGCGCCGGCCCAGCCGGTCACCATCGCCCCGGAGCCGGTGGTGCCAGTGCACCGCGCTGCGACGGTCACCGAGGTCGCGGTACCGGTGCTCGAGGCCCCTCCGGCGGCCGAGTCCATCACCGCCGAGGTGCCCGAGCTCGCGATCGACGCTCCCCGCGCGGCCACACCGCTCGAGGTGCCGTCCTTCGAGCCCAACGTCGACACCGACGAGGTGCCCGCGCTCGCGGCCCCGGGGTCGTTCGACGAGGCGGACCGCGCCCCCACGCAGGAAGTCAGCGTCGTCTCGCCGATGCTCCCCGAGCTCGACGCCCCGCCCGCCTCGTTCGAGCCCGAGCCGACCTTCGATGCCGCGCCCGCGACCCTCGACGTCGGAGTGACTGCCGAGCCGGTCTCGTTCGAGCCCGAGCCGACGGTGATGCCCGAGCCGACCTTCGAGGCCGAGCTCGCCCCTCCCGCGACCAGCGACGTTGGAGTGACTGCCCAGCCGGTGTCGTTCGAGCCCGAGCCGACGGTGATGCCCGAGCCGACCTTCGAGGCCGAGCTCGCCCCTCCCGCGACCCTCGACGTTGAAGTGACTGCCCAGCCGGTGTCGTTCGAGCCCGCGCCCGTCGCCACGGCGTTCGAGCCAGAGCCGGTTGCCAGCGCTCCGGTCGAAGAGGTGTCGTTCGGCTCGTTCGACGAGCCCGCGGCACCCGCGCCAGCCGCGGCTCCGCTCCTCGGCGAGGTCGACGCGCCCTTCGAGGTGAGTGCCGAGCCCGAGCCGCTCGTCGCGCACGTCGAACCCGAGCGGCTTCCCGCGAAGCCGGTCGCGTCGTCGCCGTCGGCCTTCGACGTGCTCGCGCTGCCGCCCGACCCGGCTCCGATTCCCACCTTCGAGCCCCAGACCTTCGAGCCGCCTGCGAAGGTGTCGCCCGCCAGGGCGCTGCCCGAGGCGTTGCGCCAGGCCGACGTCTTTCCGTCGTGGGACAGCGTGCCCGAACCGACCGCCGAGCCAGCCTTCGAGACTGGCGGCTGGTCGAACGACGACGACGGTGCGGGCGACGTGGTGCTGGCGAGCAACTGGGACGTGCCGGCCGCCGCTCCCGCACCCGCTGCGGCTCCCGTCGCCGCACCGCCCGTGGCCGACGACCCGTGGGGCCCTGCCGAGCCCGCAGCGCCCGTGGTCAGCGCCGTCGCCGACGAGTGGGCCGACGTGCCAGTGGTCGAAGCGACCCAGGAAGCGCCTCCACTCGAGGCCACGGTGGTCGAGGCCGAGCTCTCGGGAAGCCCCGACGACCAGGTGAACCTGGCCGGCACCTCGGACTTCGTCGGCTGGAACCAGCCGAGCGAGGCTGCGCCGTCGCAGGGAGTGGAGATCGACACCGACCTCGGCGACTTCGTGGTCGAATCGGGCTCGGCGGCCGCGCTCGCCACCGGCACGGTCGAGACGGCGTCTCAAGGCTTCGATGACCAGAAGCTCGAGCTGGCCAGCAACGTCGACTTCATCGCGCACGAGGCGCTGACCTCGACCGGCGAAGCGTGGCAGGGCGACGGCCGCGGGGTCGAGCTCGATGACGCGCTCGAGGGCGAGGTCATTCAGGGCGACGTCATTCAAGGCGAAGTGCTCCAGGGCGAAGTGGTGCCCGACGAGCCGGGAAGCGCCGAGCCCGCGGCGGACTCGTGGGGCGTCGCGGTGTCGGAACCGAGCCCGGTGCCACAGCGCCCGGTCGTTCCGCCGCTGAGCTCACCGCCTCAGCCGAGCGTGCGGGTTCCGCCCATCGCTCCCCAGGTGGCCGCCCCCATTCCCAGCATACCGCCGCCGGGCGCCACTCGGAGTTCGCCCTCGGGCCTGATGCCTGCGCTCGGTGACCCCAGCGTTCGCACCACGCCGACCGGCTCGCAGCCTGCGCTGGGTGACCCGGGCCTCCGCAGCTCGCCCTCGGGCCTGATGCCGCGCCCACCCGTCACCCAGACCAAGCTGCCGGCCTTCGACCCCTCACACATCGTCGAGGTACCGACCCCCATTCCGGGCGAGCACCGCGTCATCCTCCACACCATGGAAGGCGGCGTGAAGCGCGGCTCGATTCGCGACGCCGATCTCGCCGCCGACCAGGTGGTGTTGCATACCGGCGCCGAGTCGACCGAGTCGATTCCGCGCGGGCGGGTGAAGGCCGTGTTCTTCATGCTGGCGCCGGGCTCGCGCTCGCCTCCGACCGAAGGTTCGAAGGTGCGCGTCACCTTCCGCGACGGGCGTCAGGTGGCGGGCTTCTCGAAGGACTTCCGCAAGCCGGGGGTGGGCTTCTTCGTGGTGCCGGCCGACAACCGCACCAACACCGAGCGCATCTTCATCTACCGGCACTCGGTCTCGGGCGTCGCGGTCGACTGATTCGATTCAGGCCGCGCGGCTGCGGTTCTTCTCGAGGAAGCCGTTGAGCGCCTGCCGGTCGAGGGTGGCGATTTCGGTGCCCTCGAACGACACGCCCAGGCCCTTGAGCGAACCCCGCGCGTCTCGGTCGATGCGCGCCACGCTGCCCACCAGGGTGCAGAAGCGCGGGCCATCGGTGAAGGGCAGCGCGATGGCCACCCGCACCGGCGTGCCTTCACGCGCCGGCTCGCGCGTCTTGAGGTACAGCCCGCCTTCCGAGAGGTCTGCCACCGCGTCTCGAACGAAGCGATTGCCGATTCGGCAGTGCGCGGTCAGCGTAACGCTCACTCGGGGGAAGACGCGCTTCTCGGCTGCGGGCACTGAACACCTCCGGCGGGTGCGACAACGGGCGACACCATGCGCGAAAGTGTGCGTGCTTGTCAAACCACCGGGGTCACTCGGTTTTTGCTGCAGTGCGACATTGTAGGCGAACGTGTGACGACCCCGTCTCAGGGGGCGATGGCCACCGCCAGGTCGGCCAGCCCGGCGATCTGCCCGCGCATCACGTCGCCCCGCACCACCTTGCCCACGCCTTCGGGGGTACCGGTCATCAGCAGGTCTCCGGGCAACAGCGCGTCGTAGGCCGACAACTGCGCGAGGCACTCGGCGACCGACCAGGTCATCTGCGAGAGGTTCGACGACTGGCGCACCTGGCCGTTGACGCTCAACGAGATGGCACCTTCCCGAAGGTGGCCCACCTCGCTGACCTTGTGGATGGCGCCGATGGGCGCCGAGCCGAGGAACGACTTGGCGAATTCCCACGGCTGCCCCTTGTCCTTCGCGTGGCGCTGCAGGTCGCGACGGGTCATGTCGAGGCCGATGGCGTAGCCGTAGACGTGCTCGAGCGCCCGCGCCGGGTCGAGATCTCGGCCTCCGGTGCCGATGGCCACCACCAGTTCGACCTCGTGCTGCAGGTCGTTGGTCTTCGGCGGGTAGCTGATGGACGTGGGCCTGCTCGCGTCGACCACGGCCACCGAGGGCTTCATGAAGAAGAAGGGCGGCTCGCGCACGTCGGCGCCCATTTCGCGCGCGTGCGCCGCATAGTTGCGGCCCACGCAGAACACGCGGGTCACGAGAAAAGGGTGAGCGCTGCCCACCACGGGGAGCTGCGCGCGCATCGGTTCGGCCAGGGTCGCCATGGGCCTGACTGTATGGCGGGGGCGCGCAACCCGACACAATCAGGGCGTTGCGCCGGTTTCGGGCCTGGCGGGGAAACGGGAGCGCCCCATGCTGCGTACTGCCCGATGACATGACGCCCATTCTGCTGCTGCTGACGCTGGCCCAGACGGCTGCCCACCCGAAGAGCGAGGACCACGTGAACTTCGTCAAACCCCCGCGCGAGCAGCTCCAGAAGCAGCTGACCGCCGAGCAGTTCCACGTCACCCAGGAAGCGGGCACCGAGCCACCGTTCCGCAATGCCTTCTGGGACCAGCACGAGCCCGGCGTCTACCTCGACGTGGTCTCGGGCGAGCCGCTCTTCTCGTCGACCGACAAGTTCGAGTCGGGCACCGGCTGGCCCAGCTTCGTCAAGCCCATCGCCCCCAACGTGGTCGAGAAGAAGGACTTCGCCTTCGGCATGCTGCGGGTCGAGGTGCGCAGCAAGCAGGGCGATTCGCACCTGGGCCACGTCTTCGACGACGGGCCACGCGACCGCGGCGGCCTGCGCTACTGCATCAATTCTGCCTCGCTGAAGTTCGTGCCCGCCTCGAAGCTCGAGGCCAACGGCCTGGGCGCGTATGCCGCCTTGTTCCCCACCGTCAAACAGGAGAAACCCGACGCCATGAACACCACCACCGCAGCCCAACCCACCACCGAAACCGCCTACCTGGCGGGCGGCTGTTTCTGGGGCATGGAAGACCTGCTGCGCAAGATTCCGGGCGTGCTCGAGACCGAGGCTGGCTACACCGGTGGCTGGCTCGAGAACCCGAAGTACGACGACACCCACGACTCGAAGTCGGGCCACGCCGAAGCGGTGAAGGTGGTCTTCGACCCGCGCAAGCTGACCTACGCCGAGCTGCTCGAGAAGTGGTTCTTCCGCATGCACGACCCGACCACGCTCAACCGCCAGGGCAACGACGTGGGCACGCAGTACCGCTCAGCCATCTTCTTCACCAGCGAAGCCCAGAAGACCACCGCCGCCGAGGTGAAGACGAAGGTCGACGCGTCGGGCAAGTGGAAGAAGCCGGTGGTGACCGAAATCGCCGCGTTCTCGAAGTGGTGGAAGGCCGAGGACTACCACCAGGACTACCTGGTCAAGCACCCCAACGGGTACACCTGCCACTACCTGCGCGACTGACCACGGCGCCGCAGCAGCACCAGCGCCAGCGCGACCGGGCCCAGCTCGGGCGCGCTGGTGCAGCCGGTCTTCGCAGCAGGTGAAGGCGTCGGCGCGGGTTCCCACGAGGTTCGCGTCGCCTCGAGCCAGGTCAGCCCCACGTCGAGCCGTTGGTCGGCCGAGGCCGAATGGCAGTCGGGCCCGTCACTCACCACCGCGATGACCTGGTCGCCCACCAGCACCGGGCCGCCCGAGTCACCGGTGCAGGTGTTGTGGGTCGCATCTCCCGACCAGAGGAAGTCGTCGTCCAACCGCAGCACCGGGTGGCTCACCGTGCGCCGCGTGCCCCAGCCCGACATCGGGAACTCCTGGCTGGTGCCGTAGCCCAGGTGCCGAATGGGCTGCCCGACCGCCGACTGGTCGAGCGTGAGCCTCGCCACCTCGAAGGGCGTCACCGACGAGGGCGCGTCGGCGCTCAGTTGCGCCAGCCCCAGGTCGAAGGGCTTGCCCATCGCCGTGTACTGCGGGTGGGCCTGCATCTGCGCGATGGCGATGCGCACGCGGGGGTGGCTGCAGTCGGGCCCGATGCCGATGGCGTAGGTCGCCAGCGAGCCCAGCGGGTTCACGCAGTGCCCAGCGGTCAGCACCGTGCGCACGCCCACCAGCACGCCCGAGCAGATGGGCAGGGTGTCGGCCAGAATGCAGACCGCGGCGTCGTCGGTGGCGGCGGTCGAGTCGACACCGCCGATGATGCCGACGGTGAGAGCGGTGACGAGCGTGAGCGCGTTCATGAGCGGGCCTTCATGCGCCGACCCCGCTCCCGCAGCAACCACACCGACGAGCTGACGGCCTGCGAGGCGACGAAGAAGATGATGCCAGTGGTGAGGGCGCTGCGCGGCACCGCGCCTGGCTGGAAGCCCTCGCCGGCGCTGGCCGCGGCGATGACCGAAGCGCGCATCGCCAGTCGCCCGAGGAAGAGCGCCATCACCAACGCCGAGACCCAGCCGTTGGGGCGGTAGAATTCGCCCTCGGGCGTCGTTTCGAAGACCGTGAGGCGGAACCCCACCCACCCCAGCGCGGAGCCCAGCCCGGCGCCGAGGAGCGCGGCCAACAACGCCTCGGCGACCGGCCAGCTCAAGAGCACCAGCGCGCACACCAGCGGCAGCAGGATCAGGCGGGGTACGAGGTGACGCAGGGTGAGCGCCTGGCGCCCGAACGTGCGCTTCGCGCGCCGCGCGATCATCAGCGCAAAGAGCGCGCCCACCGCTGCCGTCGTCAGCTCACGATTCACCGGTGCCGGTTGTAGCGCTTTTCACCCGGCCTCGGTGTCAGTCGGGGTTTCAGTGCGGCGTGCACAGCTCGGCGTCGGGAGGTACCGCGAAGGTCGGCGTGTGCTGGTCGATGCTCGAGAGGAAGGCAACCAGCGCGTCGACCTGCGTCGCGTCGAGCGGCGGCTGCGTCGGGTTGCCGGCCCGGGTGTGCGCCTGGAAGCGCGCCGAGAACACGTCGGTCAAGGTGAGCGCCTGGCCTGCGTGGAAGTACGGCGCGCTGGTGAACAGCCCCAGCAGCGACGGCGGGTTGTAGCCCAGCGCGCCCGCGGCGATGGCGCCGGTCTTGGTGCGCTCGCGCGCGTCGGCCTCGACGAAGGTCCCCACGTCGCGAAGTACGCAGGTCAGCCGCTCGCCGCCGCGAACCCCCTGCGTGCCATCGGGGAGCGTGACGTGCTCGACGTCGACCTCGAGCACGTCGTGGTTGAAGGGCCCCTGCTTCTGGCGCGCCATCAGCCGCAACCCCGAGGGCCTGGCTGGATCTCCGGTCGCGCCCACCTGCGAGCCGTTGAGCGCCGCCGAGGGCAGGTAGGGCACGCGACTGACGGTCCACTTCGGGCCACCGTGACACTGCGCGCAGCCCGCGGCTTCGAAGACCGAGCGACCCCGGGCCACCAGCGCGGCGTCGAGCCTGGTCGGCGCGAGCGTGCTCGGCACGTGCTGCACCCACGAGGTGATGGTGCGCCAGTCGTCTACCGCCGAGCGGCTCACCAGGTCCATCGACGAGCCCGACAGCGCGTCGTTTCGGGTCGAACACCCCAGGGCGGGCACCGCGCGATCGAGCGGAATCGGCTTCTCGGTGTTGGTGGCCTCGACGGTGGTGAGCGCGCCCAGGCCGCCCATTTCGGTGCGCACCAGGTTCTCGACGTCGCTGATTTCGTCGGCCACCGCCAACCAGTTCTGCACGCGGTGGTCGCTCGGGTCGTGTTTGGCGAAGGCCGCGTCGAGCGCGATGGTCTGGCGGGGCCCGCTGCCGAAGTTCCAGGTCAGCCCGTCGGTCAAGCCGTCGGGGTGGCACGCGCCACACGAGACCGGCGTGGAGGGCGTGCTCCAGCGCCCCAGCGCGGTGAAGAAGTGCAGCCGCCCCTGGCGTTCGGTCGACTCGGTGAAGGCGGGCGCGGCGTTCGCGTCGCGCAGGCCCAGGCGCTGGGTCTCGGTGTCGGTGTCGAACCAGAGGGAGTCGTTGGTGCGGTCGACCACCGCCGCGCCGTCGTCGAGCGCCACCAGGCCGGTGGGAACGCCGGGCACGCCGGCCTGGGTGCCGATGTCGGGCACGACGCTGGTGCAACCGGAGCGAATGGGCTGCGTGGGCCCCGACGGCCCGCCGCCGTACGGTCCCGGGCCCATCGACGACGCGCACGGCGAGAGCGTGCTCACCTGCGAGAAGGTGCTGGGCGAGGTCAGGTGTTCGACCAGCAGCGCGTTGCCGCGGGAAAGCAGCATCAGCCCGCGGCGACTGAAGGTGAGGTCGGCGACGTCCGGCGCGGACACCACGAAGCCGTGTTCGCTGAAGGCCCCCAGCGCCGGGTCGTAGACCGCGACCGCGCTGCTGAAGTCGGCGACGGTGGCCACCCCCTGCGTCAGCGGCACGCATTGAAAGGCCACTGCCACCGCCAGGTGACCGCGCGGCACGCCCGAGCCCAACAGCGAGCCATCACCCGTCACCACCGCCGTCAGCAGGTTGGGCGCGCACCAGGTTTCGCCGACCACGTCCGCGCCGCGCAAGGCCACGTCGCGCAAAACCACCGCAGCCACGGGGTCGACCTCGAGCAGGTGGCCCGTCAGCGAGTTCTGCTCGGGTACGCCGAAGTAGCGGGTCACCCATACGTGCTCGTCGGCGTCGTCGCCGTCGCCGTCG
>CAIWFK010000275.1 GCA_903911905.1 uncultured Myxococcales bacterium
CGATTCACGGTTCGATGCCCCCCAAGCAGACCTTCGAAAACGGCTGCCGCGAACCGTACTACGAAACGGCGCGCCGAAGCTTCACGACGCGCGGCCGACGAACTGCTCGATCATCTTCTTGTGACGTTCGGTCAACAGGGTGAAGCGCACCCCCGACCCTTCTTCGTTGTGATCGAGATCACACCATTCGCGAACCACCTCTCCTTCCGCGTAGATGACCTCTTCTGAACCGGGCAACTGGAACTGCAGGCCCACCCGCTTGCCGGCCATGTTGGGCTCGATGAGGTGGGCCAGGCCCACACCTTCGCGCGAAATGTCCGACGTGCGCGCCATATAGGGGACACCGGCGACGTACTTGTTGAGGTAGATGTCGAGAGACACGCGGTCGTTCTTGCGCTGGTTCATGTCGGGCTCCAAAGCTTCGCGTTGCCCCGTCATCAGCCCTGTTGCGGACTGCGGCGAGGTGTTGCGAAGGGTACGTGCCTGATCAGCTCGGTCAAAAAACCAGGCCGCGTTTCCCTGAAAATTGCGTGACCTGCGAGAGCGTGCTTGCCCGCTCGGTGATCACTTCGCCGAGAGCGCAGCGGCGGTGGCGCGCAGCAGCGGGCCCGCGCTGACCGGCTCGCCCGAGGCCTGCACCATCCACGCGTCGGGGGCGATCGAGCCGACCTTCGTCATGCGTTCGATCTCGGGGCCGATGGCGCCGGTCTTGCGAATCTGCTCTTCGATCTGGAACGAGATCAGGTGCCCGAGCGGGTAATTGAACAGGTACATGGGGTAGCTGATCATGTGCGAATAGATGCCCAGAATCGCCACGTCCTTCTGGCCGAGCACGGGCGCGTAGTACTGGTTCCACACCTGCCGCGAGAGCTGCACGGTGGCCTCGCGCAATTGCGCCGGGGTGGCCTTCGGGTGCTCGTACATCCAATGCCAGACGCCGATGTCGACCAGCGCCACGCCGGCGATTTCCCACGTCATCCAGAAATCGTTGAGCACGCGCAGGCGCTCCTGCTCGGCGTCGGGCGTGCCCAGGCCCAGCAGCTCGAGGTCCTTGGCCTGGAAGACGAAGGCGATGGCTTCGGTGAAGGCGGTGTTGGGCACGCCGGCGAGCAGCGTGTGGTCGACGTCGTAGAGCGAGAACACCTGCTCGACGTTGTGCCCCAGCTCGTGCACCGCGATGTTGTAGCCCTTGTAGTTCATCCCGTCCTTCTCGACGCGGGTACGCAGGTGGGGGAAGTCGCCGCGCCGGGCCGACTGCAGCGCGTGGCCGGCGCCGCGTGACGGGTCGACCTTGATGCGCTCGGCCAGGTACGCCGCGCGCTCGGCCGAGAAGCCCAGCGCCTTCAAGATTCGAGGAATGTCCTTCGCGAAGGCCTCGGGCGTCGGGTACTTCGCGCGCACTTTCGCGTCGAGCTCGCTCTCGGGCACGCTGCCGCGGGGCAGAAACCCGTTGAACCAGAGGTCGGCGGGCTCGAGCGGGCGCCCCAGCCGCTGCTGAATCAACGCGGCGATGGTGGCCACGTGAGGGCTGGTGAGCACCTCGGTGAGCAGCGCCTTGACCCGCGCTTCGGGCATCTCGGCACCCTGGCTGAAGGCTCGCTCGACGGCGGTGGGCGCAGAAGGCGAGAACGGGTCGGCGCGGCGCTGCGCGGCGAAGTTGGCGAAGAGCGTGCGGTAGCGCACGTCGGCTTCGGGCGTGGTGGCGGTGCTGGCGCTCTTCTTCGGGGCATCGGCCTCGAGCTCGGCGGCAGGCGTGACGGTCAGGGCGTTGGTGAACGGGTTCCAGTCGACCTTCGGGTCGTCGATGACCGCCGCAGGAATGGTCTGGGTGACGATGCGGTCCATGATCTTCACGATGGTGCGCTGCCGGGCCAGCCCATCGGCGTCGGCGTAGTTGGCCTTGAGCTCGTCGCGCAGGTTCCAGTGACTGATCAGCCGCTTTCCCCTGGGGAAGAGCCGCGCACCGTTCTGGGCCAGCACGTGGTGCATCCACACGTTGTACTGGGCGATGTAGAGGTCGGCGGCGGCCTGCGAGGCCGAGATCTGCTGCTGCACCGAAGCCGGTACGCGGCGGGCGAAGCGGGCGGTCAACCGGGCCTCGGCCCACTGCCGGCGCGACCAGGTCTTGCCGTCGGTCAGCCGCTGCTCGAGCGTGGTGAGGGGGAAGTTGAGCAGCGCCACGAAGGCCAGCTTCGAATCGAAGAGGTCGTCGGTGAGGTGCGCCGAGGCGTCGAAGGCGGTGAAGAGCGGGTCGACCTTCTGCAGGTCACCCAGGTCGAGGTCGGTGGGTCGACGCAGCTCGCGGCCGATCTCGGTGAAGTGGCCGTCGAGCTGCTCGAAGTTGGTCTCGAAGCGCTCGAAGGTGACGTCGAGCGCGGCGGGGTCGGACACGAAGTGCTCGAGCGCGAAGGCCCCGAGGTCGCCGTCTTCGGTGCGCCACAGCGACGCCACCTGATCGACGCCGCGATCGATGCGGGCCCGGGCGGCCTCGCCGTGCTTCTTCACCAGTTCGGCCTTGATCGTCGCCACCTGGGCGGGAGCGAGCGCCAGCAGCAGGGTCATCGAGAGCGGGGGCATCATGGCCGCGCACCTTCGACGGCAGCTGGGGCGAAGGCAATCGGTTTCAAAGACACGTCGACCCGGCCAAGTCTCCCCCCGGCCGGGTCGCGATGCGGAACACGTTATGAGGCGCGGGCCGCGGTGCTGCGGTGTCTGGTTACGCGCGAATCAGACCGCGCGAACGTTCTGCGCCTGCAGGCCCTTCGGCCCACGGGTCACGTCGAACTCTACCTTCTGGCCTTCCTGGAGGGTGCGGAACCCGTCCATGTTGATGGCCGTGTGGTGGCAGAAAACGTCTTCACCGCCGCCGTCCTGCGTGATGAAGCCAAAGCCCTTCGCATCGTTGAACCACTTCACAGTACCAGTTGCCATGATCGCTCTTCGTCCTTCGAGTTGACCCTTCCCGAAAGCAGGA
>CAIWFK010000276.1 GCA_903911905.1 uncultured Myxococcales bacterium
CGCGGCGCAGGGCCTCGAGCCGTTCCGACCCCGTGACGCCCAGCGCCAGCGCGTCGAGGCTCGAGCGCACCTCGCCCTGGCGATCGTTTCGGGCGAAGGCGTCACGCGCGGCCTCGAGCGCGGCGCGCCGGCGATCTGCGGGGTTCGAGCCCGTGCCATCGGCGCGCTCGAGCCCACGCTTGTCGCCAGGCGACTGATCGAACCCCTGGGTCGAGCCACCCGTCGACAGGCCCAGCGACGCCTTCTTCGGGGCTGCCACGGTGGCGACCGCAGGCGGCGGGGCTGCGGGCGCGGCGACTGGCTCGGCCGGCTGCTCCTTCGACGCCCGGGGCTCGGCGCGGGCACCGGCCTGCGCGGTGTTCGCGCGGGCCAGCTCGTCGCGCAAGGTGGGCTGCTGCTTGCCTTCGACCACGTCGTCGGCGAACGCGGCGCCGCCGCCAGGGGTGTTGTCCTTCGCGAGCGACGGCGGCGCTTCGGCCTTCTCGCGCGCCGCCAACGACTGCCGCGGGGAATCAGCCTTCGCCGCAGGCGAAGGCGCAACGACGGACGGCGCCGCGCTGGCGGTGCGGGTGCGGGGGCCCTGCAACGAGGCGTTCGAATAGTCGTTGGCCTTTTCTTCCTCGGCCAGCCCGCCCACCGCTCCGCCCTTCCCCTGCCGGCCCGCGGCCCCGCCGCCACCGACCGACGAGTCGGCGTCGGCCAACTTCGACTCGGCCAGCTTCTTCGCGGCCGGCTTCTCGGCCTTGCGCTTCTCGTTCTTCAGCGAGCTCGAGGCAGCGCCGAAGGCCGCCTCGAAGTCCTCATCGGGAGCGACCTTCGAGGGCTCGGCCTTGCCCGCGTGGGCCAGCCCGCGATCGCCCGCAGCGGCCGCTGGCGAAGGAGCGGCGGCCGCCTTTTCGGCCACCGCCGCGACCTCGGGGGGCGGCCCGGGAGGCGCGAGGTCGACCTGCTTCTTCTGTTCGAGCCTGGGCTCGGCCTGGCTGGCCCGCAGCGCCATGGTGCTGGGTGAATCGACCTCGTCCTTCGCCTTCCACGCGACCACGGCCACCACCATCAACGCAGCCGCCGTGCCGAACGCAGTGACCCGGCGAGGCGAGAAGAAGCGCGCCAGGAACGAGGTCGGGGCGGCGGCCTCGGCGTTGCGCTTCGCCTGTTGCTCGGCGTAGGCCAGCAGCGACTCGAGGCCGGCCTGGGGCGCGTCTTCCATGGGCAGCGCCTGCATCGCCTGGCGCACCGAGCGAATCTGCGCGAGCGACTGGGCGCAGCGGGCGCACCCACGCACGTGGGCGTCGACCGTGTCGGCCTCGCTCGTCGGCAGCTCGCCGTAGGCGAACTCGAGGAGCTTGTCCTCGTAGTGGTGCACGCCCGTCGTCATGATCTTCAGGCCACGGTCCTTCCGTCTGCAGTCATCAATTCACCGTCCACACCCACTTCCGCCAGCTTCTTTCGCAGGGTCTCGAGCGAGTACCGCATTCGACTCTTGACCGTATTTTCGTTCGCTCCGGTGACCTCGGCGATCTCCTTGAAGCCGAGCCCCTGGTATTCGCGCAAGAGGAACACCTCTCGCTGTTCGGCCGGCAGCGCGGCGATGGCCCGGGTCAACAGCGGGCGCAGGCGGGCGTTGTCGGCCGCGCGGTCGGGGCCCTGCGTGCCCTCGTCGGGCAGGCTCTGGCCGAGTTCTCGACCTTCCTCTTCGCCACCCGGGGCGCCGACCGGCGCGTCGAGCGAGTCGGTCTGCCGGTAGCTTTCCTTTCGCGCGCGGTCCACGCAGAGGTTCCTCGCGATGGTGAAGACCCAGGTCGTGAAGCGGGCCTTCGGTTCGTATTCCCGGCTGCTGCGCACCACCTTCATCCACGTCTCCTGAAGCACGTCTTCGGCGCGTGCCTTGTGACCGACGTACCGCAGGATGAAGTTGTAGACCGCCTGGCGATGGCGCCCCACGAGCGTGCTGAACGCTCGGGCGTCACCCGACTTGAAGGCGAGCATCAATTGCTCGTCGGAAGTCTGCGGTCCCACCGGTCTCCTCGTCGTTGAAGGGTTGAACGAATGGCCGGCGCGAGTGATCTACCTGCTCTCACCGTCGCAGGTAAGTCGCCAGAATGACAAGCCCGGTGACGCCCCCCACCACCGCGCCCTGGGCCACCAGCACGGCGGGAAGTGGCCGCTGCAGGTGAATGAACAGGCTGCGGGCCAGCCCCAGTCCCAGCGCGACGCCGGTGGCCGAACGCCACAGGTTGCCGAAGGCATGCGGGTGGAAGCGACCCCACGCCCAGTCGAGCGTCGCGGGCACCACCAGCGCCACGCCCACGGGCAGATCGAGCGGGTGCGTCAGCGGCGCGTGCTCCGCGAACTGGGCGACCAGCGCGAGGGCGAGCACCGGGTAGGTGCCCAGGCACCGTGCACAGACGTGCCAGCCGCCCAGCCGCCAACAGCGATCGAGCTCGTCGGGGTGATGGTGCGAGAGCCAGAACGGGGTCATGCCGGCTCCGCCGTCAGTCGGCCGTCCTGCATGCCGATCACCCGGGTGCACAGGCGCTCGACCACCGGGCGATCGTGCGAGACCAGCAGCAGCGCCAGCCCTCGCTCGCGCACCAGGCCCTCGAGCAACGCCACCAGCTGGGCCTGGACGATCACGTCGAGCGCCGAGACCGGTTCGTCGAGCAGCAGCAGCTCGGGCTCGCAGGCCAGCGCCCGCGCCAGGGCCACCCGCTGACGTTGCCCGCTCGAGAGCGCACGCGGGCGACGCGCGGCGAGGTCGGATGGCAACTGCACCAGGGCGAGCAGCCGTGCCACCTGGTCGGCACCGCGGCGCAGCCCGTGCAGCGCGAGTGGCTCGTCGAGCACCTGCGCCACCGTGAAGCGGGGGTCGAGCGCGGCCTGGCTGTCCTGGAACACGGGTTGAAAGCGCCGCCGCATGGTCTTCGGAGCGCCGTGGACCACCCTGCCGTCGAAGGTGATGGTGCCGGCTGCGAGCGGCTCGAGCCCGAGCATCGCGCGCAGCAACGTCGACTTGCCACAGCCCGAGGGCCCCACCAGGCCGACCCGCTCGCCGCGACGCAGGCTCAACGACACGCCGGTGACCGCGTCGCGGTCACCCAGGCGCACCGTCACCCCGCTGGCCTCGAGAAGGCTCACGCAGGCTCCGGGTGGAAGCAGGCGACCGCGCCGTCGAAGCCCGGAGCCACCTCACAGGCCGGGCTGACCCGGGGGCAGCGCGGCGCGAAGCGGCAGCCAGGCAGGACCGCGGTGGCCGACGGGGCGACCCCCGCCAGGGGTTGGAAGGCGCGGGCCGCGAGCAGGGCCCGGGTATAGGGGTGACGCGGGCGCTCGCAGACGGCGCTGGCCGGCCCTTGTTCGACCACCGTGCCGCCGTACATCACCGAGACCTGGTGGGCATGGCGGGCGACCAACCCCAGGTCGTGGGTGATGATCA
>CAIWFK010000277.1 GCA_903911905.1 uncultured Myxococcales bacterium
CGGCAACCGGCGGCGGTACGACGACTGGCGGCGGCGGCGCGGCGCCCGGTGGCGGTACGGCGACCGGTGGCGGCACGGCGCCGGGGGGCGGCCCGGCGACGGGTGGCGGCACGGCGACGGGCGGCGGTACGGCGACGGGTGGCGGCGTGGCGACCGGCGGTGGCGGCGGCACGGTGGGCGTGCCCCTGGTCATCAACGAGCTCGACTACGACAGCGTCGGCGTGGACAACGCGGAGTTCATCGAAATCTACAACCCGACCGCGGCGGCGGTGTCGCTGGTGGGGCTGTCGGTGGCGCTGGTGAACGGCGCGAACAGCCTCTCGTACAACAAGATCTCGCTCGACTCGGTGGGCACGCTGCCCGCGAACACGTACCTGGTCATCGGGCCGCCGACGCTCATCGCCACGGTGCCCTCGAGCGCGAAGACCCTGGTCTTCCCGGGCACCGCGGTGACCGACTTGATTCAGAACGGCCCGGCTGACGGCATCGCCCTGGTGGGCTCGAGCGGCAACATCATCGACTCGTTGTCCTACGAAGGCGCGGCGACCTGGAACACCGGCACCACGACGATTCCGCTGACCGAGGGTGCGGCGAGCACCAGTGCGCTGAAGGACAGCAACACCGTGACGGGGTCGCTCTCGCGGTTGCCGGACGGCGTGGACACCAATGTCAACGCGACGGATTTCAAATTCACGACCACGCCGACGCCCGGCACGCCGAACGTGCCGTGAGTCGAGCCGCCTGAAATGGCAGGTCGTGGGGTGGGGCGCAGAGGCCTGATGGGCTTCGCCGACCGGCTCCTCGACCTCGACCGTCGGGGCAGGGCGGTCATTTCTGGCTCCGTGGCCAACCTACGACCCGTCGGCCTCCTCCACGGCGTCGTTGTTGATGAGCCCATGGGTCCGCAGCAACCGGTACAACTGCGTGCGGTGAAGGTTGAGCGACCGTGCCGCCGCCGCAATGCTGCCGCACGACTGCAGCGCCGCCTCCAGTTGCTCCCGGGTGAACGACTCGTACCTCCCGGTCACCGGCCTGGCTCTGGGGGCCGTTGCCGCAGCCGTCGCCGCTGCCACCACGCCGCTGGTGGCCCCCGCCGGCGCGCTCGCCCGCCGCACGCCGGCCTCGACATCCAGATGTTCCACGCGCACCGCCGCCGAGTCCTGCCGGCCCGCGGTCTCGGTGGCCCGCTGGGTCTGCGCCAACAGCTCGCGCACGTTCCCCGGCCAGTGGCGCAGCAGCGCCGCCTCGACGATCGACGCGTGCAGGGTGCGGGACGCCGCCTCGACCACCGACTGCATCAGCCACGGCATCTCTTCCCGCCGCTCGCGCAGCGGAGGCACCTTCAACTCCGACTGGAAGAGCCGGAAATACAAGTCCTCGCGGAACGTCCCGCGCTCGATGGCCTGCTTGAGGTTCTGGTGCGAGGCGGCCACCACGCAGACCTCGACGTGTCGGGGCGTGTTCTCACCGAGCACCTGCACCTCGCCGCTCTGAATCGTGCGCAGCAACGTCGCCTGCACGTCGAGGTCGAGCTCGGCGATCTCGTCGAGAAAGAGCACGCCGCCATCGGCCACCAGGAAGAACCCCTCATGGTTGGCCCGCGCATCGGTATACGCCCCCCGCGCCGCGCCGAAGAGTTGCTGCGCCGCCGTGGCCGCCGGAATCGCCGCGCAGTTCACCGCGATGAAGGGTCCGCGTCGCTCGCCGGCCTCGCTGAAACGCCGGGCGATGAGCTCCTTGCCCGACCCGGTCTCGCCGAGCACCAGCAGGTGCGAATCGCGCTGCCGGGCCACCACCACCCGGTCGAGCACTTCCTGCATGCGCGGGCCGATGACGAACTCACCCGTCGTCACGTGCCGCGTCAGGTACGGCCGAAGGTCGGCCAACAGCAGCATCACCGTGTGCGCCAGCCGCAGCACCGCCCCATCGCTCGCGGTCCTCGTGCCGCGGAACTGCACGCCGTCGAGGAAGCTGCCGTTGCGACTCTCGCGGTCGGTGACCACGAACTGCCCGTTGGCCCAACTGAGGTCGGCGTGTTCTCGCGAGCAGCGGTCATCGGGCACCGGGTTGCCGCCCAGGTCTTCGCGGCCCAGCACCAGGGGCCTGCCCACCGGCAGCGTCTCCAACAAGCCGGGCTTCCTGCTCAATGCCTTCAACGTCGACCTGCGGGCGTCGTACGACGACGACTGGCGGGTCGAACTGATGGTCGACTTTCTGCCCCGCGACCGCGACGTGTCGAAGCCCGGCGTGGGCCTGGGCGACTTCGTCGACGTGAAGCTGGCGTACGCCCAATGGCAGCACGTGTTCGCCGCGGTGAAGCTGACCATCTCGGCCGGTAAGTTCGACTCGGTGCTGGGCGTCGAATACCGCCTGCAGGAATCGAACGCCCGCGTGGGCATCACCCCGTCACTCGTCTGCCGGTACACCTGTGGGCGCCCGGTGGGGCTCAAGGCGGCGGCCGAGCTGTTCGACGAGCAGCTCGAGCTGGTGCTGGCGCTGACCAACGGCTCGCACCAGGTCGAAGGCTTCCCCTTCTCGAACGAAATCGACTCGAACTTCGGCAAGACCGTGGCGGGGCGGGTGGCGGTGCGGCTGCCCTTCGCGCGCTCGTTCGAGCTCGACGCCTCGGGGGCCATCGGCCCGCAGGACCACCAGACCGATGATTCGGTCATTCAGTGGCACTGGGGCGTGGCCGCGAAGTTCGCCTGGCAGCAACTGTCGGCCTCGGTGGAGTTCGTCAAGGGCCGCGCGTCGGGCGAGACCGACTTCAACGGCGGCGCCATTCCCTGCGGAGCGGCGAGCTGCCTCGATTACCGCGGAGGCTACGTGCTGGTCGCCTACCGCCTGCACGAGCTGTTCAAGCCCTACGCGCGGTTCGACTGGCGCACGGCCACCCTGCGAAAGGGGCTCGAGTACGCCTACCAGTCCGACGACGTGAGGGTGACGCTGGGCGCGCGGGTCGACCTCACGCCCGCCATCGCCCTCAAGGCGGAATACGTCATCAACCACGAACTCTTCCCGTACGACTTCCCCGACGACGTCTTCACCAGTTCGCTCGTGGTGACCTACTGATGCCGGCCAAACTCTCGTTGCTCGGTGGCTTCCCGGTGAAGAAGCTGTTCGTGGCCCTCGTGCTCAGCGGGGGCGCGCCTTCGCTCGAGGGGGTCGCGCACGAGCCCGGGCCCGTCGTCGACGCCGGTACGCCCACGATGGCGGCGCCGGTCGTCAATTGCACCATCACCGGCCACGTCGAGTTGGTGCGCCCGACGAATGCGCGAGCCACCGAGCCCGTGGTGGTGTCACTCGAGCGCCTGGCGAACTCTCCGGCCGTCAAGACAGACCCGCCGAAGACCGCGAACCTGTACCAGCGCGACCTGGCCTTCGTTCCTTCGTGGCTGGTGGTGAACAAGGGCGACAGCGTGGCCTTCGTGAACGACGACCCCGACTTCCATTCGGTCTTTTCGGTGTGGGCGCTGGACCCGTTCCTCATTCCCCAGTCACGCAAGAGCGTGTCGGGAACGAGGCTGTTCGACGTGCCGGGGTTGGTGCCCATTCGCTGTGACATTCACAGCAAGATGCGGGCCGAAATCTTCGTGCTGAGCACGAAGTACTACGCGGTCGCCGACTCACGCGGAAACTGGCGAATCGAAGCGCCTGCGGGGAAATGGAGAGTGCGAGCGGTCGAGCGCAACGGCGCGAGTGTCGTCACCGAGGTGTCAGGGTGTGACAGTCCAGTCTCGCTCACGCTGGTGCAGGGGCCGGCGCCGAAGCAGGTTCGCCGCGACGGCACCAACTACAAGTACGAGCCGTGAGTTTCAGCGCTCGTCGGGAGCGCGCCACACCTTGCGCGCCAGCATGGTGATGAGCGAGCGATCGTCGAGCCACACCGCGGTCAGCAGCTTCCCGTACACGCACCCGGTATCGAGCCCCAGCGCGTGCGGGTGACGCTGCAGGCCGCGCAGGGCGTCGTGCCCGAACACCACGAACCGTGGGCCCGGCCACTTCGAGGCCCAGGGCACGCCGCCGTCGACGCGGGTCGAGGGCTCGAACTCGGGGGTCAGCGAGCGCACGTTGAGCAGCACGTGGGTCTGCTGGTGCTCCAACGCGATGCCCGGCACCAGGCCCGCATGCACCACCAGGGTGTTCAGCTCGGGCAGGTCGAGCCACAGCGGCAGCTTCTCGAGGTAGTCCCAGTCGGCCTTCTTCAGCGACTTCGCCACCTCGAGGTGGTGGTTCTTGAGCGGCTTGCCCGCGCGGTAGCCCAGCACGTGAGCGTCGTGGTTGCCCAGCACCGCCAGCGCCCCGCGTTCTCGCGCCAGTTGGACGACGGCCTGCGAGTCGGGGCCCTTGGCCACCAGATCTCCGGCGAGAATGAGGCGGTCGCCCTTCGCCAGCTCGGCCTTCTCGAGCAACGCCTCGAGCTCGTCGATGCAGCCGTGAACGTCTCCGACCACCAGCGTGCGCGCCATGTCAGCGGGTCAGTTGGTTGACCAGGGCGATGGCCTGGGTGCGGGTGTCGGGGTCGTCCGAGTCCTTCGCGGCCATGGCGTGGCTTCGCGCGGCCGCCAGGTCCTTGAGCGAGACGCAGACCATCGACAACGAGAGGCGCAGCGAAGCGTTCTTCGGGTTCGCGGCCGAGAGCGGCTCGAGCAGGGCCCGGGCTTCATTCGCGCGCTTGGCGCCCAGCAGCGAGAGCGCGTAGTCGTTGACCACCACCGCGTCGCGGGGCGCCAGGGCTGCGGCCTGACCCAGCAGCTCGAGGGCGCGCGCCGGCTGTTGTTCGATGGTGGCGACCTGCGCCGAGGCCTGCAGCAGCTCGACCGAGGCGGGGGTGCGCGCGATGGCCTCGCTCAGCACCGTCTTCGCGCGGTCGACCTCGCCCTGCGAGAGCAGCGAGACCACCAGCAGGTGGCTGGCGTGCGGCGAGTCGGGCTGCAGGCGGGTCAATTCTTCGGCGGCGCTGACCGCGGTCTGGGTGCTGCCGCCCAGCAGCGTGACCTGAATGAGCTGCTCGTAGAGCTGGGGCTCGGTGGGCTCCAACTCGATGGCCTCGACCAGGGCGTGCGCGGCCTTGCCCAGGTCACCTCGCGAGAGGTGCTCGACGGCAGTGGCCTGCAGCGTCTTCCAGGTGGCCATGGGCTCGCTCGTCAGACGTCCTTGGGGTTCTTGAAGAAGGTCTGCTGGTAGTAGGCCAGCTCGCCGATGCTGGCGCGCAGGTCCGAGAGCACGGTGTGCGCGGCGTCGACCTTCGAGCGGCCGGGCGCGGTGGGGAACCAGGCGCGGGTGATGATCTTCACGCTCGAGACGTCGACCATGCGGTAGTGCAGCGAGCGATCGAGCCCCGGCATGTAGCGGCTGATGAAGGCCCGGTCGGTGTGAATCGAGTTGCCCGACAGAATGCCCTCGCCACAGTCGGTGTGCTGCAGCACCAGCTTCATCGCCTCTTTCTCGGCGGTGCGCAGCGAGATGTCGGACTTGCGCAC
>CAIWFK010000278.1 GCA_903911905.1 uncultured Myxococcales bacterium
GTCCGTGAGTGACCGCGCGAGTTGGCTGTCGACCGACCTCGCGCTGCTGGAGGACGCGAGCGCCTTCACCCCCACCGTGGCGCGCGAAGACCTGCAGGTCGGCCGACGCCCGATGCCCGACGACCCCAACCACCTCTTCCGCTGGCGGCTGCCGGTGGTGAACGCGTCGGCAGACGTGGTCATCGAAGGCTTCGTGCGCCGGGTGCTCGACTACCACCAGCACTGGACGAAGGAGTTCACTGGCGGTCACCTGGTCTCGAGTCCAGAGGCCGACACGCGGGTGATCTACCAGCGCTTCGAGCCGGGCATTCCCGGCATCTCGCCGCGCGATCTGTGCAGCGCCGAGGTGGTCAAACCGCTCGCCACCGGCGCCACGCTGGTCAGCTACCGGTCGATCGACACCGCGCCGAAGGTCGAGGGCTTCGAGCGCATCGACTGGTGGGGCGCGGTGCTCTGTCGGCCCATCGACGCGCAGCGCTGTGAGCTCATCTATCTCGATCGCGAGAACCAGGGAGGGCGCTTCCCCGCGTGGCTGATGAACCGAATGATGACCAAGTACCTGGTGGTGCAGGCCGAGGCGGTGCGCGCGTTCTTCCGTGACGGTGGGCCGGCAGCGCTGCGCACGCCGAGGACCTGACCGCGACGAATCGAAAGACACCCCAGCCTCGCCAGGCGAGGTTCCAATGACGTTCAATTCGGTGAGCAACGTCGTGGACGCCACGAACCCCGCAACGAGCGACCCGCCCTTGGGGCACGGCGATTCCCGACTTCCGGGCCAATACGGGCCGAACTGACCGAGCGCAGTCACGGCCTTGCCCGACGCCCGCTCACCGCCTGGCGAGCGCCTTGGTGTCCGCCTCGGTCTGGTCGGCGTAGCTGCGCGCGAAGGCGACGAGGCGATCGCTGGCGGCCGCGTCGGTCGACGGGTCGCCCAGCCAGGCCCCGACCTGCGCCCGGGTGACGGTGCTGCTCTGCAGTTGGCTGCGCGCGAGCGCCACGCCCGCCGCCTGCGCGAGCGACGTCAGGTCCTTCTTGTGCAGCGACTGCGGGTCGAGGATGCCGACGTTCGCGCGCTCGGCCTGGACCAGGCAGCTGCGACCTTCGATGGTGGCGTACCCGAGCAACGGGTCGCGCACGCCCTCGAGGGTGTTGGCGTTCTCGACCACCTGCGCGGCGTTGGAGCGCGAGAGGTCGCCCGACCCCACCTCGGGCGCCGAGGGCAGCACCTGCTTGAACTTGAGCAGCACCGGCGGGTCCTTCGGGTTCGCGGGCGCCACGACGGCCAGCCACTTCACCAGGCCCGAGTTGCTGCCGCCCACCGAGCCGGGCTCGACGCCGGTCGAGAGCACCTTGACCGGCCGCGCCACGGGAGCGTCTTCAGGCAGGCGCGAAGCCCAGGAAGCGACCGCGGCGCGAATCGCGACCTCGTCCATCGGCCCCGCTTCGAGCTCGTGCGGCAGCCGGCCCTTCGGCGCGCGCTTGTCGATGAACTGCGCCTGCGACTCGGTCTTCTGGTTCTCGAGGAAGTCCTGGAGCGCGCCGTCGGTCTCGTGGCGCGACAGGAAACCCGCCGGCCGCGCGCCGGTGGCAGCAAATTCGCGCAGGGTGTCGGTGTAGCCGCGGGCCACCGCGTCGACCAGGTCACGCTCGTCGCCCTTCGAGTACGACTGCTTCGAGGTGCGCGCCGTCAGCACCACGTCGGTGGCGAGGCGGTCGAGGTCCCACTCCAGCGGGCCGCGGCCAGACTTGTCGCAGTCACCCCACCCCCACACCGTCTTGTCGTCAGGGCCGGGCCGGCTCATCAGGTTGCCGAGGTGCGCGTCGCCCACGAGCAACCCGGTGGGTGCGGGCGTGGACCGCAGCGAGGCCGCGCTCGAGAACGCGCCGCGCACGTCTTGATAGAAGAGCGCCGGCATCGCCGTGAGGAAGTGCGTGGGGTCTGACGCCATGTGCGCCAGCTTCTGCTTCAGGTCGTCGGCGCTCAGGCCCAGCTGGGCGTCGAAGCGAGACACGAAGGCCACCGCGGCCTGCGCCGGCCGCCCGACTGGGCCATGCGAGCCGTGACCATGGCCACCGGTGAAGCCGTCAGCCACCGCGGGCTTCACCGGCGCGCCGGTTGGAGCGGTCACCGAAGCAGGCTCGGCCGGGCCTGACCGGGTGGGGACCGGAGCGCGGAACGAAAGCTTCGAGACGTGCGGCATGCAGGAATTGTCGGGGGATGTGTGCCTGAGCGAATTCAGGCATTTCAGCAAAACCATTTACGTTTTGCGCTCGTCAGCCGCGCGACCGCTGGAGCGCGGGCCCGGTCGCGAACCAGCCGTGCTGGGCCGAGATGGGCCACTGCGCGACGTCGGTCAGGGGGCCGCCGGTGATCTTCACCCCGCGACCTCCGAGCTTGATGGCGGCCTCGTCGACGTGCACGAAGATGGTCAAGCGCACCCCGAGCGCCTGGAGCGCATCGCCATGGGTCTGCTGCAGGCGCTCGGCGAACGCGCACGCCACCCGAATGGTCGCGGGGTGATCAGCCGGCTCGTCCGACATGGGCAGCACCATCAGCAGGGTGTCGGCGGTCTGCACGAAGGGTTGGTAGTCGAGGTTCGAAAACTCCTCGTCGATCTGCGCGAGCGCCGAGCTGGCCGCCTCGAGCATCGCGTCGTCGACGTCATCAGGAAAGTGCGCCTGGGCGCAGACCCCGCAGGCCAGGGCGGCACGCGCGGGCGAGCCGGACAGCGGGCTCGACGGCCGGGTGTGGCTGATGACCGCCTCGCGAAAGGCAGCCGCGAAGTCCTCGACCTTCTGGTAGCGATCGTCGGCGCTCTTCTCGATGGCCTTGAGGATCACCCCGTCGAGCCCCGGGGGCAGGGTGGCGAGGCTGCTGGGCGACGCGGGCGCCACGTCGAGGTGCATGCGCACCAGCTCGACCGTGTCCTTCGAGTGGAAGGGCAGCGCGCCGGTGACCGCGAGGTAGGCCAGAATGCCCAGCGAATAGATGTCGGCGCGCCCGTCGATGGGCAGGCCGAGAATCTGCTCGGGCGACATGTACGGCGGCGAACCGAGCGACTGGTGCTCGCTGGTCAGCGCCACCTCGCCTGGCTCGGGGTGCAGCAGCTTGGCGATGCCGAAGTCGAGCAGCTTCACGTTCACCTCGGCGCCCGGCAGCACGATGACGTTCGAGCCCTTCACGTCACGGTGCACCACGCCGATGGCATGCGCCGCCGCCAGCGCCGAGGCCAGCTGCTCGAGCATGATGGCCACCTCGCCCACCGGCAGCCGCCCGCGCTCGACGATCACGCGCGCCAGGTTGAGCCCGTCCAGGTACTCCATCACGTAGTACGGGCGCCGATCGTCGAGCACCCCGAAGTCGTGCACGTCAGCCACGTGCGGGTGGCGAATGCGGTTGACCACCTGGGCTTCGCGAATGAAGCGCTGCACCATCTCGTTCTGCGTGGCGAACTCGGCGTGCAGCACCTTGAGCGCGACGCGGCGACCGAGCACGGGGTGTTTGGCTTCGTAGACACGGGCACTCCCGCCGATGCCGAGCACGCGCTCAATGACGTAGTCGCCGACGCGTGACCCTGGAACGAGCTCGGGAGGAATGGTGACCGGCTTGGCGACCCCAGCCGTGGTGTTGATGTCAATGGGGATGCCGTCGTCGGCCTTGCTCATTCCTCCTCGAGGTTACACCCGAATGACGCCGGGGCCAGTAGCCTTGCCCCAATGGTCCGAACCCCTGGCTCGCCTGATCACTGGGGCGTGGCGCGCGCGGTAGGTGTTGGTGCGTTGATCGGCGCCATGCTGGCCGTGTGCAACACCGCGATGGGCTTGCGGCTGGGCTGGTTCGACACCGGCTCGCTGACCGCCGCCTTGCTCGGCGGCGCGCTGCTGCGGGCGGTCGGTCGCGCGCCGTCGCTCGAGCAGCACAACCTGTTGCAGACCCTGGCGTCGTCGATGGCGACCATTCCGTCGACCGCCGGGCTGGTCGCCGCGGTGCCGGTGCTGCTGATGGCCGGCCATTCGCTGAGCGCGCCCTCGCTGGTGGTGTGGGCCACCGCGTGCGGCGTCTGGGGGGTGCTGTGGGCCCTGCCCCTTCGGCAGCGGCTGCTGGTCGACGAGAAGCTGCCCTTCCCCACCGGCCAGGCCACCGCCGAGGCGATCACCCAGTCGGCTGCCGTGGGCGCGAGCGGCGAGCGCGGGCGGCTGCGCACCTTCCTGGTCGCGCTGGGGCTGGCGGCGGCGTTCACCGTGCTCCGAGACGGGGTCGAGGTGCTGCCGCAGGAACTGGCGTCGGGGCTGGGGCTGTTCGGGTTGAGCGCGGCGGCCGTCGGGCTGACGCTCTCGCTCAGCCCGCTCTCGATGGGCGCCGGCGTGATGGGGGGCCCAGTGGTCGGGGCGTCGCTGCTGGGTGCCGGGCTGGTGGGTCGGGTGGTGGTCGGCCCGTGGCTGCTGCGTGCGGGGCTGGTCGACGGCTCGGCCGAGGGCCTGTCGGCCTGGCTCTTGTGGCCGGGCGTGGGTTTGTTGGTGGGCGCCACGCTGCCCTCGCTGATTCGGCTGATCGCGTTGTTGCGCTCGGGGGTGGGCGGGCTCGCGCTCTCGTGGCGGCTGGGCGCGGCGATGGCGGCGTGCCTGGCGGTGCTGGTCGCGGTCGCCTGGTCGTGGGGCGCCTCGCCGGTGGCGGTGGTGCTGGGTGCCGGCCTCGGCGTGCCGCTGATGATCGCCAGCACCCGCGCGGCGGGGCAGACCGACGTCGCGCCGCTCGCCCCGATGGGCCAGTTGGGGCAGGCCGCGGCCTCGCTGGTCGCGCAGGGGCCGCTGTCGACCGTGCTCAGTGGTGCCGTGCCGGCGGGCGCGGGCGCTCACCTGGCGAACACGTTCTGGACGCTGCGCGCCGGGCGGTTGCTCAAGCTCGCCGACGGGCCGCAGCTGGTCGCGCAGGTGGCCGGGGTGGTGCTGGGGGCCGTGGTGTGCGTTCCGGTCTTCTTCCTGCTCGCCCACCAGGCCTCGCTGGGGTCGGCCGCGCTGCCGGTGCCCTGGGCCGCGCAGTGGCGAGCGGTCGCCGAGGTGCTGGCGGCCGGACGCAGTGCGTTGCCGAACGGCGCGGGCGTCGCCGCGCTGGTGGCGTTCGTGGCGGGCGCGGGCGTCGGCCTGCTCGAGGACCGCGCGCTGCCCGCCCCCTCGGCGGTGGCGCTGGGGCTGGGGGTGCTGTTGCCGATCGGCGTGAGCGCCACGATGGCGATCGGTGGGGCGCTGGCGTGGTGGCTCACGCGCCGCAAGGCCGCGGAGTCGGTCGGGTTGCCACTGGCCGCCGGGCTCATCGCCGGAGAGTCGGTGCTGTCGGTGGCGATGATGGCGTGGCACGCCGTGCGGGGGTGACGCCGCCAAGGGGTCAGCACGCGGGCGACCCCGACCTGGCCCTCGCAAGCAGTCGCCGTTTGCCGTGTCACTGCTGCGCTTCGCCGACCGAGGCCACCGCCATCGGTCGGTCTTTCCTGCGCGGGCCGCTCGACCCCGACCGCGTCAGTGCTTGCGCGGCCGCGGAAACCCGAGCGCCGACAACCGCGACACCAGGGTGCGACGGGAAATACCGAGCGCCTTCGCAGCCCGGGTCTGGTTCCCGGCCGCGCGGTCCAGCGCCTCGCGAATGCTCTGGCGCTCGAGTTCCTTGATCGAATGCTTCAAGTCCTTCGGCGCCGGCGTACGCCCCTGGGCCGAGTTCGCCGGGGGCGTGGGCGTGTGCATCGACGGGTCGGTCGGGGGGTCGCGTCGCGTCGCCCCCGGCAACGAGCGCGTGCCCGTGACCGACACCTTCGCGTTCGAACGCGTCTGCGACTGCGGTGGCGCGTGGCTCGGCGCCCGGCGCGCGGCGAAGCTGGCCAGCAACTTCTCGACCGGCAGGTGGCTGGGCAGAATGACGCCGTCGGTCGCCAACAGCACCGCGCGGTCGATGACGTTGCGCAGCTCGCGAACGTTCCCTGGCCACGGGTAGCGCCGCATCATCTCGAGCGCTTCGTCGCTGAGGGTGAGCGGTGTCCGCTGCTCACGTTCGCACGCCGAGGCGATCAGGTTCTCGGTCAACGCCCGCAGCTCTCCGAGCCGTTCGCGCAACGGCGGCACCCAGATCTGCGCGCCGGCGATGCGGTAGTACAGGTCGATGCGGAAGGTGCCACGCGCGATCTCGTCTTCGAGGTTGCGATTGGTCGCTGACACGAACCGCACGTCGATGCCGATGGGCTTGAGCCCGCCCAGCCGCATCACCTGTCGTTCCTCGATGACCCGCAACAACTTGGCCTGAATCGAGGGAGACAGCTCGCCAATCTCGTCGAGGAAGACCGTGCCCGAGTCGGCGGTCTGCAAGAGCCCGGGCTTGGTCGCGACCGCGCCGGTGAAGGCCCCGCGCTCGTGCCCGAACAACTCGCTCTCGAGCAGCGACTCGCTGAGCGCGGCGCAGTTGAGCTTGAGGAAGGGCCGACCCGAGCGCCGCGAGAGTTCGTGAATCAGCTCGGCGGTCCGTTCCTTGCCCGACCCGGTCTCGCCGGTGATGAGCACCGACAACTGGCTTGCCGCGATTCGGGCGATCGACTCCTGCAGCCGCGGGTCGACGCCAATGACCAGGTTCCCCGACCCCGCGCTGTTGCTCGCGCGAACCCCGCGCCCCGCTTTCGCCATCAGCTCGTCGGGCGACAGCCCGTCGACCGGGAATGACGAGAGCCCCCATTCCACCGAGAACCCGGCGGCGCGCAACGTCTCGGCCAGCCGCTCGACGACCGAGCGCCCCACCGCCGTCGCGGTGTCGGGCAGCAGCATCTCGTACTCGCCAGGGCCGTACACCCCCAGGACGTCGGTGAGCCGCAGCTGGTTGCTCAAGATCTCGGCGCCGAGGTCGGGCGTCTCACCCGCGCCGACCCGCAGGCGCACCAGCGTGAAGGTCTGCTGCGCCTGCTCGGCCCGCAGGCACTCTTCTTCGAGCCGCATCTCGAAGCTGCCGTGCGGCCACAGCCGGCGAGGCACCGAGGGGCGACCCGCCTGCACCAGCAGCAGCGTGCCGCCCACGTGCAGCGACGCCCCGCTGCGCAGGGCCGTGGTGCTGCCCCGCTCGAGCCCCTTGCCATCGAGCGCGACCTCGTCGGTCACCGCCTCGACCGAAACCCCCTGCTCGCTGGCGACCAGCCGCGCCGCCACGCCGCGCGCCCGCAGCTCGACCTGGAACAGGCAGGTCGGCTCGTTGCCGATCAGGTACGCGCCGGGGTCGAGCCGCGTCGACGAGAACCCGCCCTGTGCTCGAACCGCCAGCAACGACCACGTCTGCCGCGTGCTCACGCCCGCATCATCGAGCGGCGACCGCCCCCCATGCAATGCGTGACTTCCCTGCGTGGTCGCCCCACAATGCCAGTTCATGGCCTTGGCCCGCTGCCAGACGTGCGGTCGGCGCTTCGCCAGCCCGCACGAGGGGTGCGAACCGCGCGCCGCGGCCACCGCGCGACGCGTCGAACTGGAGCTGCCCGGGTCGTTCACGGCGGTGCGACTGTTGGGCGAAGGCGGTTACGGCACAGTCTGGCTGGCGCGAGCGACGCACGCCCTGGTCGCGGTGAAGCTCGCGCCGCCGGGCGTCGCCGCCGAGCGCCTTGGCCGTGAAGGGGAGGTGCTGGCGAGCCTGCCCTCGGGCCTGGGCCCTGCGTTCGTCGCGCAGGGGGTGCTGGCCGACGGTGGCGCCTGGTTGGCGATGGAACCGCTCGACGGCCACCCCCTGTCCGACCGGCTCGAGCAGCGCGCGGTGGGCGTCGAGCCCGAAGCCCTGCGGCGGCTGGCGCCAGCGCTGCTCGACCTGGTCGGCGGGGTGCACGCCGCCGGCTGGCTGCACCTCGACCTCAAGCCCGACAACGTGCTCGAGCGAGCTGACGGTGCGCTGCGGCTGATCGACTTCGGCACCGCTCAGCGCCCGGGCGACCCGGCCGAGGGCGCGGGGACGGCCGACTACCTGAGCCCCGAGCAGCTCGACGGGCAGCCGGCCACCTGGGCCAGCGACCTCTATTCGCTTGGGGTGATGCTGTTCGAGCTGGCCACGGGGCGCACGCCCTTCTTCGGGGCCCGCGCGGACCTCGCCCACGGGCACCGTGCGATGCGACCGCCGCGCCCGTCCGAGCTCGAGCCGACCGCGGCCTGGCTCGACGCGCTGGTCGACGCCGCGCTGCGCAAGCGGCCCGACGAGCGGCCCCCCAACCTCGCCGAGGCACGCGCGCTGCTCGACACGCCATCGCACGCCGCCACCCGAACGGCGCCGGTGCGACTGGCGACCAGCACCGGCGAGCGCCGTACCGTGGGCGTGGTGTTCTTCGAGACCCCCGCGACCACCGAGCAGGTGCGCGCGCTGGCCACCGAACTGCACGCCGAGCTCGCGGTCAGCGCAGCGCCCCGCTACGCGCTGGCCTTCGACGATGGTCACAGCAGCAACCTCGCCCTGCGCTCGCTCAGCGGCGCCCGCGTCGCCACCTCACGCGGGCTGGCGTCACGAGCACGGGTCGACGTGTTGACGCTGACGGTGCAGCGCGGCGCCGACGGCGCACGGCGCTACGTCGGCGCGGCGCTGATGAAGAAGACCGCCTGGCCAGCCATCGACGCGCCGGCCATCTCGTTGAGCGATGAGGTCAACCGCCTGGTGGGCAGCGGTGAGGCCATCACCCCGACGCCGCCCACCGATCAGCCCGCGCCGTTCTTCGGCCATCACGCGCTGCTGGCCCGGCTCACGCAGCTCGCCGCCGAGGCCAGAGGACGCCGCTCGATCGTGGCGCGGGTGGTGGGAGAGCCGGGCGTGGGCAAGACACGCCTTTCGAGGGAACTGCAGTCGCTGCTGACCAGCGCGGGCCTGAGCCCCCTGACGCTCAAGGCGCACGAGGTGACGCCCGGCATCCAGCACGATCTCCTGGGCGAGTTGCTGATGGCGGCGAATGGTGGGCGCCCGCACACCCCCGATGAGGCCAGGGCGCTGCTCGAGCGAAGGCTGGGCCCGGGGTTCGAACCGGCCTGGGCGGCGCTGCAGCTGGCGCAGGGCTGGCTGCCCGCCGAAGCCAGAGACGCGTACGTCACCAGCGTTCCTCCCGCGGCGCTGCGGGCGAGCACCACCCAGGCCTTCGGTGAATTCGTGCGCGATCGCGCCGAGCGGGGTGGCGTGGCCCTGGTGCTCGACGACGCGCACCTGGCTGACGATCGCGTGCTCGACGCCGTGGAATACGCGACCCTGGTCGAGCTGCAGCTGTTGGTGGTGGCGCTCGGTCGCCCCTCGCTCGTCACGGCCCGCCCCGCGCTCGGTCGACGTGCCGGGCGCTTCGAGGCCTTCGAGCTGGGGCCGCTCGATGCCCAGAGCGCGGCCGCGCTGTGTCGTCGGCTGCTGCTGCCTGCGCGGCAGGTCAGCGACGCGGTGGTGCAGCGCCTGACCGAGCGGGCGGCGGCCACGCCCCAGCTGCTCACCGAGCTGGTGCTGGGGCTCAAGCAGCAGGGTTTGCTGGCCCCGCGCGCGTCAGGCGACGGCTTCGTGGTGGTGTCCGAGGCCATCGACCGGCTGCCGAACATGCCGCTGCTCGAGTGGACGGCGCGGCGCGAGCTGGCGGGCCTGGGCCCCGAGCTGCGCGGGCACGCGCGGCTGGCCGCGGTGGTGAACGTGGCGACGCTCGGCCAGCACGTGGCGGCCGCGAACGCGCTCGACGATGCGGGGCACCGCCCCCTGGTGCCGCTGGACCCGCGCACCGCGCTCGAGCGCCTCGGGGAGCGCGAGGTGCTCCAGGTCGACCGCGCGGGGCGATGGCGGTTCCGCAAGCCGGTGGTGCGTGACCTGCTGATGAGCGAGGGCAGCCCCACCGAGCTCACCGCGATGCACGGCGCGGCGCTGGTGGCGTTCGAGCGTGACCCCGCGCTCATCGGGCGGCAGCGCGCCGCGCGCCTGGCGTTGCACGCCGATGGTGCGGGAGTCGCCGGCCGGGCGGTGACGTGGTGGCTCGAGGCCGGGCTCTCGAGCGCCGACGCCCATCTGTACGTCGACGCCGACCAGGCGCTCACGCGCGCGCTCGCGCTCTTGCCCGCGGGCGACGAGCAACGACTGACGGCCCTGCGGTCGCGCGGGCTGGTGCGCTACCGACTGGCCCGCTACGGCGACGCGCGGGTGGACTTCGAGATCGCTCATCGCGAGGCGCAGGGGCGCGGTGCGAAGGCCATCGAGCTCGACGTGCTGCTGCGCTGGAGCACCGCGCTGGACTGGATGTCGGACTTCGGCGCCGCGCGGGACAAGGTGCGGCTCGCTCGGCAGATGTACGACGCCAGCGCCGAGCCGGCGCTGCTGCCGTTGCTGCTCTACGCCGAGGGGCGCAGTGAGTGCCGGTTCGAGAACTTCCGCGCTGCAGGGGCGACGCTGCGCTCGGCCCTCGCGCTGCCGCAGATTCAAGCGCCCACCAACGAAGAGACGCGCATCGAGGCGCTGGTGCTGCTGCTCTACATTCTGCCGCTCGAGAACCGGCTCGAAGAAGCCGACGCGTTGTTCGCCGAGCTGCGCGAGCGATGCGAACGGGTGGGCGACCGCTTCCACCTGGGAGCGGCGTTGCTCAATAGCCGCAGCCTGTGGCTCGCGCGGGGGCAGCTCGAGAAGGGCCTGGCGACGCAGGAGGAGGCGGCCGCCATCGCGCGGGAGCTGGGCGAACTGCTGCTCGAGTACGTGGCGCGAGGGAACGTCGCCGAGCTGCTCTTGATGAGCGACGAGGCCCAGCGGGCGGAAGCAGCGGCCCGCGAGGCGATTGAGATCGAAGGGCGCTCGAAGGAAGTGACGAGCGGCCCGTGGGCGCGGCTGATTCGTGCGCGCGCGTGCGTCGCGGCGGGCCGGGTGACCGAGGCGGCAGAGGAGGTCAGCCGCATCGACGCCCTGCTCGCCGGTGGCACGGACCAGGGGCTGCTGCCACACGAGGTGCTGATGCTCGAGGCGGTCAAGGCGGCGGTGCGCGGCGCAGCGCGCGAGGACTTCGAGCGGTTGCTGTCGGCCGCCCGGACGAGCGAGGTGTGGGACGAGTACCTCGAAATCGCCACGTTGTGGTTGGTGGCGCACCCTGGCGATGCAGTGCTGGTGAAAGCAGAGCTGCCTGAGCAGGTGACGGCCCGGGTGCCTCGGGCGCTCGCCAGACGGCTCGCCTGACGAGGCCTCGCCCGAGGTAGCTTGAGGGCATGGCAACAGGCCCAGACAGGCCCTGGTTCGCGTGGCCCTTCTTGGCGGTGCTGCGCGTGCTCTTCTGGTTCATCGAGCTGCCCGATGCCCTCGGGTCCGCCGCGCGCTGGTGGTCGGTGGGTCGTCAGGCGCGTGCGCAGGCCTCGAAGGTGATGGCTGCGCGCAGCCGCTCGGGCACGATGGAGCCTGCCGAGCTCAAGGCGCTTGGGCTGCCCTCGGCCCCCTTGCCGGTGGGCTGGCAGTACGCGCTGGGCACGGTGGTCGCCAGCGTCGCGCAGCCCATCGCCGGGGAAGATCATTGGGGGAGCGCCAGCTGGAACCGCTACCAGGGAATCGTGGGCTTCTTCGACCAGCGGCAGGCGCTGCGGCTGGTGCGCATGCCGCTGCACTCGGCCACCGAGCAACACGTGTTCGATCGCAGCGACGAGCAGCACTTCCGCGTCGGCCGGCACTTCGTCGTCGCCTTCGACCCGCGCGGCCGAGGCTTCAGAATCTTCGCCAAGGTCCGCCCGCTGCTGCGCGGCCCGACCTGACCTTCGAACCCGTTGTGCTCGCCCGCGAGGCGCGCTCTGCTGGAAGGCGAGCCGATGCCGCACGACCACCACCACGACCACGACCACGATCATGACCACGATCACGATCACGCGGGGCACAGCCACGCCTCGGCCTCGACGCCGACGCGGCGCCTGGCCATCGCGCTCGCGCTGACCGGTACCTTCATGGTGGTCGAGGTGGTGACCGGCTGGCTGACGGGCAGCCTGGCCCTGTTGTCGGACGCGGGGCACATGCTGACCGACGCCGGCGCGCTGATCGTCGCGCTGCTCGCCCAGCGGGTCGCCGCGCGGGCCCGCACTGGCGCGTTGACCTTCGGCTACCGCCGCGCCGAGGTGCTGGCCGCGCTGGCCAACGGCGTGGTGCTGGGCGTCAGCTCGGTGTGGATCATGATCGAAGCGGTCAGCCGCTTCCGCGAGCCGCCGGTGGTGCAGGGCCTGCCGATGCTGATCGTGGCGACGGTGGGCCTGGTGCTGAACCTGATCTCGGCCGCCATCCTCTCGGGCGCGGGGGAGTCGAACGCCAACGTGCGCGCGGCCGCCGCCCACGTCGCGGCCGACGCGCTGGGCTCGATCGCCGCCATCGTCGCCGGCCTCGCGGTGCTCACCCTGCACTGGAACCTGGCCGACCCCATCGTCTCGGTGGCGATCTCGATCTTCATTCTGTGGAGCGCGTGGAAGCTGGTGCGCGAGGCCCTCGACGTGTTGATGGAAGGCACGCCGCGCGGCATCTCGGCCGAGGCCATCGCCACCACCATCGCGGGGACGCCCGGCGTCGCGTCGGCGCACGACCTCCACGTGTGGGCGATTTCAGACGGGCTGCCGATGGTCAGCGTGCACGTCACGCTCGACGGGCGGCACCACGGCACCGACGTCGCCGCGGCGGTCGCGCACCGGGTGCGGGAAGCGCATGGCGTGGCGCATGTCACCGTGCAGCCCGAGGCGCCGCCTGCGCCGCTGGTGCAGCTGCGGTTGCCAAGCAAGACGTGAGGTCGGTGAAAGGCGGCTCGAGGGAAGGTGGCGACGGCGGTCACCGCGACCCGTTGCTGGCTTCGCCCGCCAGCCCCTTCGAACGACGGCTCGGTTGCTTTGGTGAACGAGGTGACGCGGCGTCCTTCTGTGTAACTGGGAGTACACCCCGTTCGTACTCCCAGTTACACAGAAGCAACCCCATCCCGAAGGCGCAATCACCAGAAGGACCCGAGGCTCGTACCGAGGGGCTGATCGGCGAAGCCGGGAGCGACGGTCGTCGAACCAGCCCTGGCCGCCCTTCCTCTGGGCGAACACCCGCTTGACCCTGCACCATGGTTCAAGGTGCAGGCTGCTCACATGAACCCGCCCCGCCCGCTGACCGCCCGCATCATTCGCCTCTCGGCCCTCTACGACCTGCTCGTCACCGCCCCGTTCGCCACGCCCTGGTCGGCCGCGCTGGTCGAAGCGAACCTGGCGCACGTACACGGCGCGCTGCACCTGACCGGCGCCCCGCCCGCCCTCGATGGCCTGGCGATGCTCTTCGCCAACCTGCTGGGCAGCATCGTGGTGGTCTGGTCGCTGGTGCGGCTGCGCTCACCGACGCTCGAACACGGGCTGGCCGACACTGCGGGCCGAGTGCTCTTCTCGGCGAGCATGGCCCTGGCACTCGCCCGCGGAGGCAGCACCGTCATCGCGAGCTTCCTCGCCCTCGAGCTGCTCTGGGCACTGGCGCAAGGCGTGCCCGCCGTCGTCGACCTCACCCGAACCCCGAGCCCCACATGACCATCGGCGAACTCGCGCGCGCGGCCGGAGTCCCCATCTCGACGCTGCGCTTCTACGAGCGCCGCGGCCTGCTGCTGCCTGCGGACCGAACGGCAGGAGGCTACCGCCGCTACCGCCCCGACGACGCGGCGCGGGTGCGGTTTCTCCGCCGCGCGCAGGCGCTGGGCTTCTCGCTGGCCGAGTGCGCCGCGTTGTTGCAGTTCTCGCGCGCCACCACGGTACGCCGGGCCGACCTGTCGAAGGTGGGCACCCGCAAGCTGGCCGAGCTCGACGAGCGCATCAGCGATCTGAAGCGCGTGCGGCAGGCGCTGGTGGGCTTGATGCAGCAGCCCTGCCTCGACCCCACCGCGCCCTGCCCCATCATCGGCGCCTTGGGCGACGAACGGTCGACTACCGCCCGCGCATCACGAGCTTCGGGTGCCGGTCGGCGGTGAACAGGCCCCAGTGCTTCTCGGGCTCACCCGGGTCGGCCGAGCCCTTCCACGCTTCGTCGAAGGCCTCGAAGACGAAGGTGAGCACGTCGTGATCACGGCTCCAGGCCGCGAGCGCATCGACGTAGGCCTGCTGGTTGGCCTCGTCGGCGTTGGCGACCGGAATGCCGCGACCATTCGAACGGGTGGCCCAACCCGCCTCGGTGATGACCACCGGCACGCCGGGGTAGCGGTGCGCGACGCTCTCGTAATTGGCCTGGGTGTAGGCGATGGCCTCGTCGCGCGTCTTCTGTTCCCACACCGGGTAGGTGTGCAGCGAAATGAAGTCGACCTCGGCGGCCAGGGGCGCCAGCACGCCGTCGCGCCAGGGCACGTAGTTCTCGCAGAAGGTCACCGGCTGCTTCACCGCGCCCTTGAGCGCCCGCACGCACTCGATGACGCGGGGCACGGGCACCAGGTGGTCGGTCCACTCGACGGTGGCCTCGTTGCCGGCCGAGACCGACGAGACGATGCGCGGGTACTTGTTGGCCAGGGTGATGGCGGTGGCCAGTTGGCGGTCGTTCTCGCGCCGGTTCTTCGCCAGCACCTTGGCGTCGTACACCCCGCCCCACGGGCACTTCGGGTTGCTGACCTCGGCGTCGAGCCAGGCGCCGATCATCACCTGAAACGGCAGGCCGTTCCGGGCGATGGTCTCGAGCACCACTTCGGCGTGCGGGCTGCCGTCGTACAGCCGCAGGTGACGGAAGCGCGGCGCGAGCAGCTTCAGGTCTTCGAGCACCTGCGCCGAGGTCGGGTAGCGCCTGGTCGCGGGGCTCTGCCCGTCGCGGTAGCCCGAGTAGCAGATCGCGTCGACCCGCTTGAGCTGCGGCCACGCGCTGCGCCCTGGGCCCTTGTCACCGGTCGCCATATTTGTGGTTCCCTTCCTGATCCCAGAAGCCCCAGTGGGGGCCACAGCCACCTTCGGCGCCGTGCTTCCACGCTTCGTCGAAGGCCGAAAAATAGAACAGCTCGAGCCCTTCGGCCGCGGTCCACTCGAAAGTGGCCAGCGCGTAGCGCAGCGCGTTCTCGACCGAGGGCACCGCCGCGCCCACGGGCGTACCGGCACTGGGCCAGCCGGTCTCGGTGATGACGATGCGCTTGCCGCCCGCCACCGCGCGCACCTGGGCCACCATTTCCTTCATCGCCGCCAGCGACTCTTCGAGCGCGTACTCTTCCCAGAACGGGTAGCAGTTGATGAGCAGCACGTCGCACGCCTCGACCAGCCGCGGGTGCTCGACGAAGGGGTAGTACGCATCGACGGTGGCGACCGGCACCCCGGGCAGCGCGGCCCGCACCCGGGCGATGGCGGCGAGCAGCGCGTCTTCGCTCAGCTCTTCACGCAGCAGCACCTCGTTGCCCACCGCGGCCAGGTCGACGTGACCTGCGCGGCCGAGCGACATGAGCCCCTGCAGTTCGCGCTCGTTGGTCGCCTCGTCGCTGCCCAACCACGCGCCGACCAGGGTCTTCAGGCCCAGGGCCTTCGCCAGCGCCGGAGAATGCTCGTTGCCGTCGGTGCACGAGAAGGTACGCACCCAGCGGGTCGAGCTGGCGATGAGCGAGAGGCGCGCGCGAATCTGCGCCTGGCTCAACTGGGTCTGCAGGTCGGGGCCCTGGCCGGCGAGGTAGGCGCTGAAGCTCAGCCCGTGCACCCGCTCGGCGAGCACCCGGCGAATCGCCCGCTCGAGCTCGACGCGGGAAAGCTGCTCGAAGCCCAGCCATTCGCTGCGCGGCACCGTTCCCCGCAGCACCCGCTGCTTGCGTTGACCCGACATTCAGGCGCTCCTCAGGTCGGCGGCGGTGAAGGTCACCCGAATCGAGCGCACCTCGCCCGTGCGGCCCAACACCGCGCGACTGGCGCGCTCGTCGAGTGAGGTCTGCGGCTCGCGCTGCACCGGCCCCGAGGCCCAGGTGACCTCGAGCTCGCGCCGCGCCCCCACCCGGTACACCACCGGCACCTGGCAGAAGGTGAAGCCCAGCTCGCCCCGCTCGAGCGGCTGGGTGATGGCTCCGGTGGGCGAAGCCCAGGTCCATTCACGAGCGGACGCCAGCAGCTCTTCGCGCGAGAGCAGCCAGGGGTCGAAGTGCACGCGGCCCGCCACCAGCTCGACGCCGAGCTCGCCGAAGCGGGTGACGATTTCTTCCTTCACCGAGCCGGTCATGCCGGGTTGCTGCGCGCCCGCGTGGGCCGGCGTGTGCGAATACGGGTCGCTGGGAAAGGCGCCGAACTGCCGCGCCGTCTTGTTGAAGCCCAGCCCCGAACGCACCCGGCCATAGGCCGCGACGAGTCGGTCGACCACTGGCCGTGGCGCCCCCGAGCGATGCGCGGCGACGGCGACTTCCTGCACCGAGACCAGCAGCTTCGAGACCAGGTGCCAGTAGATGCAGCCCAGCCCCTCGTAGCCGTACATGGTGCCCGAGCGGCCGGTGAAGCCCGCGAAGCCGAACACCTGCTCGAAGGTCGCCACCACGGCGTCGACGGCCGAACCGGCGGTGGCCGCGAAGCGCGGGTCGCGCCCAAGCTCGGTCACCGTGCGCCGCACGTCGTCGGCGGTCTGCAGGTGCCCCGCGAAGCGCACCACACCGGCCTGGTCGCGGGCGATGAGCGTGGCCGCCCCCTGCTCGAGCAACGCGGCCAGCGCGGGGGTTTCCCGAAGCGCCTGCTCGGACACCTGGTTCTTGTCGAGGAAGCCGGGCAGCTCGCGGTCGGGGTAGAGCAGGAAGCTCTGTTGATCGCCGCGGTAGAGCTGGCTGGCGAAGAGCGCGTCGATCAGCGCCACCGACTCGTCGGGGCGCAGCAGGCCCGAGCCCAGAATCGACACCTGGCCTTCGAGCATTTCGTACAGCGGCCGAACCTCGGCGCGACCCTCGGTCAGCCGCAGCAGGTTGTAGGAATGGAAGAGCGCGTCGCTCCGGCGGTTGGCCCGCAGCGAGTGGTCGACGTATTCCAACGCGAGCGCGCACAGCCGCGAGGCCTCGGTGCGGGCGAGCGTTCGCGTCGCGGTCGGCCAGGTGCCGTAGGCGTGGTGACGGTAGGCCTCGAAGCCCTGCTGCAGTTCGTCGAGCAGGGTGCGGCGTTCGACGTCGGTCACGGTGGGCGAGGCGAGCAACACCCGGTGACGGCCGAGCACCTCGAGGGTCGAGGTCAGCCAGTCGCCGACCGCGCTCGACACCTCGACGGCCGCCCCCTCGCGGCAGAGCTCGCGAAGGAAGAACAGATGGCGCCGCAACTGCCCCAGCGTCACCACCGACAGCCCGTTGCCCACCAACGCGTTGTTGGCGTCGTTCCACTCGGGGCGCTGGGTATTCATCCAGATGCCGCCGTCGAGGACCAGGTTGGCCAGCTTGGCCAGCACGGGCACGACCAGCTTCTCGAAGAACGTGACCCGCACCAGGGCACCGTCGGCCCCGTGCTTGAGCCGCCCGTCACCACCCACCGCCGTCACGCGCCGGGTCGACGCCTTGTCGGCCGCGTGGTCGAAGGTGATGGTGCTGCGAGGGGTTCGCACCAGGTCCTTCGCGCTGCCCAGGCGGTAGGGCACGTCGGCGAAGGTGAACCAGCGCTGCCCCAGCAGCTCGGCCAGTCGGCCCGGTCGGGTGCGTTGCAACGCTTCGAGCAAGCGGCCCAGGTAGACGATTTGATGGTCGCCCCAGTAGCCGATGGTGGACCAGGGGTTCTCTTCCTCGGGCACTTCCCAGTCGACGCCTGCGCGGCTCAAGCGGTACGGGTTGAAGCCGTCGATGGTCGAGGCGTTGACGAAGATGGCGATGACGCTCTCGAGGAACTCGGGGTGGCTGACGCACAATGCTTCCCAGTTCTGGAAGATGTCGCGCCAGTTGCCCTGGTAATCGAGCGCACGGCTGCCGTCGGGGTTGCGCACCCGGATGGAGAAGGCATTCCACGGGCGGCTGGGGTCACCGTGGCGGCGGCTGAAGGTCAACGGCAGGTATTCGTGCGCCAGGCGCAGCAGGTCGGCGTCGTTGGTGGTGGCCGCCCAGTCCCGCAGCGCGCGCACGTCGATGGTCCCGGTTCGGCGCTGCAGCGCGACGCGCCAGCGCTCGGCGACCGACCGGTTGCGCTCGCCCACGAAGGTCAGGAAATCGGCCCACTCGACCTGGTGCCCGTCGGCAAAGACGCCGCCGCGCATGTTGTTGAACAGCACGTTCGCGTAGTGGTGCACGCTGACCCGGCGATCGCCCGTGGCCTGCAGCCCGTCGGCGCTGCCCACGTTGCGCAGCAGCGCCTGGCCCCCGGCGCGAACGTCGGCGTCGATGAGCGGGTCGATGGTGGCCTTCGCGCGCAGCCGCGCCCGCAGCGCCGACACCTGCAGGTGGTCGCGATCGACGTCGGCCACCACCCCGCCACTGCGAGGTCGACTGCCCAGCGACGGTGACGGTGCTCTGCACCAGGTAGGCGGCACGACGACCGGTGAGCGTGGTCTCGCCGTGCACGGGCTGGCCGCGCCGCGCCGCGGGCA
>CAIWFK010000279.1 GCA_903911905.1 uncultured Myxococcales bacterium
CGTTGCTGGCCGGCTACGGTGGTGACTTCGCGGGCAAGAAGCTGAACACGGTCATCGGCAACGCCGAGCTTGGCTACACCCCCACCGAGATGATCAAGGTCTCGCTGGGCTACCTGCGCACCGCCATTCCGGTGCCGGCGCTGGGCACGCTCATCGACGACCGCGGCTACCTGCGCGGCACGTTGGGGTTGTGGGCGGGCCGGTTGACGTTCACCGCGCAGGTCTCGGCCGACTACCTGTCGTTCATCAGCACGGTGGCGCGCAACGACGTGGCGATCGCGGCCAACGTGGGCGCGGCGGTGGCCGTGACGTCGTGGTTCGACACCAGCCTCGGGTACACGCTGGGCTTCCGCTCGTCGACCGCGCAGGTGCAGTCGCTGAACACGCTGCGGCACGAGGTCGTGCTGGGCCTGCGGTTCCACTACTGAACGCCATGCGGCTGCTCGCGCCATCGCTGCTGGTGGCCCTCGTGTGGGGCTGCATTCCTCCGGGTTCGGGCGGCAACACGCTGCGCCCCGACCTGGCGGGGGGCGACGGGGGCGTGAACCCCAACACGCTGGCCGCCAACGACGTGCTCGAGGTGCGGGTCTTTCAGGAGACCGAGCTCTCGGGCATCTTCCGGGTCAACCCCGACGGCGATCTCGACTTTCCCCTGTGCGGCAAGGTGAAGGTCACGGGCCTGATGGCCAGCGAGGCCAGTGAAGCCATCACCACCTGCCTCAAGCAGGGCTTCGTGCGTCGCCCACAGGTCACGGTGATGGTCAAGGAGTTCAACTCGAAGAAGGTCTTCGTCTTCGGCGAGGTGGCCAAGCCGGGCTCGTTCCCCTTCGAAGAGGGCATGACCATCATTCACGCGGTGTCGGCGGCGGGCGGCTTCGCCAAGAGCGCGTCGAAGAACGCGGTGAACGTGACGCGGGTCATCGACGGCAGGGAAGTGAAGGTGCCGGTGAGGGTCGAAGACATCGTCATCGGCCGCGAGAAGAACTTCGCCCTGCAGCCCGGAGACATCATCTTCGTGCCCGAGACGTTCCTCTAGCGGCTGGCCTCGCCGTCGCGGCGCAACACGAATTCCACCCGGCGGTTCTGCGCGCGGCCTTCGGGCGTGTCGTTGGTGGCGATGGGCCGGCTGGCACCGAAGCCGCGGGCCTCGAGCCGTTCGGCCGCCACGCCCTTCTTGATGAGGTAGCCCCGCACCCAGTCGGCGCGGCGCTGCGAGAGCGACTGGTTGTTGCTGGCCACCGAATCGGTGTGGGCTTCGATGCGTACGGCGCCCAGGCGCGGGTTCGACAACATCACCCAGGCCACCGCGTCGAGCGCAGGCAGCGAGGTGGGCAGCGCGCTCTCGCCCCGGCTCTCGAAGTAGACGGGCGAGAGGGTGCGAATCTGCCCGTCCTGCACCGAGGCGACGGGGGGCGGCTCGGCGGGCGCGGTGATGGGCGTGGGCGGCGGGGCTTCGACCTCGACCTTCACCTTGCCCTCGACCGAGTACGAGCTCTGCGCGGCCACCAACCGCGAGACCAGCAGCACCAGCATGAGCGACGACCGCGACCACATGCCTTTTTCGTAACGGGGGCCGTGGGCAGCCGCAGAGCCTTCAGGCGCGCAGGTAGGCCACGCACTCGGCGATGAGCTCGGGAGCCACCTGCGGGTTGCCGGCGATCACGTCGCTGGCCCGGGTCGACCACGCCTCACCGTCGAGGGTCGACATCACCCCACCCGCTTCGAGCACCAGCAGGCCACCGGCCGAGGTGTCCCACGGCTTGAGCCCGAACTCGAAGAAGGCGTCGAAGCGACCGGCGGCGACGTACGAGAGGTCGAGCGCGGCGGCGCCCATGCGTCGAATGCCCTGCGCGCGGGGCACCACGCGGTCGAACAGGCCCAGCGGC
>CAIWFK010000280.1 GCA_903911905.1 uncultured Myxococcales bacterium
CACTCAGCCGAGTCGTACTCGAACCCCGCGTACGAGAACGCCCCACCATCAATGAGCGCATGCGGCTCACCCCCGAGCGCCCTCACCTCGGCCCAGCTCAACCTCGGCGCATCAGTGCGTCGCAGCTTCGACAGCAACACCGGCCACAGCCGCTCGTCGAACGTTGGCATCGAAACCCCACAGGTTGAGGTGACGTCGAATGATCCGGTCGCGCGGAGTGTCGCTGAGGTTCGACGCGTTCGGATTGAACAGACTCACGGTGCGCGACCGCGACCGCCCACTCCCCTCGAAGGTGAACCGCAGGTGCACGCCCTCGATGGTGTGCCCCGCGAGGTCGATTCCGAACACGGAGAGCGCCTCATGCACCTGCGCCAGCGACAGCGCCTCCCTGAAATCAATCGACATCCGCTTCACGTCCCCCTCGTCGGGCCTGATGAACAACCTCCGCACGCTGACCCCGACCAACCCACTCCCAACGATGGGCGGAAACCGAAACGCCTCATCCCTCAACGGCCTGAACGAAAACCTCGGCGCCGTCCGCTCGTCGAAGAAGTACAGGGGGTCGCCCAGGATGTGCTCGGCGAAGAGGTCACGCAGCTGCTCCCGCTCCTCCCGCCGCGGCGCCTTCACCGTCAGCACATTCGTCTCGAAGTGAAACACCGCCGCCAGTCGCACCACCTCGCGGTCCCAGGTCGGCTCGAGGTCCTCATCCTGGGTGAACCGGTCGACAGGCTTCAGCTCATCCTCATGAAACACGAAGAGCGCGAACTTCTCGTCATTGGCGAAGTCCTCGACCTTGCACCGCGGCCCGAACTCGGTGTTCCGCAAATACCCGCGCATCGCGTCCTTCAACGCCGCCTTCGCCTTCACGCTCGGCTTGGGCGCGATGGGGTACCGCCCGGCGTACTCCCGTCCATGCTCGAGCGAGTCGACGAGCCACCCCTGGTGGAGCTGCAAGAACGCCCTTGGCGCCGCGATGAACAACCGCAGGGCCAGGTCCTGCGATGACCACGACCGACTCTCGGCGAGCAACGCCGACCCGGCCCACGTCGTCGCCGCAAGCTCGCCCAGCCGACTTCGAGCATGCGGCGTCGCCAGGTCATTCACCGGCAACAGCGCGGTCTCGAGCCGCAACCTGTCTGCCGCAGACAGGAGGACCCACGCCCGATACAGCTGCTCCCACGGCGTCCCTGAGCCGTCGGGCCGCAGGTCGGCCGCCGCCCACGCACGGAGCTCCGCGAGCGCTGCAGGCGACAGATGACGGAAGAACGGCCTCGGACTCCATTCACGATGGGTCATTCGTGGGTCTCGCTGTTGATTGTTTACTGAACGACAGACACTCGGAACGCACGGCAACAGGGCACTGCGGAACGCTCAGAACAGGGAGCGCTGCGGGTCGGACGCGTCGACGACGAGCTTCAGGTCGAGCAGTCGAATACGCATGGCCGTGTTGGAGACGTTGTCGAAACTGCCGGCGGCGATGACCTGGGCAGCGACGTCGATGAAGG
>CAIWFK010000281.1 GCA_903911905.1 uncultured Myxococcales bacterium
CTTGGTGTCGATGCCGGCCACGTCGATGGTCAGGTCGATCTTCGACTTGGTCAGGTCCTTGTCGTCGACCGCGACCGTGCCGGTCACCTTGCCCAGCGTGCCCTTCACGTTCGAGACGGCCAGGTGCTTGACCGAGAAGTTCGCCGAGGCGTGGGTCGAGTCGACTTCCCAGTTCGAGGCAAACGCGAGCGACGAGAGCGACAGGGCGGCGGTCAGAATCAGCTTGTTCATGTTCGAGTCCTTGGAAGGGGCGCCGGAATGGCGCCCGTGATGTCTGCAGCGGTGTGTCAGAGCAAATGGCTGGCCACTGTCTAAACCCTTTGATTTTCCTTCGCACGGGAATGTGCGGCGACCGCCTTCATCTCTCGGAATGGGTTGATGGCTCTCGAAACGAGAGTGTTCCGCAGCTCGTGCGCATTGGCCATGGTTCGCAGCCATGACTGACGGAGGCGTGTCGATATTCGAACCGGCGCCGGTACGGCGGGCCGAAGTGGTGGTCGAGCATGCGTCGAGCGGCCTGCGCTCGCTGATGCCCGACTCCATGCTCGAGCGGACCCTGGGGCTGGAGCGCTGGCAGTGGCTGGCGTTGCCGTTGGTGGTGCTGACGGTGGCGGTGCTGGGGCTGCTGGCCGCGCGGGTCACCGAAGCGGTGGCCTCGCGCGTGGCGCGGCGCACCCAGACCCAGACCGACGATCAGTTGGTGGTGGCGTTGCGCAACCCCTTCCGGGTGCTGTGGTTCAGCCTGCTGGGCCGCATCGCGTCTCCGCTGGTCTCGCTGCCCGAGCCCGTCGAGGGTGGGGTGCAGCGGCTGCTGCGCATTGGCCTGGGGCTCGCGTTCTTCTGGGCCCTGGTGCGCGCGGTCAGCGTGTGGACCGAGTCGTTCTCTGGCTCGGCCTGGGCCAACGCGCGGCCGGGCAGCCGGGCGCTGGTCTCGCTCGCCTCGCGGGTGGCCACGCTCTCGCTCATGGCCCTGGCGGTGCTCGCCACCCTGTCCGAGCTCGGGTACTCGGTCACCAGCGTGCTGGCAGGCCTGGGGCTGGGCGGCCTCGCGCTGGCCCTGGGCGCCCAGAAGACGCTCGAGAACGTCTTCGGGGCCTTCGCGCTGGCCGTCGACCAGCCCTTCCGCGAGGGCGACCTGGTGAAGGTCGAAGACGTGGTGGGCACGGTCGAGACCATCGGTCTGCGCTCGACCCGCATTCGCACCTACGAGCGCACCCTGGTCACCATTCCCAACGGCAAGCTGGCCGACCTGCGGCTCGAGAGCTTCGCGGTGCGCGACCGGCTGCGCCTGCAGCAGACGCTGTCGCTCGAGTTCGGCACCACCGCCACCCAGTTGAAGGCCGTGCGCGACGGCATCGCCGCGGCCCTGGAGGCCGAACCGGGGGTGGTCAAGGGCTCGGTGGCGGTGCGCTTGGTGAAGATCGGCGAGTCGTCGCTCGAGCTCGACGTGTCGGCCTACTTCCAGCTGGGCGACCTCGACGCCTTCCGCGCATTGCGTGAAAAGCTGCTGCTGACCTTCCTGGAAAACGTCGAGCGGGCCGGCACGCGACTGGCGTACCCGACCCGCTCGGTTCAGCTCGCTGGTACCGGTCCTGCGGTCGAGGTCAGACCCCCGACGAAATAGGCTTTCCGGCGGCGCCGTCGTTCTGGTGCTCGCGCTCGTCGAGCCAGATGACCAGGGGGCTGGCGATGTACACCGACGAGTAGGTGCCGACGACGATGCCGACCAGCATGGCGGCCGCGAAGTCGAAGATTTCGCCGACGCCGAAGACCAAGAGGCCGATGAGCGAGAGCGCGGTGACGCCCGAGGTCAGAATGGTGCGCGAGAGCGTGTCGTTGACCGCGATGTTGATGATCTCGGCCAGGGGCTTGCCCTTGTACTTGACCATCTCTTCGCGAATTCGGTCGTAGATCACGATGGTGTCGTTGATCGAGTAACCGAGAATGGTCAGCAGCACGGCGATCGAGGTCAGGTTGAACTCGCGGCGGCTGACCAGGAAGTACCCGGCGACCATGATCACGTCGTGCAGCATGGCGACCAGCGCGCCAGGACCGAACTTCAGGTCGAAGCGGAAGGCCACGTAGAGCAGAATCGCGAACATCGCGAGCACCAGCGCGCTGACGCCCTGGTTGCGCAACTGCCGGCCGATCTGCGGGCCGACGTAGTCGACGCGGCGAACCTCGAACTGCGAGCCCGCCATGCCGGTCTTCAGCGCCTGGGTGACCTTGTCGGCCATGCCGGCCGAGACGATTTGGTAGTCGAAGTTGCCGTTGGTCTCGCCGAGTTCGCGCACTTCCTTCACGCCCGTGCCCGACTTCTCGACCGCCGCCTTCAGGGTGGCCGGGTCGACCTTGGCCTTCACGCGGAAATTGATGAGGCCGTTCTCGAGGTCCTTGCTCAGGGTCACCACGTCGGCCGCGCCGCGAATGGCCGCTTCGGCCGCCTTCTCGCTCACGTCGGTCAACTGGGTGGTGCCGCCCAGGCGCAGCACGAAGCTGTTCTCTTCGGCCGAACCAATGGCCTGCACCTGCGGCTCGTTGAGGCCGCCGGCCTTGGCGCCCTCACGCACCTTCTCGGTGTTGGTCGACTGCGCGAACTTCACCTCGACCAGCGTGCCGCCGGCGAAGTCGACGCCGAAGTTGAAGCCGACCGTCGCGATACCGATCACGATCGCCAGGTTGATGACGCTGCTGATCCAGATGGCGATTCGGCGCTTGCCGATGAAATCGATGTTCGTCTTGCCCTTGATGATTTCCATGGCGGGCTCCCGTTAGACCGACACCGTGGTGGCGTTGCGCCCATGCACCAACCAGGTGGTGATGAGCCTCGTCACGACGATCGAGGTGAAGAGTGAGGCGATGATGCCGATGATCAGCGAAGTGGCGAAGCCCTGCACCGGGCCGGTACCCGTCTTCCACAGAATGAAGCCGGCGATGAGGGTGGTGACGTGCGCGTCGAAGATGGTCCAGAACGCGCGGTCGTAGCCCTGGTCGACCGAGGCGCGGGCCGACTTGCCCATGCGAACCTCTTCGCGAATGCGCTCGTTGATGAGCACGTTGGCGTCGACCGCGATGCCCAGCGTGAGCACGAAGCCGGCGATGCCGGGCAGGGTCAGCGTCGCGCTGAACGCGGCGAGGCCGGCCAGAATCAACAGGCCGTTGAGCACCAGCGCCACGTTCGCGACCAGGCCCGACACCCGGTAGTAGATGGCCATGAAGACCACCACCAGCGCGAGGCCCAGCAGCACCGCCAGCACGCCCTTGTGGATCAGCTCTTCACCCAGCGACGCACCGACCTGGCGAATCTCGCCGGGGGTCACGGGCGCGGGCAGCGCGCCGGCCTTGAGCGCCAGCGAGAGCATCTGCGCCTGCTGCAGGTCGTTGCTGCGACCCATGGTGATGCGGCCCGAACCGCCGCCGATCTTCTCCTGAATGGTCGGCGCCATCACCACGTTGTCGTCGAGCACGATCGCCATGCGCTTGTTGACGTTCTTGCTGGTCAGCTCTTCCAGGTCCTTGCCGCCCTGGGCGTCGAACTGGAAGTTCACCTGCACCTTGTTGGTGTTGGTGTCGCGGCTGGCCTCGGCGTTGGTCAGGTTCTCGCCGGTCAGCGGCACGTCCTTGTTCACCAGGAACGTGTAGTAGCGCTGGCACTTCTTGCCCTTGTCGCCTTCCACGCAGTGCAACAAGATCTGCTTGCCCTCGGGCGCCTTGCCCTTGAGGTAATTGACCATCGCTTCGCGGTCGGTGCCCTCGAGGAACGGGCGCGCCGGCGAGCTGCCGTCGAGGTCGGCCGTGCCCAGGGCGATGCCGCTGCCCTCGGGGGGCGGCGTGGTCTCGAAGGTGGTCTTGAAGATTTCCGGGTTCTCGTCGAGCACGCGGAACTCGAGCTGCGCGGTGGTGCCGATGAGTTCCTTGGCCTGCTCGGGGTCCTGCTGGCCAGGCAGCGAAATCTGGATCGAGTCGTTGCCCAGGCGGCGCACGTCGACCTCGGCCACGCCCCACTTGTCGATGCGCTTGCGAATGACGAGCATGGCCTGATCGACCGCGTCGTTCATGTAGTACTCGATCTGCGTGTCCTTCAGCTTGAGCACCAACTGACCGCCGTTGCGCGATTCCTTCGAGAAGTCGTCGAACGAACCGAGCACTTCCTTCTCGATGGCGTCCATGGTCGCCGGGTCCTTGGCGGTCAGGGTCACCAGCAGCTTGTCGAGGTCGGTGGTCTGGGTCACTTCACCCAGGTTCTTCTTGCCCGACACCCAGCTCACCATCTGCAGGGCGCGGCGCTCGGCGCGCTTGGTCAGCGCGGTGCGGGTGTCGACCCGCATCACCATGTGAATGCCACCCTGCAGGTCGAGACCCAGCGACAGGCGGTACTTCGCCGGAGGCGACCAGGGCGGCAGCACCGCTGCCAGCTTCTTGATGTTGTTCCGGTCGGCCTTGTCGAGGACGGCGAACGAGTAATAGGTGGGCACGAGCAACCACAGCGTGCCGAAGGTGACCACCAGGATCAGGGTCAGCCGCGTGTACCAGGAGCGGTCCATCGGTTACTTCTCCTCTTTCTTGGCATCGGCCGCGTCGCTCTTCGCCTCGACGGTGACCTTCGCCTGAATCGCTGACTTCAGAACGCGCAGCTTGACGCCTGCGCCCGCCTCGAGGGTCACGGTCTTCTCGTCGATCGCGAAGATCTTCCCGAGCAGCCCACCGGAGGTCACTACATCGTCGCCCTTCTTGAGGGCTGACAGCATCTCGGCCGTTGCCTTCGCCTGCTGCTGCTGCGGGCGGATCATCACGAAGTACATGATGGCGAGCAGCGCCACCACGTACAGCACGGTCAGGCCGGCGCCGCCGCCGGGGGCCGCCTGGCCCAACACGGGCGACAACGCGGGGACAAGACTCAACAGGGCCATGGAGTTCAAGGGCCCGCGCATATACCCGTCGCGTGGGGTGGCAGCAAGCGCGGTTCCGCTTCTCGTGCGGGGGGGAATTCGACCGGTTTCGAGGGGTTGGCTGAAACTCGGGGCGCCGGCGGTGCATGAGCCCCGGGGAGGCGGCATGCGCAACGTGGTGATCGCCGTGCTGGTGGGGCTGGTGGTCGGAGGGCTCGGCACCCTCTGGGAACGCCACGAACAACGTGTCGAGGTCTCGCGGGCGGCCTCGAGCGGGTCGCCAACCGCCCCGACGTCGCCCGACGACGGCGATCAGGTTTGGGCCGAGGACGAGCCCTTGCTCGCCTCGCGACTGGGCCTGGTGGTGCACGTCTCGCGCGACGGGGAGGCCGTGCCTGACGCGACGGTACGGTTGCTGCGACGCGAGCCGTCACGCTGGGTCGAGCAGGTGGGCGGGTCGACCGATGCGAGGGGCCTGCTGCCGCTGCCTGCGGCACCGGGCCGCTACCTGGTGGCGGCCGTGGCCGCTGGTCGCGACGGGCTGGCCCTGGTCGACGTCGCCTTCGGTTCGCGGGCGACGGCGATCACCGTCGGTCTGGGCGCGCCACGGCTGGCGCGTGGCCGGGTGCTCGACTCGAAGACGCACGCGCCACTGGCTTCGGCGCTGGTGAGCTGGCAACCCACCGACGACGGGGTCCCTGCCGGGCCATTCGCGCATCGCAGCCGGTCCGACGCCTTCGGCCGCTTTTCGCTCGAGGTGCCAGCGGGGGCCGTCGATGGCGACGTCGATGCGGTCGACCCGCGGCATCAGCGCGCCTCGGCGCCGTGGACCGGAGGCGAGCTCGAGTTGGCGCTCGAGGCGGCCGCCTCCGTCGCAGGTGTGGTCGTCGACGGCCAGGGGGCGCCGGTTTCGGGGGCGACGGTTCGCGCTGCTCCGGCCGAAGAACAGGCGCTCACCGACGACGCGGGGCGCTTCGAGCTCAAGGTCGGCGCGGGCGGAACGACGGTGGCGGCGGTTGCGCGCTCCGGGCTTCAGGCCCTGCAGCGCGTGCGGCTGGAGCCCGGTGAACGTCGTGGTGACCTGCGGTTGGTGGTGGGGCGCGGGGCGCCGCTCGAGGGGCGGGTGGTCGACGCCGACGGGCAGGGCGTCGCTGGCGCCGAGGTCGTGGTGTCGGCCGAGCCCGAGCAGCTCGAACTCGCCAGGGTGCTGACCGCCGCGAACGGCGCTTTCACGGCGCATGACCTTCCCGAGGGCCGGTACACCGTCGCGGCGACCACGCCCCAACGGGCCCACGGACAGGTCGTGGGCGTCGAAGATCGCTCGAACCCCGTGGAGGTGAAGGTCCTGGCGCGCGCTCGGCTCGAAGGCGTGGTGCGTCTGTCTTCGGGCGTCGGCGCCGCAGGCGCGCTGGTGACGGTGTCGTGGCCACCGCAGCTCCATCAGCCGGAGGTCACGGCCAGGGCCGACGACGACGGCCACTTCGTCGTCGACGATCTGCTCGCGGGCGAATTCGTGGTGCGCGGTCGCCTGAGCGCGATTGGTGAGGGCGCGAAGCGTTGCTACGTCGCACCGGGCGCCACGGGCTCGGAGGAATTGACGCTCGTCGGTTTCGGGCAGCTCCACGTCGTGGTGAAAAACGCGAAGCGGGAGGAGGTCCTGCTGTTTGGACAGCAGAATCCTTTCTCGCCGGTTCATCTGCTGACCGACGAAAGGGGCGAGACGACCGTCACGCTGCCGGCGGGCTTCTATGGCCTGGTCATGCCGCACGTCGGCAAGCGCTTCGTGCGCGAACAGGTCGAGGTTCGCGAGGGCGAACAGTCCGAGTTCGTGGGCGAGGAAGTCGACGACCTCGACGATCACCCGTTCCACGACAACCAGAGCGCCGCATCGGGCCTCTCGTTCGACAACGGTCCCGGCGGCGTGCAGGTGGGCTTTCTGATGGCCGACAGCCCCGCGGCCAGGGC
>CAIWFK010000282.1 GCA_903911905.1 uncultured Myxococcales bacterium
GGTAGCGCTCGAAGCCCAGCGCGTTCCTCACCGGCGTCACCGTCACGGCCAGGAACAGGATCACGCCGAGCGCGAGCGCGGGTCTCGAGCTTCGCAACGCGCTGACGGGGCCTGGCGCGCGGAGGTGCGTGCCGGCCACGAACGCGGCCATCACGCCCAGGTCCGGCAGCCCGCGCACGGCGCGCAGGGCGAGGGCGGCGAACGCCGCGGCGATCAGCGCGTCACGCACCCGTTCCCTCGGTGGGCGCTTCGAAAAAGCCAGCGACGCGGCGATGAGACCGACCCCCATCACCCACCACCCCAGGCCTGGGCCCGTGCCCACCGGTTGCCATTCGACGATGGTGTCGAGCACCGAGTGCCGCTGGCCCATCATCGTGAGGTAGCGCAGGGGAAAGAGCGCTCCGGCCACCCCGAGCGGCGTCAGCGAGGCACCCACCAGGGCGGCGAACAGATCGGCGAGCGCTCCACGCCGCTCGGAGGCTGGAGCGACCAGGGCGTTGACGATGAGTACGCCCGCGCCGAGGCCGAAGCTGCCGTGCAGGTTTGCCCACAGCGAGAACAACGCGGCGAGCCCCAGCGCGCGCCGCCAGCTCGCCGCGACCGACCCCAGCCCCAGCACGATCACCAGCAGCACCCGGCCCACCAGGTACGGCCTGAGCATCATGCCCGCCGAGGCGATGAAGGGCGTGGCGACGAACGCCGCCAGCACGGCCGCGCGCGGCGAGCCGTTCTTCAGTTGCGCTGTGCGCGCGACCAACACCACCGAGAGCCACACCCCACCCAGGCCGAGCGCGAAGAGCAGCGGTTCACCGCCCACGCGATTGGCCAGGGCCAACAGCACCTCGCTGAGCCATTCGTGGGTCTGCCAGGGGAAGTCGGGGGCGGTGAAGCTGTAGCGGTTGGTGGTCGGCAGCACGCCCTCGGCGAGGAGATCGTTCCCCACCCGAATCAGCCAGAGCGCGTCGTCGGTGCGCAACGTCGCCAGCGCCGCGAGGGTCAGGCACAACAGCACCAGCACGGGCTCGGCCAACGAGGGTCTGCGCGCAGGTTGAGACACTGCGCGCGAGCGTAGCGCAGGGTGTGTCGGGACCCTCGACGAACAGGCTCGACTGGGGGCGAGCCGGAAGGCCCGCGGCGCACGGCCTCGAACGCCACCCTTCAGGCCAGCGACAACGGCAATTCCCGCAACCGCTTCCCGGTCGCCGCGAACACCGCGTTGGCCACCGCCGGAGCCAGCGGCGCGGTCGACGGCTCTCCGATGCCGCCCATCGCCGCCTCGCTTTCCCGCACGTGGACCTCGACCTTCGGCATCTGCGTCAGGCGCAGCGGCTGGTACTGATGGAAGTTCTGCTGCTGCGCCACGCCCTGCTTGATGGTGATGGCCTGCTGCAGCGTCAGGCCGAGCGCGTAGGCGATGGAGCTCTGGACCTGGGCCTCGATGCCGGTGGGGTTGACGGCGGTCCCACAATCGATGGCGCAGACCACCCGGTGCACGCGCAAGGCGTCGCCCTCGACCGACACCTCGGCCACCTCGGCGGCGATGGTGCCGAAGCTCTCGTGCAGCGCGAGCCCGCGCCCATGCCCCTTTGGCAGCGGCGTCGACCACCCGGCCTTGTCTGCGACGAACTGGAGCAACGACTGGTGCCGCTTCGAGCCCTCGAGCATGGCCAGGCGGTAGGCGAGTGGGTCGGTCTTCGCGGCGTGGGCGAGCTCGTCGATGGCCGACTCCATCGCGAACGCGGTGTGGGTATTGCCGACCGAGCGCAGCCACATCACCGGCACCGGCGTCCGGGGCGAGTGCACCGAGACGTGGAGCGCGGGCAGCTTCGCGACGTACGCCGAGTCGACGACGCCCTCGACCGCTGACGAGTCGGGGCCCTTTTCGGCGAAGTCGGTGCCGTCGGTGACCGACTGCCCGACGGCCACGTGCTTCCAGGCGACTGGCAGACCCTTCGCGTCGGTGCCGATTTCCAGTCGGTGCACGAAGGCCGGGCGATACCAGCCCTGGGTGAGGTCGTCTTCGCGGGTCCACATGGCCTTGACCGGCTGGCCGGTGGCCTTCGCCAATTCGACCGCTTCGACCACGTGATCGCTCTTGGGGTTCGCGCGTCGCCCGAAGCTGCCGCCCAGGAACTCGGTGTGCAGCGTGACCTGGTCGGGGGTGAGGCCGAGCACCTTCGCGGCGGCCTTCACGTCCCAGGTCTGGGCCTGGCTTCCGGTCCACAGGTCGCAGTGACCGTTCTCGATTCGGGCGGTGCAGTTGAGCGGCTCCATCGGCGCGTGGGCCACGTAGGGCACCGCGTATTCGAAGACTGCGCGCTGGGTGGCTTTGGCCAGCGCCTGGTCGACGTGCCCCACGGACTTCGCGACGGCTCCGGTCGTGGTCGCGGTCTTCTTGAACGATGCCAGCAACGCGTCGGAATCGACCCCTCCATCGGCCGGTGGCTTCCAGGTCACCTTCAGCGCCTCGCGACCCTTGAGCGCCGCCCAGGTACTGGTGGCCACCACGCCCACGCCGTTTCGAACCGCGACGACCTTCTCGACGCCGGGCACCTTCAACGCTTCGGTCGCATCGAACGAGCCGAGCGTGGCGCCGAAGGCGTTGGGGCGGGCGAGCACCGCGACGCGCAGGCCGTCGAGCTTCACGTCGAGCCCGAAGCGCGCGGTTCCCGTCACCTTCTGTGGCGAATCGAGCCGCTTCACGTTGGTGCCCAGCAGCGTCCAGTCCTTGCGGGGCTTGAGCGTCACCTTCGTCGGGGCCTTCGACGCCATGGCCCCCGCCGCCAATTCACCGAAGGTCGCGCGGTGTTCGCCCGAAGTGATGACGCCACGCTCGACCCTGCAGCTCGAGGCCTCGACCTTCCACGTCTTCGCCGCCTGCTGCACCAGCATGGCGCGCGCCGTGGCGCCGACGGTTCGGTAGCGATCGAACTCGCCGGTGATGCTGCTCGACCCGCCGGTCATCATGAACTGGCCGCCCAGCTCGCCGCCGGGCTGGCCGTGCTCGACCCGCACCTTCGACCAGTCGCATTCGAGCTCTTCGGCGATCAACATCGCCATCGCCGTCCACACGCCCTGACCCATCTCCGAATGCGAGAGCAGCACCGTGACCGTGTCGTCGCTGCCGATGCGCAGGAACGCGTTCGGCTGCGGCGTCGGAGGAGCCTTCGCCGCCAGCACCAACCGGGAGGCCGGCCCGAGGAAGCCCAGCACCAGGCCCGCTCCAGAGGCGGCGAGCACGTCACGTCGCGAGGGCAGCATCGTCAGCGACCTCCCTTCAGCGCCGCGGCGCGATGAATGGCTTCGCGAATTCGCGGGTAGCAGCCGCAGCGGCAGAGGTTGCCCTGCATGGCGGCGTCGATCTCGGCATCGGTCGGGTTGGGCGTGCGCGCGAGCAATGCTGCCGCCGACATGATCTGCCCCGACTGGCAGTAGCCACACTGCACCACGTCGGCGTCGACCCAGGCCCGCTGCACCACGTGGCTGCCGTCTTTCGACAGCCCTTCGATGGTGGTGACCGCGTTGTCGCCGACCGCCGCGACCGGCACCGAGCACGATCTCACCGGCTGACCCGCGAGGTGCACCGTGCAGGCGCCGCACTGGCCGATGCCACAGCCGTATTTCGTGCCGGTCAGGCCGGCGAGGTCCCGCAAGGCCCAGAGCAGCGGCATGTCGGGCGCAGCGTCGACTTCGATCGGGGTTCCGTTGACGGTGAGCTTCATGGGCGGCTGCAGGGTAGCCCATCTCGACGCTGTTCGGACCACGCCGCATGTCAGACGGGGAGGGTAGAAGGCCACCATGGACGATCTCTCCCTGCTCGATGCGTGGCTTCGGCCGCTGAAGGTCTCGGAGTACCTCGCGCTCGCCGACCTCGGTGCCTTCGAGAACGAGCGACTCGAGCTTCTCGCGGGGCGGTTGGTGCGGAAGGTTCCTGCGTCAGTACGTCGAGGTTGGGCGGTGAGCGCTCTGAACGCGGCCCTCGTGCGCAGACTTGGGGGCCATGCGATGGTGCAGCCCAGCTCCCCGTTCCGAGCCGGTGAACACTCGATGCCGGAGCCCGACTTTGCGCTGGTCACAGCGACTGCTGCGCCCGGCCCCTATCCGACCAGCGCGTGCTTGCTGGTGGAGGTGTCGGACGAGTCGCTGCGACTCTCTCGCTTCAAGGCCGAGCTCTACGCCGCCAGCGGCTCGCCCGAGTACTGGGTGATCGACGTGGCCGCCGCCCGCCTCGAGGTCTACCGCGCCCCGAAGGGCGAGGTGTGGACCGAGCGCTTCACCCTTGGCCCAGCCGACACGGTGCGGCCGGTGGCCTTCCCCGAGGTCGACTTCCCCCTCCGCGACATCCTGGGGCCGCTGGAACCGCACTAAAGGCTTTGCCTTCGTGGAACGCCTCGCGTATCCGCACCCGCGGACCTGTCACCCCCCGAGGAAGACCACCATGGCCATCGAACGTACCCTGTCCATCCTGAAGCCCGACGCTCTCGAGAAGGGCGCCATCGGCAAGATCATCGCGCGCTTCGAAGCCGCGGGTCTCAAGCCCGTCGCGATTCGTCTGCAGCACCTCTCGCAGGCCGAGGCCGAAGGCTTCTACGCCGTGCACAAGGAGCGCGGCTTCTTCAAGGACCTGGTGAAGTTCATGACCAGCGGCCCGGTCGTGATCCAGGTGCTCGAGGGCGAGAACGCCGTGCTGAAGAACCGCGACCTGATGGGTGCCACCGACCCCAAGAAGGCCACCCCCGGCACCATTCGCGCCGACTTCGCGACCAGCATCGACGCGAACACGGTGCACGGCTCGGACAGCCTCGAGAACGCGAAGAACGAGATCTCGTACTTCTTCCGCCAGACCGAGCTGACGCACTACGAGTGGAAGAAGTAACCACCCGTTTTCGCGACTGACCACCGACGCCTCCTTGCCATCGGCGAGGAGGCGTTTGTATTGGTGACTCCCGTGGCCGACTCCGTCGACATCGCCAGCCTGCCCCTGCCCGAGCTGACCGCCTTCGTCGCGGGGCTGGGCGAGAAGCCCTTTCGCGCGAAGCAGCTCTTCAAGTGGCTGCACCAGCGCGGGGCGACCTCGTTCGACGAGATGACCGACCTGTCGAAGGCCCTGCGTGAGCGGCTCAAGGCCGAAGCGCGCCTGGTCACGGTGGAAAAAGACCTCGAGCAGCGCAGCGTCGACGGCACCATCAAGTACCGGTTCAAGACCCACGACGGGAAGCTGATCGAATCGGTCTACATGCCCAGCCCCGACCGCAAGACGCTCTGCGTGTCGACCCAGGTGGGCTGTGCCATGGGGTGCAAGTTCTGCGCGACGGCCACGCTGGGCCTGCAGCGGCACCTGACGCCGTCGGAAATCGTGGCCCAGGTGCACGCCGTCAACCGCGAGGTGCGCGCCAACGAGAAGCTCGAGAAGCTGCGCCCGCTCACCAACCTGGTCTTCATGGGCATGGGCGAGCCCTTGCACAACTTCGAGAACCTGAAGGTCGCGCTGGGCCTGTTGCAGTCGGAAGACGGTCACCAGTTCTCGGCCCGCCACATCACCGTCAGCACCGTGGGGCTGGTGCCGATGATCGAACGCTTCGCCGCCGAGACCGACGTGAAGCTGGCCATCTCGCTCAACGCCAGCAACGACGAGACCCGCGACCGCATCATGCCGGTCAACAAGCGGTGGAAGATCGCCGACCTGATGAACGCCGTACGCAACTTCCCCATGAAGTACGGGCGGCGGGTGACCTTCGAGTACGTGCTGATGTCGGGGGTGAATGACTCCGACGAGAACGCCGGCGAGCTGGCCGAGCTGCTGCGCGGCCTGCCGGTGAAGGTGAACCTCATTCAGTACAACGAGAACCCCGGCCTGGGCTTCAACAGCACGCAGGACAACCGCGCCGCCACCTTCCAGAAGCTGCTCGAACAGGCCGAGGTGCCGGCCTTCATTCGCGCCAACCGCGGGCGGGACATCGCCGCGGCGTGTGGGCAGTTGGCGAACGTGGTCAAGCAGGAGGGCGTCACTGCACCGTGATGGTGCCGACCTGAAGGGCGTCGAGGTGGGTGAAGTAGGTGCGCATCGGGCCCGTGAGCCCACCGGTGTTGCACCTGACCGTGACCGCGTCTCCAGCCGCCGTGGTGACGGTCGTGGCCGCCTGGAGCGTAAGCAGGGTATGCGCGCCCGCTGTCGGCAGGTCCACCAACGTGCCGTCGAGCACGTTGCTGGCGCCTTGCACCAGGTCGCACTCGAAGCCACTGACCGCAGCGTTGCTCAGGTTGGAGACCCCCCCAGCTTCGCCATCACGAACCACGAGCCCGGGGGGAGCGTGGTGGTGACGACGGTGACCGGCGTCTGGCTCGGCGGAAGGTCGAGAATGTGCTGGGCGAAGCTGCCGTCGGTCCACGGCGTGACGAGCGTGCTGGGCCCGCGCGGACCAGCAGGGCCAGGCGCGCCAGCGGGGGCCGATGGCTCCGTCAGCGCCCGCGGCTCCGACAGCCCCAGGGTCACCCTTTGGGCCGGCAGGGCCCGCGGGCCCAGGGTCACCCATCGGGCCGGTCGCACCGGCTGGACCCGCTGGCCCGGTGGCGCCAGTCGGCCCTGCGGGCCCGGTGGCGCCAGTCGGCCCCGCGGGCCCGGTCGCTCCGTCTTTGCCCGAGGTGCAGTTGAGGGAGAGTGTCGCCAACGCAATGACCAGCGCCTGCTTCATGTAGGTCCGCCTCCGAGTCAGAAGGCGCAGATTCTAGTCCGTCCTGTCATCCGAGACCGTGCGGTTGGTGTCCATCAACTCCATCGGGCTGTAGCGCTTGAGCTGCACGAACTGCGAGGCCACGGTGAGCAGGCTCCGGGTCTGCCCGCCAACCATGTTGGCCCAACCGAAGCACAGCAGGTGGCCGCCGGGGCGCAGCAGTGAATACCCCCGCGTCCAGTCGGGGCCGCCCAGCGCGTCGAGCACCCGGTGCACGCCCTTGCCGCCGGTCAGCCGCCTGACCTCTTCGACGTAGTCCTGGGTGCGGTAGTCGATGGGGTGGTGCAGCCCCTGCTTGCGCAGGAACTCGTGCTTGCTGGCCGACGCGGTGCCGAACAGCTCGACGTCCTTCACCGTCTTCGCCAATTGAATCACCGCCAGCCCCACGCCGCCGGCAGCCGACTGCACCAGCACCTTCATGCCGGGCTTGAGCGGAGCGACCGAGAACAGCATGTGGTACGCCGAGAGGTAGTTGACCGGCAGCGCGGCGGCTTCGTCGAAGCTCAGCGCGTCGGGAATGCGCCGCAGCAGGTCGACCGGCGCCAGCACGTGCGAGGCCTGGCCGCCGAAGCGGGTCATGGCGATCACCCGCTCGCCCTTCGAGAACCCGGTGACGCGGCTGCCCACCGCTTCGATCACCCCCGAAACCTCGTAGCCCATCACCATCGGGAACTTCGGCGCGTCGGGGTACAGCCCCACCCGGGCCGACACGTCGGCGAAGTTCAGCCCGGCGCGCTTGACCCGCACCAGCACCTGGTCGGGCTGGGGCAGGGGGGCGGGCCGGTCCTGCACCTGCAGCACCTCGGGTCCACCGGCCTTCACATTGACGAGCGCTCGCATGGAGGACGCTGTACACGTGCCCCGCGGTGATTGCTCGTGCCACCGACCCCCGACTCTGGGAATACTGCTCCTCGTGAAAGCGCTCGCCCCCGGCTTCCTGATCGCCATGCCGCAGCTTCAGGACCCGACCTTCCGCCAGTCCGTCATTCTCATGGTCGAGCACAACGACGAAGGCGCCATGGGCATCGTCATCAACCGCACCAGCGAGCTGACCTTCGGCGAGCTGGCGAAGAACCAGGACCTGTCGATTGCCCGGTCGCGCGAGCGCGAGCTCGTCTACGTCGGTGGCCCGGTCGACCCGTCGCGCGGCTTCGTGTTCCACAATTCGACCCACGTGCGCGAGCGCAACGAGCTGTTGCCCGGCCTGTTTCTCTCGGTCACCACCGACGCGCTCGAGCCCCTGCTGGTCGACGAGTCGGCCACCCTGCGGTTCTGCCTGGGGTACGCCGGTTGGGGCGCGGGGCAGCTCGAGCGGGAATTGCGGGAAGGAAGCTGGCTGTTCAGTGAGGCCAGCCGCGAGGCCGTGCTGGTGACGGAACCGGCCAAGGTGTGGGAAACCGTCATCCAGGCCATGGGCATCTCGCCCGGACGCCTCGTCACCACCGGAGGCCTGAACTGACATGATCACCACCCAGTGGATCAGCGACCAGATTCGAACCGCGCTGCCCGACGCCCAGGTCGTGGTCAACGACACCACCGGCACCGGCGATCACTTCGAGGCGCGCGTGATCAGCGCGGCCTTCGTCGGCAAGTCGCTCGTGCAGCAGCACCAGGCGGTGTACGCGCCCCTGCAGGCCAAGCTGTCGACCGGCGAACTGCACGCGCTCGCGCTCAAGACCTTCACGCCCGAACAGTGGGCCAAAACGCAGGGATGACCACCATGCTCACCGACGCACTCAAGAAGCGATTCGACGACGAAATCAAGGCGCACAAGATCGTCATCTTCATGAAGGGCAACCAGCTCTTCCCCATGTGCGGGTTCTCGGCCCGCGCGGTCGAGCTGCTCAAGCCGCTCGGCGCGCTGCACACCATCGACGTGTTGCAGGAGCCCGACGTGCGCGAGGGCATCAAGGCCTATTCGAACTGGCCCACCATTCCGCAGGTCTACATCAACGGGCAGTTCGTCGGCGGCAGCGACATCGTCGCCAACCTGGCCTCGAGCGGCGAGCTCAAGAAGCTGGTCGACGGGCAGGCCTGACCGACGGCGTTGGGAAGGGGAATCACATGGCGGATGATCGGCAGGCCCGCGTTCTCGAAGCCCGGCTGAAGCTGCGCGAGCGCTGGCTGGCGAAGATGAAGGCCTCGCCGTCGATGAGCGACGACCGCCCCCGCGGCACCGGGCCGGCCAACCGCCACGGCATGCCCAGGCTGCCCGAAGGCCAGCACCAGACGAAGAACTGGCCGGTGCTCGACCTGAGCGGCCCTCCGAAGGTCGACACCTCGAGCTGGCAGTTGACCATCGACGGCGCGGTCGAGACGCCGCTGCTGCTCGACTGGAAGTCGTTCAACGCGCTGCCCCAGACCGAAGACACCAGCGACTTCCACTGCGTCACCACCTGGTCGTTGATGGACTCGAAGTGGGGCGGGGTGTCGTTCGCCGACCTGGCGGCCATGGTGCACCCCCTGGCCAGCGCCACCCACGTGATGACCTACGCCTACGACGGGTACACCACCAACCTGCCGCTCGAAGAGGCGCTCAAGGACGACGTGTTGCTGGTCACCTCGTGGAACGGCCAGCCCTTGCCGAAGGAACACGGCGGGCCGGTGCGCGTCATCACCCCGCAGTTGTACGCGTGGAAGGGCGCGAAGTGGGTCAAGCGCATCGAGTTCCTCACCGCGAACAAGCTGGGGTTCTGGGAAACGCGCGGCTACTCGAACACCGCCCACCCCTGGCGCGACGACCGCTACTCGTGAGCGCCGAGGCCGCCGAGCACGTCGAGGCCTCTGCCTCCGAGCGGCTCAAGACCTTCAAGGAACGCCACCACCTGGCGTTCGAGATCGCGTTCTTCTTCGCCGGTTTCCTGTTCGACGTGCTGCTGCTGCACCGCATCGACAGCGCGCCCCTGCTCGCGCACCAGGGCACGTACCTGGTGCTGTCGGCCGCGCTGATCTTCTGGGACCACCGGCTGAGCGTTTCCGAAAAACAACCGACGGGCGTGCTGGGCAAGGTCGCGGGCTACCGCCTGTGGGCGATGCACTTCTTCCTGGGCACGCTGCTCAACGCCTTCATGGTGTTCTATTTCCGAGCGGCGAGCAGCCTCTCGGCCTTCGCGTTCCTGGTGGTGCTGGCAGGCATCATCGTGCTCAACGAGCTGCCCCAGTTCCGCAACAAGGGGCCCATCGTTCGCGTGGCGCTGCTCTCGTTCTCGGTCACCAGCTACCTGGCCTACCTGCTGCCGGTGCTCTGGCACGAGCTGCGGCCCTGGCAGTACGTGGTCGCGGTGCTCGGCGGCAGCGCCGCCACCGTCGGCTTCTGGTTGCTCTTCAACCGCTTCGCGCGCGACCCGGCCTGGACCTTCGGGCGCGGCGTGTTGCCCGGGCTGGTCGTGCAGGCCTCGCTGCTGGTGCTCTATCTGGGCGGCGTCATTCCGCCCGTGCCGCTCTCGCTCAAGCACATCGGCCTGTACTCGAAGGTCACCCGCAACCCCGCCGGCTCGAAGGGCACCTACACCCTCGAGTACCAGCCCGCACCCGTGTGGCAGCCGTGGCGGCGGGAGCACTCCGAATTCGTCGGTGACGCCGGCGTCGAGGTCAACGCCTTCGTGCGCATCTTCTCGCCCACCGACTTCCACGACGGCGTCGGCTTCTTGTGGGAATACGACGACCCGCAGAAGGGGTGGACCGCGCGCGGCACGCCCTGGTTCGACCGCAACTTCAAGTACGGCGGCGAGAAGGGCTGGGCCACCTGGGGCTCGGCCCACCTCACCCGACCCGGTGATTGGCGGGTGCGCGTGTTGACCGAAGACGGCCGCGAGATCGGCCGCAAGGCCTTCACCTTCGTCGAAGGCCAGCCGCCCGCGCCTGCGACCGAAGAGGAGTGAGGTTCAGGGAACCAGGTACACGCGGTCGGCGGCGCCCAGTGAGCCGCCCTCGCTGTTCACGCTGATCTCGACCGCGCCATGCGTGGTCGGCACGGCCTGCTTCGAGGTGAGCACGAAGTCCTGTGCGCCGCCCTCGGGGTGACACACCGTCACCGTCTCCTGCACGGCGAGCTGCACGTTCACCAGGTAGTCCACTCCCGCGTCGGTCGGGCCCGCGTCGGTCGGGCCGGCGTCGCTGAGGCCGGCGTCGCCCTGACCCGCATCCAGCGCGGTGGGGTCGAAGGTGCCGAAGCGCGCCACCACGCACACGCCGTCAGCCGTGGCGCAGCTGTTCACCCCGAAGGTGTGACAGCTCACCGACGCGGTCACCGTCACCAGGTTGTCGGTGGCTCGGGTGACCGTCACCGTCTGAAAGCTGTTCTCGTAGTGCGAGCCGCACGCGAGCAGCAGGGTCGTTGAGCCAAGGGCCAGGGTCGTCAAGTGCTTCAGGTTCATGGCGGCCCGTTGAGCAAATCGAGGGCCAACTGAAACCCTTCGAACTTGCTGCAACTGATCGACCAGCCTACCGCGCTTCGCGGGCACGCTCGCCCTATGACCGCCGCGTCGTGCCGCCGCTCGCCCGGCTACGGGTCTTCAGCAGCCCGCGCACCCACTGCTCGACAGCGCTCGCCTCACTGGGAATGGCCTTCGAGAGATTGGTGCACCCCTTGGCGGTCACCACCACGTCGTCTTCGATGCGCACCCCGATGCCCCGGTACTTCGCCGGCACGGTCAGGTCGTCCACCTGGAAGTAGAGGCCCGGCTCGACCGTCAGCACCATGCCGACCTTCAGTGGCCCGTGGCGGTAGACCTCTTGCCGCGCCTTCGCGCAGTCGTGCACGTCGAGCCCCAGCATGTGGCTCACGTTGTGGAGCGAGTACCGCTTGTGGAACTGGTGATCGTCGTGCAGCGCCTCGTCGACGCTGGTCTTCAGAATGCCCATCGCCACCAGGCCCTCGGCCAGCACCCGCATCGCGCGCCGGTTGGGTTCCATGAAGTCGTTGCCCGGCTTCACCGCTGCGATGGCGGCCTGCTGCGCGCGCCAGACCAGCTCGTACACCTCGCGCTGGGCGGGCGAGAAGGTACCCGACATGGGGAAGGTTCGGGTGATGTCGGCGGTGTA
>CAIWFK010000283.1 GCA_903911905.1 uncultured Myxococcales bacterium
CGACCGAGCTCGCGCCATGGCGCAGATCGAACAGGCCCGCGCGCCGGCGCTGCCCACGCTGTCGGTCAACGCCACCGGGACCCAGCTCGACGCCGACCGCGTGCTCAACGGCCGCGTCATCTCGGCGGCGACGCAGATCAACGCCAACGTCACCCTGGGCGTGCCACTGGTCGCCGCCAACCGCTGGGCGCAGTGGAAGCGGACCTCGGTCGCTGCCGATGCCGTGGGCAAGGGCGCCGACGACGTTCGCCGACAGGTTGCCCTGAGCTGTGCGCGGGCCTGGTTGGCGGTGCTGGGGCAGCAACGGGTGGTCGCCGCCGCGAAGTTGTCGGTCGACACCGCCACCCACCACCTGGAGTACGCGAAGCAGCGGCGCGCCGCACAAATTGGCAACGAGCTCGACGAGCTGCGCGCAGATCAGGAGCTCGCGCTCGCCCAACAGCAACTCGCGAACGCCAGTGGCACACTCATTCGCCTGCAGGAGGCGCTGGGCGTCATCGTCGGCGTCGACGACGCGCTCTCGGCCATCGACGAAGAGCCGATGCTGAGCGCCGACGCTCCGGCCAAGGTCGAGGATCGTACCGACGTCGCGGCGGCCGTGGCCCGGCTCGATTCAGCGAAGGTCGCCACCAGTTGGGACTGGGCTGATTACCTGCCGCTGCTGACGGCCATCGTTCAGCCGGGGTATCAGAACCCGCCGACGCTCACGATTCCGCTCACCAACTTCCAGGCACAGTTGGTGTTGAGCATTCCGCTCTATGACGGCGGGCTGCGCTACGGGCAGCAGAAGGAGCGGCGCGCGAACCAGGCCCAGGCCGAGGCGCTGCTCGAGCAGACCCGGCGGCAGGCGTCGAGCGAGGTGCGTGGAGCGTTGGGGCTGGTGACCGAGGCCGATCGTGCGCTCGCTGCGGCCCGCCAGAGCGCAACCCAGGCCAACCGGGTGCTCAAGCTCTCGGAAGACGCCTTCCGCGCTGGCGCGTCGACCAACATCGAGGTCATCGACGCCGAGCGGCGGGCCCGTGACGCGGCGACCCAGGTGGCGTTGGCGGAAGACGCGGCCCGACAGGCGCGGCTCGAGCTGTTGGCGGCGGGTGGCGCGTTTCCGAAGCGGTGACGCTGAGCAACCGGCCTCAGGCATCACCAGGAACGGCACGCAAGCTCCCGAAAATTCCGTCGACGATCGGGCGGCTCTGAGCGTGAGCGCCTGCAATACCGCCGCACGCGCTTCGTTTTGGTGGCGTCGTCGAAGGGCCGCCAGCGCGCGTGACCTCGCTTCTGGCGACCACGGGACCATGCGAGCGCGTCATGGAACGAGCACTTGCGCGTCACCAAACGTCAGAACGGCGCCATCGACCGCTCGATTTCGCGGTGGCACAGGCCATGCCTACCGGTGGGCACCATGAACTCACCAACCCGCCGCACCTTCTCCTCGCACCTTCGGCTGCTCGCCGTGACCGTGGGGCTCACCGTGACTGGCTGCGGCGCCTTCAACGCCGCGGTCGACTGCAACACCATCTGCGAGCGCTACAAGAGCTGCTTCGACGCCTCGTACGACGTCGCCGCCTGCGCCTCGCGGTGTCGCGACCGCGCCGCGAGCGACTCCGCCACCGCCAACGCCGTCAACCGCTGCGAGGCCTGCATCAACGATCGCGCCTGCACCTCGGCCACGTTCAACTGCGCGGTCGACTGTGGAAACGTCGTGCCCTGATCGATCAGCGGCGCGGGTACAGCTTGCGCTCGGAAATCACCTGCAGCACTGGGCGCGGCACCAGCGCCGTGGGCTCGCGCCCCTCTTCCAGCGCCTTGCGAATCTGCGTCGACGACACCTCGGGAATCGGCGGGCCGATGGCCTGATCGCTGGGGTACCCCGAGCGCTGCAGCACGGTCACTTGCACCAGCGCCTGAATGCGGTCCCACGCCTTCCACTTCGGCAGGTCCGCGAGAATGTCGGACCCGATGATCCACCGGAACGTGTCGTGAGGGTGCTGGGGCAAGAGCCACTCCAACAGCTCGATGGTGCGCCCTTCCCCCTGCACCTGCGACTCGGCACGGCTGACCTTCAGCCACTCCTTCGAGTCCACTGTCAGCGCCTCGCACATCGCCACCCGGTCCTCGAATGGCGCCAGCGCTTTGCCGAACGGGTGATGGAACGAGGGCACCAACCACACCTGGTCGACCGGCAAGGTCGAGCGCACGTACATCGCCGCCAGCAGGTGCCCGACGTGGGGCGGGTTGAACGAGCCTCCCAGCAGCGCCACGTTCATCACTTCACCGAGATCTTGGTGCGCGCCGCGACCTGCAACGCCTGGCGATCGATGACCGTCTCACCCTCGAGCGTGAAGGCCGAGAAGGTCAGCCCCTTGTCGCTCTCGAGCAGCCCGACGAAGCCAGTCTTCCCACCCTGCAGCCGCCCCGGCGTGACGAAGGTGCGCGGGCCAATCTGCACCACCCTGGGCTCGGGCTCCTTGCCGTGCACCACTCTCCTAGGCACAAGATGCTGGTGGGCAAGCAACAACACTCAAGGAAAGCCCACCCTTTTGTTTTGCGGGCAGCGGCACGCGTCGAGCTGACAACCGGCCCGCTTGCCACTGAGAGCTTAGCAAGGGCA
>CAIWFK010000284.1 GCA_903911905.1 uncultured Myxococcales bacterium
AGGGAGACCTCCTCGACGACCATGTCCACGAGGCGGTGCACGCCGTTGGTTGGGTCAGGCATTGAGGCGGCAAAGGCGGGCGACGACGTGCGCGGGGACAATGGCTCGCGCTACGCTTTCGTCATGTTTGAGCCGGGCGACCTTGAGCGAGCGCGAGCCGAGGCCAACCGTTCGGGGACCACCATTGCTGCTGCGCTGCGCAAGCTTGGCCTCGTCGACGAGGCCGCCTTGACCAAGTTCCTCGCCGCTCAATACGGCGTGCCTGCCGTCGACCTCGACTGGCGTGTGGTCCCGGCTGACCTCGTCAGCCTCGTTCCAAAGGCGGTCGCGCTCCGGCTGTTGGCAGTCCCAATCGAGCGTGTTGGCTCGGTGCTGCTCGTCGCGATGGCCGACCCGTCCAACGTCCATGCGCTCGACGAACTGCAGAAGCTCGTGTCGCTGGACCTCGAAATCGTCGTGGGCTCAGAGCCCGGAATTCGTGCGATCGTTGAGCGATTCTGGCCGAAGTAGCAGCGCCGAACTATCCGCCGCAGTCGCCCTTTGGTTCACTTTGGCTCGGGCACGGTGGTCAGGACGATTTGAGCCTTGGCGACCACCCTGATTTCGCGATGAGTACTGAAGTCCCGGGCAACCGCGTCGTCCCACGCCCCAAGGTGCTTCAGGACGAGTTCAGCGATCAGCAACGCAAATCGACTGGAATCGCCGACCGATAGTGCGAAGAGGCTTGGGAAGATTTCGGGCGACAATCCGAGAACACCGGCCAACCCAGAACCGTGCGTGTTCCAGCAGAGCTCCTGGTACCTCGTCTGGTAGTACGCATCGAACGCCCCCTCGGGAAAGCGTCGTGTCGCCTCCACGGCATCATCTGCGAGGCTGCGTCCGGTCCATCGCGGCGGGTGCTTGGTCTTCCCATCCTTTTGTGGCCAATACTGCGCCCGAAGGTTGCGAATTCGAGGCGCTTGCGCCGCTGCGAAGGATGTCTGCGGCGAGTAGTCGACCCCTTGCGGTGAACCTTGCTTCTCGACGAGCCGGACTATGCTCTCCGCGGCCTTGAGCTTCGCCGACTCTTCCCACGCGGCGAGCTTCGCCAACGAATCGTGCTCGGACAGGAGCAGGGATAGGTCGATCGCGATCTCAAGAAGCGCGCGCGCCGAGGCGGCCGCGGCCTGATAGTCCGCCGGCTCCGAGAGCTTCTTAAGCGTTCGTAGCCACGCGAGCGTTCTGAGAAACGCCCCGTAGAGTGCCTGGGCTTCGCCCGTCGGGGCGACCCCCATCGCGGTCATGACGCGAGGGCGCACACTCCCATCCAGAAACTGGGAGACGAGCTGACACTCGAGGGACTGTGCTGCGGCAAGGGTGACAGCGCTCGGTCCCATCGGAATTCGACGACCTTAACCCAGGCCGCCTGACAACCCCGCCGCTTGTGTGGGCTCAGGAACCCGCCGCGCCGACCCGCCGATCGAAAACCCGGTGAGCTCACTCGACTTCACCTTCTCCCACAGTTCATCGCCCAGCACCCGCACGGCCAAGAGCCACGTCCCCTTCCGCACCTTCGTCTCGCCCATCGCGAAGTCCGTCGGCGCCAGGAAGCTCTCGAGCACCTTCACCTCGTCATTCACGCGCAGCCGGTGCATCAACCCGAGCCCGCCGAACTCCTCCATGAAGCGGTGGGCGGCCTCGCGAATCTCGTCTGCGGAATAGATGTCGCCCTGCGCGTCGACGACCTCCGGCTCGAGCACGATGCCCAGCACGTACCGCTCGTCGGTCGGGTCGGCGCCCTTGAGCAGCGTGGTGGGCTTGTCGAACTCCGCCTCGTCGGGCGCGCAGAGCCAGTCGTCGATTGCCTTGCTGGTCGGCTCGTAGTTCGCGACGAGCAGTTGGGTCAGCAGCGACGGCCCGCCGACGCCGCGCATCGAGCCGATGCTCCTGGGCGTGCGAATGCGCTTCACCCAGAAGTCCGAGCCCTTCACCAGGCCGGGGAACTCCCCGCGAATGCCGTAGGTGATGAGGAACTTGCCCTTCAGCTCTTGCAGCAGCTTGAAGAAGCGCGCCTCGTCGAACTCCGACTCGCCGACGTCGACGTTGTAGCCAGGGTACGGCGGGTCGAGGAAGAAGACGGTGTCCTTCGAGTCGTACTGGCGGACGACCTTCTCGTAGTCGCCGCCGTAGACCTTCACCTTCTTCAGGCGCGGGGCGAACTGCTCGATGCGCTTGATGGTCTTCGCTTCGACGCCGACCACCGACGGGCTGAAGCTGCGGCCGCGCATCTTCCCGTACGAGAAGTGGGTCAGGTAGAGGAAGCGGTGGAGCCGTTCGACGTCGGTGCGCGGCGTCGCGTCGAGCAGCCCCTTGAAGGTCTTCTCGTCACCGACCCAGGGCAGCTTCTTCAAGCGCCCGAGGTCCGCCGGCGTCAGCTTCTTGAGCAGCTTGTAGGCCTGGGCGATGTCGGGGTCGGCGTCGTTGATGACCTCGACGGGCGCGGGGGCCTTCTCGAACAGCACCGCCGCGCTGCCGGCGAACGGCTCGACGTACGTCGTGTGCGCCGGGAGCATCGCCGCCAGCCGCTTCGCGAGGCGCTTCTTCCCCGCGGGGGACCCCCAGATGGTCTTCTGGAGATCCTCCGTCGTCGCGGCGTGAAGCACGGCCCGCGCGCGGGCCAGTGTGGCGTGGAGCCCGGTCATCGCGTCTTCGGCCGCGGCGCGACGATGGACTCGATGGCCGAGTGGAGCCCGCTCTGCAGGACGTAGACGGCGATGAGGCCGGCGACCGAGGCGATGGTCGCGGTCGAGATGGGTTGGGCCCGGAAGGCCGTGAGAATGGGGTTGATGGTGAGCAGCACCGCGGCCGTGCTGGCCGTGGTGAGCCCGCGCTTGAGCGAGGCGGGGTTGGTGAGGTGCAGCGTGGTGAGAATGCGGGTGAGCATCGAGGCCCTCGGGGTGGGAGTTCGATGCGGCAAAGGGCGGGGGCGCTCCCGAAGGGGACAACGGCGGCAGGAGACGCTGTATGGTTTCCGAATGCCCGGCACGCTGAAGGCCAAGTCTCACAAGGAGCAGCTTGCGAAAGGCTGGACCTATCTGCTCGGTCTGCAGGACATTCAGACGGCGTTGGAGCCCCGATTGACGCGTGACTCGTGGCTCTCGCTGCACTTCAACGCCCGGCAGGCGTACTGGAAGGAGCGACGAGACGAGGTCGAAGAGCAACGACAGTACGGGGTGTTCTTCGCTCAGTATTCGCCAGCGAAGGACTGGCGGGCGTCGCTAGGGGAATTGCCGTGGGACGAGGAAGAGGATCCACAGGTGGTCAAGGGCAGCGTGACCGCGGTTCCGCACGAGTCGCTTCCCGCGGGCCTCGCGGTGAGACCGGTGATGCGCGAACTCCTTCAGGACGCGTTCCTCAAGGTTACGCCCAAGGGGCTGTCGACTGATCGCTCGCCGAAGGGCGGATGGACGCTGCGCGTGATGTACGACGCGAACGTCGCAATGCTCGAGGCTTCGCTTGGCCGGTGGAACGGCGCTGAGTACGCGGTCGCGGAGCGGCTACAGCGGCAGTTGGTCGCGGTTGGTGTCAGCCCTTAAGGGGTCACTGGCTGCCGGTCGTCTCGCTGCAAGAATCCAGCGCGTAGAGAACCGACCAGCGACGAGACGGGTGGATGATGCGTGACTGAACGTCAAGATTGGCGTTGAGGAGGTCGCGATCGTCCTCCTCAAGCACGAGCACGGCAACTTCTCCCTTGTTGCCCGTCACGAAGCGATAGCTGAGCGGCTTGAGTCTCCCGTGGTCGCAACGCATGCGCCAGACGGAGACAGGCGCGCCGTTGAGTTGACCGTCGCCTTCGGAGTCGAGGACAAGCGACACGCCTGCCCACGAGGTGCCGAGCGTGGTGGCGAGCTTCGTGACTCTCGGGGTTCTCATTGTCGACGGCTCGGAATGTGTCCGTACGTCGTGACACGAGGACTTCCCACTCGTCGTCGGGACGCAGAGCCGACCCTTGTTCCAGAACACCTCGGGTTCGCGATCGCCAGGATCGATCACGGTGAGTCGCTCGAACCTGAGTTGGGCGTAGGCGAATGAGCCAGAAAGGATCATCCCGACGACCACCACGCGAAGCAGCGCCACCATGCTGCCTTCTACCGCACCGAACGGGGCAAGGCCAGGTGCCGGAGGGAAGGACTCGCTCGATGTCAGCTAGAACCAAGCAAACGTGTGCCCAAAGAAGCTTGGCACCTGCTGCACTCGCCGCCGCCGCTACAGCGAGCGTTGCTCGCGTCGCTGATCGCTCGCGCCCATAAAGGTCACCAGCGCCTCGTTGAATTGCTCGGACACGAGATGAGGAAAGTGATGCTCGCAGGAAATGACCAGTGTCTTCCCCGATCCGATCTCGGCCACGCTGTCGCTGATGGCGCGGAAAGCCGGGCTCCAACTTCCTGCCACCACCAGTAGCGGTACGTTTGAGCTGGCCGAGCAGCGTCTTCTTGTCCGGCACGCGCAGGCGGGCGAGGGCGCGCCCCAAGCGCTTGAGCCCGTCGTCGTCGACGCCCTCCGTGCCGCGCAGCTCGGGGGGGATCTTCACCAGTTGCATGAAGCGCTTGATGCGCCAGATGTCGGACAGCGGCGCC
>CAIWFK010000285.1 GCA_903911905.1 uncultured Myxococcales bacterium
CAGCCCGGTTCCACGCAGCATTTGCAGTGGCCAGGGTCGTTCCCCAGCGCACTCCGTGGCCCCCGCGTTGCAGACCTGCTCGATGGCGGGGACTGCATGGTCGAAGCGATCAAGGGCAAGAACGTCATCGTCACCGGCGCCGCCGTCGGGCTCGGGTACGCCATCGCGCTGCGCTTCGCCCAGCTCGGCGCGAACGTGGTGCTGGCCGACGTCGCCGAGGGGCTCTTGACCGCCGCCGCCGCCCGCCTGGCCAGCCTCAAGCTCAACTACGCCACGGTGGCGGTGGAAGCGGGGACCGCAGGGGAAGCGATGGTCGAGCGCTGCATCGACGCCTTCGGGTCGCTCGATGCGCTGATCAACAACGCCATGCTCTTCCCCGAGGTCTGCACGCCGCAGATGACGCCCGAGCAGCTCGACCACGTGGCCTGCTTCAACCTGCGCGAGCTCGAGCGCGCCACCCAGGCCGCCGCCCGTCGGATGATGCGGCACAAGCGCGGAGGCGCCATCGTCAACATCGGCACCGACGACGTGATGCCCTTCACCCGCGCCTCGGGCGTCGAGCTCGCGCCCCACGACATCAAGGTCAACGCCATCATCTTGAATGGCACGGGGCTGACCCTGGCGCACGAAGGCGTGGCCGAAACCGACCTGGCCAACGCCGCCGTGTTCCTCGCTTCCGACGCGCGCGGGGCCATGACCGGCAGCGCGCTCACCGTCGAGCACAAGCTGGCCACCGTGAACCACCGCGCTTGAGCCGCCGCCGCGTCAGTCCTTCACGTCGTCGACGTGGTTGTACGGCGTGCCCGGCTCGATGGTCAGGCCGGTGGGGTCGGTGCGCTCGGCCGTGGAGATCGACCACACGTCGAGCGTGTCGTCGTCGTCGAGGTTGTGCACGCACGCGATGGTCACGTTGCAGTCGGGGCAGGTGCCGGTGAGGCCCAGCGTGCTGCGCAGGTCGGCAGGAATGCCGTGGTCCAACACGGGGGCGGGCGTGCGACCCTGGGCGGCGCCGGGCAACAGCGACTGGCTGCCCAGGTTGCCCTGCCCGAAGCGCACCAGCGCGCGCGCGTTCGGCTCGGCGACCAGCCCCAACTGACCGGGGTCCGACAGGTAGCCGTCGTGCTCGGCGAACCAGGTCTTCTCGGCGACGTAGGCCGCGCGCAACTGCGTCTTGCATTCGACCTGCTTCGCCCGCGCCTGGAAGCGCAGGAAGTTGGGAATGGCGATGGCGGCCAGCACGCCAACCATCGGCACGTAGAGCACGCCCAGCACCAGCGTGATGATGGCCAGCGTCTTGCGCGCGGCGTACGCGGGCTCCGAGCCCTTCACCAACGAGACGATGGCCAGCACGATGGCCACCAGGAACAGCGGCGGCACGCACAGCCCCACGAGGCCCAGAATCAACGCGACCAGCGGCAGCGCGGCAGGTCGTTGCGACGGCGAGGGCGGCTGCGGAACAGGGTTCATGGCGCGACACTCTCGCATCTTGCGTTCCCCACCGCCCATGGCTTTCGGGCCCGAAGGCGAACGATGACAGCCGCGCGCCGATGACCGACGATGGTCTCCGATGGCCACCATTCTCGTCCTCCACGGTCCCAACCTCGCGCTGCAGGGGCTCTCGACCATCAACAGCCGCCTCGAAGAGCGGGCCAGTGAGCTCGGCGTCGAGCTGACGCTGGTGCAGTCCAACGGTGAAGCCGCGTTGGTCGACGCGCTGCACGAGCACCAGCACGAGGTCGAGGCCATCATCGTCAACCCCGGGGTGCTCGCGCCCTTCGCCTACGCCCTGGCCGAGGGGCTGGCGTTGCTCAAGAAGCCGTCCATCGAAGTGCTGTTGGCAGCGCCCACTCGCGGGCCCAGTGCCTTGACCGGCATCGTGTTGCAGCACGTGCACGATCGCGCGGCCGACGGCTACGTGGTGGCCCTGGAGCACCTGGCGAAGCAGGTCGCTCCCGAAGGTGCCAAGGGGTCTGGTGGAGACGGCGACGGGGACGACGACGGCCGACCGACCGGCCCCCGAGCGCCCCTGGGCAAGAGCCTCGGCCGTCGCCCGAAGGAAGACCCGGCGGCTCCTGCCGCACGGCCCGCGAAGACCATCGGCCGCATGGGCAAGTCGACCGAGGCCGCGCCGGTCGCGACCACGCCCGTGGACTCGGGCCGACTCACCCGCCAGGTGGTCAAGGGCCGCATCACGCTGCGCCTCGAGAACAAGACCTCGCCTGAAGAGCTGGCGACCTGGGCCCGCACCCAGTGGTCCGACCTGCAGCGCGGAGGTCCCGTCGAGGAAGGCTCGAAGGAGCTGCTCGACACCGTGTTGCTCACGCTCATGGGTGGCGCGAAAGCCACCGACCACATTCTGCTGGCCCAACTGGCGAAGCTCGAGTCATGAGCGCCGCCAGGAAATCGCCGCCGGCGAAGCGTGAGGCGAAGGCGAAGGCGGCTCCCTCCTCTCGCCCACCGCGCAAGCCACCCACCGCCCGCTCGGTGGCCATCAACGTGCTGGCCCGGGTCGCGGCCACCGACGCGTACCTGAACCTGGTGCTCGACTCGACGCTCGACGAATTCGAGCTGGCCGATGCGCGTGACGCGGGGCTGGCGACCGAGCTGTGTTACGGCGCGACCCGACGACAACTGACGCTCGACGCGGCCATCGCGCGGTTCTCGGAGCGCAAGCTGACCGCCCTCGAAGACCGGGTGCTGGCCGCGCTCCGCATCGGCGCGTACCAGCTCTTCTTCATGCGCGTGCCGACCCACGCTGCGGTGGGCGACACCGTGCAGGCGCTCAAGGACGTGGGGCTCGAGCGCGCGGCCGGCTTCGTCAACGCCGTGCTGCGCAAGCTGTCGGCCTCGAAGGACCTGCCCCCCGTCGAGGGCGACGAGGTGCACCAACTGTCCATCGCCACCAGTCACCCCGAGTGGCTGGTCAGGCGGTGGACGCGGCAGTTCGGACCTGTGCGCGCCCGCGCCATGCTCGAGGCCGACAACGACCCACCGCCGCTGGTCATTCGTGCCAACACCACCAAGGGCACCCGAGACGAGCTGCTCGCGCAACTGCTCGACGCAGGCGTCCAGGCCAGGCCCACCACCAGCTCGCCGGTAGGCATCGTGCTCGAATCTCCCGGGCGCGTCGAAGACCTGTTCGGCTACCGCGAAGGCCTGTGGCAGGTGCAGGACGAAGCGGCGCAGTTGGTGACGGTGTTCGCCAGGGTGCCGGCCGGCGCGCGGGTGCTCGACGCGTGCGCAGCGCCCGGCGGCAAGGCCTGTCATCTGGCGCAGACCAACGACGTGGTGGCGTTGGACCTGCACGCCAACAAGCTGCCGAAAATCGACCGCGAAGCGACGCGGTTGGGACTGCGCCAGCGCCTGGAACTGGTGGCCTGCGATGCCTCGAAGCCGCTGCCCGGGAAACTGGGCGAGTTCGATGTGGTCTTCGTCGACGCGCCGTGTGCCGGGCTGGGAACGCTGCGCCGTCACCCCGAGCTGCGCTACCGCCGCGCCGAGCAGGACCTGGCCGGCCTGGCGTCACTGCAGCGGCAGATTCTCGAGCAGTGCCAGGCGGTGCTCAAGCCGGGCGGCCTGCTGGTGTACGCGGTGTGCTCGACCGACACCACCGAGACCAACGACCAGGTCGACCTGTTCCTGCGCTCGCACCCCGACTTCACCAGTGAGCCACCCACCGGCCTGACCTACCCGAGCGAACAGGGTTCGCTGCGCACCCTGCCCGGCCCCGAGGGCATGGACGGGTTCTTCGCCGCGCGCCTTCGCAAGCTGTACTGAATTGCCGCGCAGTCCGCGGAGTGGAGGCCAGAATGCCTTCACCTACGGTGGCCGCATGACGAAGCAACCGGAGCAGCGGTGGAAGGCCGTCGTCGAACGCGACCCACGGGCCGATGGTGGGTTCGTCTTCGCGGTGAAGACCACGGGTGTGTTCTGCAGACCCTCGTGTCGCTCGCGCGCGCCGCTTCGCCGGAACGTGGAGTTCTTCGACGCCCCCGCACTGGCCGAGCGCGCCGGGTACCGTGCGTGCAAGCGCTGCACGCCCACCGACGACTCGCGCGACGAAACGGTGCGTACGGCGTGTCGGCTGCTCGAGGGCGACGACGCCGTCGAGGCCGTCGCCCGCGAGGTCGGGTTCTCGCCCTACCACTTTCAACGCTGGTTCAAGCAGCGGCTCGGCGTGACGCCCGGGCAGTGGCGGCGGGGGCTGCGCGCGCAGGCGGCCCGCGACTCGCTTTCCACTTCCGCCCGGGTGACCGACGTCGTGTACGACGCCGGGTATTCGTCGAGCAGCCGCTTCTACGAGGGCGTGGCGAAGGAATTGGGCATGGCGCCCTCCTCGGCGCGACGAGGTGCGCCTGGCGAGACCATCTCGTGGGACCTGGTGACGACGTCGTTGGGCCCGGTGCTGCTGGCGTGGACCGGGCGCGGCGTCTGTCACGTCACCTTCGAGGGCACCGAAGGTGAACTCCGTGAACGCTTCCATCGCGCGACGCTGCGTCGAGTCGTTCGCGGGCCGTGGACGGCGAAGGTGAAGTCGGTCATCGAAGGCACGCCCGCCGCAATGCCGGTGGACCTGCGCGGCACCGCGTTCCAGGTGCGGGTGTGGACGGCGCTGCGCGAAATCTCCCGGGGCCAGACCAGGTCGTACTCGCAGGTCGCTCGCGCGCTGCGGAAGGAAGGGAGCGCCCGCGCCGTGGCCACCGCCTGCGCGTCGAACCAGGTCGCGGTGCTGGTTCCGTGTCATCGGGTGGTGCGCGAGGGCGGCGAGCTCGCTGGCTACCGCTGGGGCCTCTCACGCAAGGCCTCGCTCCTCGAACGCGAGCGGCAGACGCTTCGACCTGGTCGCCAGACCTGAAACGACCGCCATTCCTGGATCCCGACGAGGACTGACGAAACCGCGGGACGGTGCTAGCCACCGCCCTCATGCTCCTCTCCTCGCTCGTCGCCCTCCTCGCGACTGCCGCTCCGGCGAAGCACGCCTTCACCATCAACGACCAGGTTGCGCTCAAGCGCCTTCAGGGCTTCCACGTCTCGCCCGACGGCACCCGCGTGGTCTTCACCCAGCGCACCACCGACCTCGAGGCCAACCGCGGCCGCAACGACCTGTGGCTGGTGAACGTCGACGGCACCAACCTCAAGCAACTGACCTCGAACCCCGAGAACGACAGCGAAGGCACCTGGGCGCCCGACGGCAAGGCCATCTTCTTCCTCAGCACCCGCGGCGGCTCGAGCCAGGTCTGGCGCATCGCCGTCGATGGCGGTGAAGCGGTGCAGGTGACGAAGAGCCCCATCGACGTCGATTCGTTCGTGGTCTCGCGCGACGGCACCAGCCTCGCCTTCGCCGCCGACACCTTCCCCGACTGCGACACGCTCGAGTGCACCCAGAAGAAGCTCGACGAGCGCGCCAAGCAGAAGACCTCGGGCCGCATCTACGACGAGCTGCTCTTCCGCCACTGGGACACCTGGCGCGACGGCCGCTACGCCCACCTCTTCGTGCAGAAGGTCGCGGGCGGCCCCCCGGTCGACGTGATGAAAAAGCTGAAGGCCGACGGCCCCACCAAGCCCTTCGGCGGCGCCGACGAGTTCACCTTCTCGCCCGACGGCAAGTCGGTGGTCTTCACGGCACGCGACGTGGGCCGCGAAGAGGCGTGGAGCACCGACCTCGACCTCTTCCAGGCGCCGGTCGACGGCAGCAAGGCACCCACCAAGCTGACCACCACCAACCGGGCCACCGACACCTCGCCCACCTTCTCGCCCGACGGCAAGTCGCTGGCCTGGCTGGCCATGAGCCGCCCCGGCTTCGAGGCCGACAAGCAGCGCGTGATGCTGCGCGACCTGGCCACCGGCAAGGATCGCTCGCTGACCGACGCGTGGGACCGCTCGGCCTCGTCGCTGACCTGGTCGGCCGACTCGAAGACGCTCTTCGTCACCGCCGACGACCTGGGGCAGCACGGCGTGTTCGCGCTCGACGTGGCCAGCGGCAAGGTCACCACGGTGCTCTCGCAGGGCGACCTGACGGCCGTCGAGCCTTCGGCCTCCGGGCTGGTGGTCTCGTACGACTCGCTGACCCAGGCCACCGAACTCTACTCGCTCTCGCTCGACGGCAAGACCTTCAAGCCCCTCACCCAGCTCAACGCCGAGGCCTTCGCCTCGTTCGACCTGGGCGCGCCCGAGCAGTTCTCGTTCACCGGCGCCGGCGGCGACAAGGTCTATGGCTACGTGGTCAAGCCGGTCGGGTTCGACGCGAAGAAGAAGTACCCGCTGGCCTTCCTCATTCACGGCGGCCCGCAGGGCAGCTTCGGCAACCACTGGCACTACCGGTGGAACCCGCAGAGCTACGCCACCCACGGCTACGTGGCGGTGATGATCGACTTCCACGGCAGCACTGGCTACGGCCAGGCCTTCACCGACGCCATCTCGGGAGACTGGGGCGGCAAGCCGCTCGAAGACCTGCAGAAGGGCCTCGATGCCGCGCTCGCGAAGTACCCCTTCATCGACAAGACCCGCATGGCCGCCCTGGGCGCCAGCTACGGCGGGTGGATGATCAACTACATCGCCGGCGTCTGGCCCGAGCCGTGGAAGTGCCTGGTCTCGCACGACGGCAACCTCGACGAGCGCTTCGCGTACTTCGACACCGAAGAGCTGTGGTTCCCCGAATGGGAACACGGCGGCACCCCGTGGGACCCGAAGTCGACCTACGGCAAGCACAACCCCGTCGACCACGTGGCGAAGTGGAAGGACCCGATGCTCATCATTCACGGCGGCAAGGACTTCCGGGTGGTCGAGACCCAGGGCTTCGCGTCGTTCACCGCGCTCCAGCGCCGCGGCATTCCCAGCAAGTTCCTCTACTTCCCCGACGAGAACCACTGGGTCCTCAAGCCCGCCAACTCGGTGCTCTGGCACGAGACGGTGCTCGGCTGGCTCGACCAGTGGACGAAGCCGGCCTCGAAGTGACGGCCCGGCGCGCGCTGCTGCTGGTCGTCGCGTTGCTCCGGTGCTCGCAGGTCGCGCGAATCGACGACGACGCTGGTCTCGTCGACGCCGGGCCGCCGACCGATGCCGGGTCGCGACCTGACGCGGGGCCGTTGCCCGATGGCGGGGGCGTGACCGACGCGGGCCCGACCGACGCGGGCGGCGACCTCGTCACCGGCAGCATCACCTGGGTCGGCTGCAACCGAATCAGCCGGGGCGATTGGGACAGCACCGCTAACCCTAGCTCGGCCAACGTGCCCGAGCTGACCCAGACCTTCGCCGACCTCGCGGCGATGCCCCGCCCGGCCGACCGCTTCGTGTTCACCGGCGACCTGGTGCTGGGGCTCGACACCGGCAAGTCACCGCTCGACACCGAGCTGGCGGCCTGGGCCCAACGCTTCGCGGCCAGCGCGCCCCTGCCGGTGCTCGCCGTGCCCGGCAACCACGAGATGCTGGTGAAGTCGGGCAGCAGCGAAATCACCAACGACCGGGCCGACGCGGTGTGGCTGCAGTTCGTCACCGCCAACGGGCTCGCGCCCTCGGCCAACGGCCCCACCACCGCCGCGCCCAACGACGACCTGCTGACCGACGACCAGTCGCGTTTCAGCTTCTCGGTCGACGTGGGCGAGCTGCACCTGGTGCTGCTCAACACCGACACGCCCAACACCAACGGCACCTCGCGCATCGGCTGGGTGCCCCTGCACTGGCTGCGACGCGACCTCGCTGCGGCCCAGGCCAACCCGGCCATCGCGCACGTCTTCGTCTTCGGCCACAAGCCACTGGTGGCGCCGCCCGGAGAGACGGGGAGTGATTCGACCATCGACGCCACCCTGGTCAAGCCGGTGCTCGACGCGCTCGACGCGACGCCCAAGGTGCGCGGCTACTTCTGTGCCCACGCACACCTGTGGAACGCGCTGCGCCTGGGAGGCACCCGCAACCTCTGGCAGGTGACGGCGGGCAATGGCGGCAGCGACCTGCAGTCGGCCTGGGCCGCGGGCTCGCCCTTCTTCGGTTTCAGCGAGCTTCGGGTGCACGCCGATGGTCGGGTGGGCGTGGTCAGCCACGAGCGACCGTTTCCCAGCCCGTATTTCAGCGCGACGGTGGCCCCGGCCGTTCCGCGAGCGGAATTCGTCATCAGCCCCTGACGCGCAGCGCGGCTACGCCAGGCGCGCCGTCATCTCGACGCCGATGTCGGTCAGCGCCTGTCGGGGCAGCAAGCGCTTGAGCGCCGGAAAGACGATGGACTCCTCCATCGCCTGGTGCCGCACCAGCAGGGACTTGAGCTCGCCGATGGCCGTCGACAGCGTGAAGCGCAGCTCGTTGAGCATGCTCACGTCGCGGCGAATGACGCCCAGCAACCCCACCACGCGCGCCGCCATCGCCGCTTCGACGAAGTGCTCGCTCTTCATGGTCTCGATGGCCTTGTCGACCACCGGGTGGCGGCCGGCCAGCCGCGGTGCCAGCGAATCTTCTTCGTCGCGCACGTGGCGCGGCAGGGTCTTGCTCAGGAAGGCCTCGATGCGCGCGGCGGCCTCGGCGACCGAGGGCGTGGCCGAAGCCTCGACCAGTGATTCGGCCAGCGACATCACCTGCATCGACTCGGTGTGGGCGAATTGCAGGGTCTCGACGACGTCGCTGGGCACCGACGGGGCTGTCGGGTCGTATTCCCTGCCAGAATCGGTATCGGCCGCCATCGCGCGGGCGGTCTAGCACGGCCCGCGCCGCGCAGAAGCCCCCCTCGCACCTCACCCGCCGCACGCGGTAGGAAGGCGTCATGCGCGTGCCCGAGATCCACGGCGTCATTCGTCGCCGGGTGCTGGTGAACTTTCGCGTCGACCCCGAGGTCATGCAGCGCTCGTTGCCCGCGAACATGCGGCCCAAGCTGGCCCATGGAACGGCCATCGCCGGCATCTGCCTGATTCGGCTCGAGCACGTTCGCCCCGCGTTGCTCGAGCGAATCGACGTGGGCCTGGTGAGCGAAAACGCCGCCCACCGCGTCGCGGTCGAGTGGGACGAGGGTGGCGCGCGACATGAAGGCGTCTTCATCGTTCGCCGTGACAGCGACTCGTGGCTCAACCAACTGGTCGGCGGTCGCCTGTTTCCGGGCGAGCATTCGGCGGCTGATTTTCAAGTCACCGACGATGGCACCGACCTCGACTTCGCGATGCGTTCGCGCGACCGCCAGGTCGAGGTGCGCTTCGCCGGAACCGCGGCCAGCGCGCTGCCCACGGGTTCGTGCTTCACGTCGGTCGAAGACTCGTCGACCTTCTTTCGCGAGGGGTCGGCCGGCTACTCGGTCACCCACGACCCGACCCGGCTCGACGGCCTCGAACTGGTCACCGACGGCTGGCACGTGGCTGCGCTCGAGGTCTCGAGGGTGTACTCGAGCTGGTTCGCCGACACGGCGCGCTTCCCCGAGGGCAGCGTGCAGTTCGACCACGCCCTGGTGATGCGCGACCTGCGGCATCACTGGAAGGCGCTGCCCGACTTCACGGTCTCGAAATAGGCGGTGAGCATGCCGTCGATTCCCCCGGCGCTGCTCGACGCCTACCTGGAAGCCAAAGACGAGCTCGCCTCGTGGGACGTGCTGGCCGACTGGGTACACGAGCAGGGGCCGTCCGACGCGGTGGCGCTCGCTCCCGACGGCGCGCGCTACTGGGCGCTCGACCGCCGCGACTTGACCCACCGGGGGTTCCTGCGCTGGGTCGGTGACCGCGGCCCGAAGCTGTACGAGCTCGAGCCGGTGCTCCGCGCGCCGCGCTCGCTGTTGCACGAGCTGCGCGTCGCCGCCGACTGGCACGGCCCGCACACCGTCATCTTCGGCGCGGCGTACGTCGCCCAACCGCCACAGGAACGGGTGCTGCCGACCGTGCTCGAGGCCGTGCTGGCGTCGTGCCCCGCGACCCTTCGCCGACTCGAGGTGTGGCTGCCGCCCAACCCGCTCTGGCGCCCGCAGGATGACTGCCTCAGCCAGCTCGAGCCATTGACCCGACAGCGCCCCGCGTCGCTGCGCCACCTGACCCTGCGGCTGCCCGCCCGGGGCCTGGTCGCGCTGCTCGGCCAGGTCGCCCAGCACCGGTGGACGTCGCTTCGCTTCCGTGCGCCGCTCTCGCCCGCCGACGTCGAAGCCGTCGAGGCCCTCGCCGCGGCCACGCCAGAGACGCGCTTCGTTCGCCATGGCGCCGAGCAGCCCACGCCCCACGTGCACGCCGAACCAGACCCCGACGAATGGAGCCTGACGCTGGGTGAGCACACCTTCCGCCTCGAGCCGGGCCGCGGTCTGGCGCTGGGTGCGTTCGAGGTCGCGCTCGGCGAGTTCGACCTGCGGCTCAACCCCGAGCTGGGGCTGATGACGCTCGAGCGCAGCCTCGCGCCGCGCCCCGGAGAGGTCTTCATCGACGACACGCCGCTGGTCGGGCCCCGGCTGCTGCGGCCGGGCCTCACGCGGCTGTCGTGGGCGCCGAACGAAGGCCCGGTTCGGCGAGGGCGCCTCGAGCTGCGACCCGCGCGGCGGTGAACGGCTCGCCAGATCGTGGCGTCGTCGAGCACGAGGGTCGCTTCGAGAGCCCCGATTGGGTCGACGCGCTCCGCGCCTCAGGCGTCGCGCAACCAGTTCACGACGTCGAGCCCCGGGACTCGACGGAACTCGCCGAGCTTGTCGGTCACCACCGTCAGGCCAAGCGCTTTCGCCTGCGCAGCGATGAGCAGGTCATTCGGCCCAATCGGCGTACCCTTGGCCTCGAGTGCGCGGCGGGTCGAGGCGTAGACCTTGCCCACCGGTACTTCCAACGGAAGCGTTTCGACCGCGCCGAGTATTTCTTCCACCCGCCTGGCAAGGCGCGGCGAACCGCTCTTCGCCGCACCGAAGCGCAGCTCACCAGCCACGACGATGCTGACCGCCACGCGTGCCTCGCCCACCTCCGCGATGCGTCGTGCGACGACGCCCGCGGGGTTGCGGATCAGGTCTGCCAGGATGTTGGTGTCGAGCGAGAACCGCTTCACAGGTCGACCTCGTCATCACGACCGCTGCCCTCGTCGACCTCAGGGAACTGGTCGGCGATGGGCTTCCACTTCGCCAGCAGGCGCAACAGCCCGCGGCCCGGCGTCACAGGCTCGAGGATCAGTGAACCATTCTCGGCCCGAACGAACACCTCGTCGCCGGGAAGCTCGAGTTCCCGCGGAATGCGAACGGCCTGGTTCGCACCATTCCGAAAAAGGCGAGCACGACGCACTGGCCGATGGCTGGCAGGCATAGGCCAAGCATCGGTCTGGCCGTGAATCCTCACAACCGCCGGGCTTCACGAGGTCAGTGGGGTCGCGACGACCTCGCGCGGCTTCGCCGGGTGCGCCTTGAATGCCACGAGGCTCAGCCCCAGGCACCCCACCCACATCGCCGCGCCGATGAGAAACGACACGCCCGGCAGCTTCACCGGCGCCGCCTCGCCCACGAAATACCCGAACGAGAAGTTCGCGATGAGCGGCCCCACGATCGAGGTCAGGCTCTGCAACGACGTCACCCCGCCCTGCAGCAACCCCTGCTCGTTGGCCGGCACGCCCTCGGACAGAATCGCCGACATGGTCGGCAGCGCCAGCCCGCCCAGCGAGCCCAGGGGAATGATGCAGTAGACCAGCCACGCCTGGGTCGCCAGGCCGTACCCCAGCAGCGTCAGCGCCGAGGTCACCACCCCGAAGACGAAGGTGCGCCGCTCGCCCAGCCGCTTGAGCACCGGCCGCAGCACGCCGCCGCGCACCAGCACCGTCGCCAACCCCATCAGCGCCAACGAAATGCCGGCCTGCTGCTCGTCCCACCCGAAGCGCTCGCCGTTGACCAGCACCCAGGTGCTGTCGAGGCACCGCTGCGCCAACTGCGAGAGCACCAGGGGCACGAGCAGCGCGCGCACCAGCGGGTAACGCCACAGGGTGGTCAGCGTGCCCACCGGGTTGGCGCGCGACCACGAGAACTCGCGGCGGTTCTCTGGCGTCAGCGACTCGGGAAGCACGAAGAAGCCGTACGCCGCGTTCAGCAGCGCCAGCCCCGCCGCCACGAAGAACGGCAACTGCAGGCTCACCTTTCCCAGCACGCCGCCGATGAGCGGCCCCACGATGAAGCCCAGGCCGAACACCCCGCCGATGAGCCCGAAGCTGGCCGCGCGCTTCTTGGGCGGCGTCACGTCGGCGATGTACGCGGTGGCGGTGCCGAAGCTGGCGCCGGTGAGGCCCGAGACGATCCGCCCCAGGAACAGCCAGCTCAACGACGGCGCGAAGCCCATCACCAGGTAATCGAAGCCCTGCCCCGCCACGGCCGCCAGCAGCACCGGCCGGCGCCCGAAGCGGTCCGACAGGCTGCCGATGACCGGCCCGAACAGAAACTGCGCCAGCGCGTACGAGGCGAGCAGCGGCCCCGTGTAGTGCGAGGCCAGCTCCGAGCTGCCGCCCACGAACTGCTTCACCAGGTTGGGCACGATGGGCACGATGAGGCCCAGGCCCATCACGTCGAGGAACAGCGTGACCAGAATGAAGGGGGTGGCGGCCTTCCGCGACCTCACTTTTTCAGGGTCCACGTGAAGTGCTCGCGCAGCACCAGCTCACGGTCCAACAGGAACTTCGAATCACGCGCCAGCGGCAACGCCGTCTGGTCGCTCACGCACAGCGACGAGGTGCCGACCGCGGTACCGCCCACGGTGAGCCCGAACTTCACGCGATGGCAGCCTTCGCCGTCGACGGTGTCGGCGCCGCCGTCCTGCACGTCGACCACCTTCAACTGGTCGCGCACGCCGCCCTCGGCATGGGACAGCGGCTGGTCGGCCACCAGCTTCGAGAGGTTGTGCAAGAGGCCCTGGCGCACCAGGCCCACGCTCACCGCTTCGGCCAGGCGCGGCGGGGTGTCGGCGTGGTGGGCGTTCACCGACGGCCCACGGGTCACCGAGCGGTTGACGTCGCCCTTGAGCGATTCGAACTCGACCCGCACGTCTTCCTGGTCGTACCGACCCTCGGCCACCACCTGCAGGCCGTTGCTGCCGGTCAGCTCGAGCGTGCCGGTCAGGTGCGCCGTGTGCGCGCCTTCCGAATTGAGCTCGAACGCCGCGCTGGCCTTCGCGCCCAGCAGCGCCTCTTCGGTGGCCGCCAGCCGCTCGGTCGCCGACAGGGTCGCGGGCAGGGGCCGGGGTCCACTCGCACAGCTGGCCAGGGCCAACACGAGACACGCACGCTTCATGAGTCGCCCTCGATGGTGATGGTGGAGACGCGCAGGGTGCGCAAGAGCCGCTCGGCTTCGGCTCCGGTCGCGCCCTTCGGGTCCAGCCGCGAGGCTTCGGCCAGGGCCTTGCGAGCCGCCACGTGGTCGCCCTTGAGCTTGAAGGCCACGCCGAGGTTCAGGTGCACCATGGGGTTCTCGTGGTCCATGTCGAGGGCGGCCTCGAACGCGGCCAGCGCCGCTTCCAGGTCACCCGAGAGCAGGGCTTCCTTGCCTTCGATGATCTTCTTTTCCGAGTCGTTGACGAACTCGACCTCGATGAGCGTTCGCCCGGCCAGATTGAAGACCAGCAGCCGCAGCAGGCCCGCCCAGTAGAAGGTCGCGCCCTCGACGGCAGCCACCGCCGCCAGGGGAATGTCGGGCAACAGCTGCTTGCCGCGGAACTTGAAGCGCACCTTGGTGTAGCGGCCCTTCTTGGCCCAGGTGACCACCTGGTCCTTGAGCTGGTTCAGGGACTGCTCGAGCTGGTCGGGGTCGATTTCGAAGGGAAGCGTCGACTTCCCGCCTCCCGTCGACTCGACCGGAGCCGCGCCCTTCTTCAACTTCTTCGATTTCGTACCGGGCTTCTTCGTCGCCATGGTTCCTCAAGGTAGCATCGGTTCCACCATGTCGATGTACAACGAGTCGCTCCGCGCCTTCCTCAAGCCCGTGTTGGTCTACCTCGACGACCCGAGCATCTCGGAAATCATGATCAACGGTCCGGAAGACGTGTGGATCGAAAAGAAGGGCAAGCTGACCCTCACCGAGGCCAAGTTCACCGACGAAGGCCTGCTGGGTGCCGCCCGCAACATGGCCCAGTTCGTCGGCCGGCAACTGACCGAAGAGCGCCCCCGCCTCGACGCCCGCTTGCCCGACGGCAGCCGCATTCACGTGGTGCTCGGGCCCATCGCCCGCAAGGGCACCACCATCTCGATTCGCAAGTTCTTCAAGGACAAGCTCAAGCCGCAGAACCTGGTCGACTTCGGGTCCATCACCCCGGCGATGATTCGCTGCGTCGAAGCGGCCGTGCTCGTGAAGCTGAACATGATCGTCGCCGGCGGCACCGGCTCGGGCAAGACCACCCTGCTCAACG
>CAIWFK010000286.1 GCA_903911905.1 uncultured Myxococcales bacterium
CATCGAGATCAAGGTCATGGGGTGCAGGGGCGCCACCGTCTTGACCTGCACGCCACCTTCGGAAAGGTCGACCGCGCGATCAGCCAGGCGCATGCCCGGCCAACGCAGCGAGACGAGGAAGTCGACCGGCACGCGCTGGTGACGTCGTTCCTGGCTGTAGCGGTGAGTGGCGGCGCTGCTCGTGAACACTTCGACCACGTCATTCTGGTTCTGCATGGTGAACCCCCCGGTTCAAAAGCTCGTCACATGGTCCGCTGACGCGGGCCCGCGCGCAACCCACAACGCGCATTTTCGAAGAATTATTTCGCTTCGACAATGACGATCGTCCGCGACTTCACGCCATAGGTCGGCGTCGACACCACGGTGGAGGCGTCGAACGACGCGTTGGCGGTCGAGCGCAGCGGCAGGTTCAGGCTGACCAGGGTGGCCGACTGATCGAAGTACTGCTGGGTGTCGACCACCCGCACCCAGTTGCGCCCGCTGGGAAGGGTGAAGTCGACGTCCTGGGTCTCGCCGTTGATCAGCACCGCCAGCTCGTGGCCCTTGCTGGCGTCGTAGTAATGCAACATCAGCGACTTGCCCGACCAGTTGACCGCGTCGGTGTTCTGCGGGCTCTTGAACGAGAACGGCGCACCGCCGTCGTACTCGGCCGGCGCGAACGCGTAGGCGTGCGACTTGCGGAAGGCGATCAGCTGCTTCACGAAGTCGTGCATGCGGAACCGCTCGTCGTACTGCTGGTAGGTACCCCAGTCGAACCAGTTGCTGGGGTTGTCGGCCAGCGTCGAGTACGCGTTGTTGTTGCCCAGCTGGGTGCGCAGCCACTCGTCGCCCGAATAGAGCAGCGGCGTGCCGTGGCTGACCATCATCGAGACGAAGAAGTTGCGAATGATCTGCCGCTTCATCGCCTCGTCGCTGCCCCAGTCGCGCGAGCGGTTGTTGCTTTCACCCGAGACCGTCTCGCACCACGAGCTGGTGGGGTCGGTGCAACAGATGGGGTTGAGCGGCCCGCACCCGTTCTGCTTCAGGTTGTACGACTCGAGGTCGTACATGGTGAAGCCGTCGTGCACGGTGACGAAGTTGTACGTGTGGTACGGCTTGCGGCCGTTCCAGGCGAACCAGTCGTAGCTGCCGCCCAGGAAGAAGCCGCCGTCCTTGACCTCGGTGCTGTTGAGCACCCAGCCGTCGTTGTTCCAGAACGCGCGCCACCAATCGCGGAAGCGGCCGTTCCATTCGCCCCACGCGGTGCCCGGCTTGGCGCTCGCCGCGGGGAAGAGGCCGATGCGGGTGCCGTACCCGTTGGCGAAGGCGTTGTTGTTTGGCCCGTTGAACGAGGCGCCCAGATCGTACCCGCCCGCCGCCCACGGCTCGGCCACCAGGCGAGTGTTGTACTTCTGCAGCACCGGGTCATCGACGATGTCCTGGAGCACGGTGTTCTTCGGGTCGTCCCAGGTCGAGTACGCCAGGTCCTTCTCGCCGAGCACCGGGGCCAGGTCGAAGCGGAAGCCGTCGACGTGCATCTCTTCGGCCCAGTAGCGAAGGGAATCGACGATCAGCCGGCGGAACGGGGTGTGGTTGGGCCGGGTCTCGTTCCCCACGCCGGTGTTGTTGTTGTAGCTCTGCTTGTCGGCTGACAGCGCGTAGTACGCCTGGTTGTCGAAGCCGCGGTAGTTGTAGAGCCCCACCACTTCCTTGGGGTCGAAGTTCACCAACTGCGGCGTGATGGCCGGGTCGGGGTTGAAGTCGAAGGCCAGCTTCTCGCGCCAGAACCCGCCCTCACCGGTGTGGTTGTAGACCACGTCGAGCATCACCTCGATGTCGCGCTGGTGCAACTGGTCCACCATCCACTTGAACTCGTCGATGATCTCGGCGTTCTTCTTGCCGAAGGCGTACGTGTTCTCGGGAATGAAGAACGACAACGTCGCGTAGCCCCAGTACCCGCCGTCGCTGGGCTTCTCGAACGGCGGCATGATGTGAATGGTCGTGACCCCCAGGTCCTTCAGGTAGTCGGCCTTCTCGCCCAGGCCGCGGAAGGTGCCGGGGTGGTCGACGCCCGAAGCGGTGCTGGCGGTGAAGCCCTTGGGGTGCAGTTCGTACACGATGAGGTCGTTCCACCGGTGGCCGGGCGTGTTCTGGTCCTGCCGGCGGGTGCGGTACACGGTCTCGTTGTCGCTCCAGGTGTACTGGCTCTGGACCACCACGCTCTTCGAGGCCGCGGCGATGGTGGAATCGGTGCGGGTCGGCCCGGTGGCGAGGCTGCCCTTCGACCAGTCGTGATCGCGGTGAATGGCCTTCGAGTACGGGTCCCACAGCAGCTTGTTCGGGTTGTAGCGGTTGCCGTCGGCATCGACGTCCGACAGGAAGCCCTTGATCGACCCCGGGAACCACGCCGGGTCGTACGGCCAGTTGGGCCCCCACGCCCGGAAGCCGTAGTGCTGCCCCACGCCCAGGCCTTCGACGTACAGGTTCCACACGTCGCCGAAGCGCTCCATGGGAAAGAAGCGGGTCGGCTCGGTCGACTCGGGGTCGTCGAAGAAGAGAATCTCGATGCGCTCGGCGTGCTCGCTGTAGACGCCGAAGTTGACGCCCTTGTCGATCACCGTCGGGCCCAGGGCCTTGAGCGCCGTGATGTCGTCGGCCGCGATCGACGGCGCGTGCCCCGAGGTGCGGTACAGCTTCGCCGTGTCGGTCGGGCCGCACGAGAGGACCAGGAACCCCATCACCACGAACGAAGAGCGCATCGCCTGGCGGTCGTAGCAAATGTCCAGCCCTCGCGTCCCTTCGTGACGCAACGCGGCGAGGCAAATCGCGGGGCAGATCGAATTCAAAACAGGTACCCTTCGCGAACCGTGGCGACCGTTCGTCTGGTGGGCATCCGCAAGAGCTTCGGCGACAACGCCATCGTCAAGGGGGTCGACCTCGAGATCGCCTCGGGCGAGTTCCTGGTGATGGTGGGGCCCAGCGGCTGTGGCAAGACCACGCTGCTGCGCATGATCGCCGGGCTCGAGCAGATCGACTCGGGCGAGGTGCTGGTCGACGGCAAGCGGCTCAACGACGTGCCTCCGCGCGACCGCGACGTGGGCATGGTGTTCCAGAGCTACGCGCTCTACCCGCACATGAGCGTGCGCGAGAACCTGGCCTTCGGGCTGACGCTGCGAAAGACGCCCCCGGCCGAGATCGAGGCGCGGGTGCAGGTCGCCGCGCAGATGCTGGCGCTGGGGCCCCTGCTCGGGCGCAAGCCGAAGGACCTCTCGGGCGGGCAGCGCCAGCGCGTGGCCATCGGCCGGGTGATCGTTCGCCGGCCGCAGATCTTCCTCTTCGACGAGCCGCTCTCGAACCTCGACACCGCCTTGCGGGTGCAGATGCGCGGCGAGCTGGCCCGGCTGCATCGCCAGTTGGGCGTGACCATGATCTACGTGACCCACGATCAGGTCGAAGCAATGACCCTGGCCACCCGGGTGGCGGTCTTCAACCAGGGCCTCCTGCAGCAGGTGGGGCCGCCCCTCGAACTCTACCACCGGCCCGCCAACACCTTCGTGGCCACCTTCCTGGGCTCGCCGTCGATGAACCTGCTCGCCGCGCGCAAGGAAGGCGCCAGCCTGGTGGGCACTGGCTTCACCCTGCCCTGCCCCGAGGGGGTCGAGGGAGCCGTGAAGGTCGGGCTGCGGCCGCAGGACCTGCGGGTGGTTCTCAATGGTCCCCTGCGCGGTGAAGTCGAAGCGGTCGAGCGCCTGGGCTTCGACGGCTACGCGTTCTTGAAGACCGAAGCCGGCAGCGTGGCGGCGCGGTTCGACGGCGGCGCGAAGGTCGACGTGGGTGAAGTGGTGCAGGTCGCGCCCACCGGTGACGTGCTGCACGTGTTCACCGCCGATGGCGCGAAGGCCCTCCGACACCCCGGTGCACCGGCGTGAAGGCGGCGCTGATCGGCCTGCTGCTGGCGAGCACCGCGCTGGCCGAGGAGCCGCTCAAGCTGTGGCATGCCTACCGTGGCGCCGAAGAGCTGGCGCTGCAGCAGGCGGTCGACCGCTACACGAAAGAGACGGGTCAGGCGGTCGACCTGCTGGCCGTGCCCTACGACGCCTTCAGCTCGAAGCTGACCAGCGCCATTCCCCACGACGCCGGCCCCGACGTCTTCATCTTCGCGCACGAGCGGCTGCGGCAGTTCCACCGCATGAAGGTGGTGGCACCCTCGACGCTCATCGACCGCGCCGCGTACCTGGCGCCGGCGGTGAACGCACTCGACGTCGACGGGCAGCTCTACGGGTACCCGCTCTCGCTCAAGTGCCTGGCGCTGTACGTGAACACCAGGCTGGTGGCGAAGGCCCCCACCACCACCGACGAACTGGAAGCCCAGTTGGCCGCGTTCTCGAAGCCGGGCTTCTTCGGCCTGGCCTACGAAGCGGGCGACTTCTATTTCCACGCGCCGCTGCTCTTCGGCTTCGGCGGCCAGTTGTTCGACGCCCAGGGCAAGGCGCAGTTCGACACGCCGGCCATGGCCCAGTCGCTGGCCTTCGTGCGTTCGCTCCAGGACCGGCAGTTCATGCCGCAGGAAGTGTCGGGCGCGCTGGTCAAGTCACTCTTCAACGACGGCCACGCGGCGATGACCATCAGCGGGCCGTGGTTCGCGGGCGAAATCGACCCGGCCATCACCTACGCCATCGAGCCGCTGCCGACCGTGAGCGCCACCGGCCTGCCGATTTCGCCCTTCCTGGGCGTCGAGGCGGCCTTCGTCTCGTCGCGCTCGAAGCACGCCGAGCAGGCCCAGGCCCTGGCGCGCTTTCTGTCGCTGGGCGCGGCCACGCTCGATCGGGTGAAGGTGGGCAAGCAGATACCCGCCGAGCTGGCCGCCTACGACGACGCGGTGGTGCAGGCCGACCCGCTCATCTCGAGCTTCCGCGCGGTGGCCGAAAAGGCCACGCCCACGCCCAACACCGTCGAGATGGCGAAGGTGTGGGAACCGATGAAGCTGGCGCTGCGCGGCGTGCTGCAGGGCACGGTGAGCGCGAAGGACGCGGGGGCCCTGGCCTCGCGCCGCTACCGGGCGCTCAACCGCGAACGCCCGCCCGACGCCGACCCCCGCCCGTGGGTCGGGGTGGGCGTGGTCGGCGCGCTGGTCTTCGGCGCCTGGCGCTGGTCGAAGCGCTCGCGCCGCACCTTTTCGCAGGAATACCCCGACGCCGCGCGCGGCCTGGCCTACGTGGCGCCGGCCGCCATCGGCCTGCTGGTCCTGGTGCTGGTGCCCTTCACGGTCGGCATCTCGCTCTCGCTC
>CAIWFK010000287.1 GCA_903911905.1 uncultured Myxococcales bacterium
GAGGTCGCTGGTCGGGTCGGCGGGCGCGAGCTTTTCGTCTTCGAGGAAGCGGTGGAAGCCGCGCAGGGCCGCCAGGTGACGCGCCCGGCTGCGGGGCGAGAGCCGCTTCTCTTCCGCCAGCCACGCCAGGTGCTCGAGCACGTCTTCGCGGGTGGCCTTTTCGACCAGAATCCTGCGCTCGGCCAGCGCCCCCAGCCAGTCACGAACGTCGAGCGCGTAGGCCTCGACGGTCTTGGCCGCCAGGTTGCGCTCGGCGCGGAGGTAGCCGACGAAGTGGTCGAGGAGCGCCGACTGCATGGCGGCGATCTTCTCGCGCCCCGGGCGGGGGGGCAACTTCAGGCGCGAAGCTGCGCTCGGGCCCGCATCAGCGCGAAGCCCAGCAGGTTCTGCCCTCTCCAGCGGGAGGGTCGTTCACCAGCGGGTTGTCCCGGCCCAGCCCCACGCCCCAGAGGCGGTCGCGCGGCGCGGCTTCCACCAGCACGGCTTCACCGGTCGACACCAGCCAGCCACGCAGCTCGGGCGTCGACGAGAACCTGGCCACCGAGCCCAGGGTCACCGCGTCGAAGCGGTGGGGGTCGCGTCGTCGCGGAAGAGGCGCGCCTTCGCAGCCCTCATGGACTGCTCGGCCGTCGCGGAGCGCACGCCGTCCGACTCGAAGGGCAAGGGGTACCACTGAGAGAAGCAGGCGTCCGAGCGACTGCCGTCGGCGCGCGGGGGGTGACCGAGGAAGGGGCGAATGACGTGACGACGTCGATCGGCGCTTCGAGGGTGAAGGGGGCCAGTCGGCTGGACGGGCAAGAAAGGTCTTCCTGACTGTATTCCATCGATACGGGTCACTGCTCGCACCGAGGGGTCATCTGGTCGCCGTCGGGGTCGGCGCTGACCGGTCCTGTGACAGACTCGCCGCTGGTGCACCCCCTCGACGAGCTCGAATTGGCCCTGATCGCCCGCGACGACGCCGAGACGGCGCGCGTCTTCGCCGACGGGTTGTTGGCGCGGGGCGACGTGCGAGGCGAATTCGCGGTGCTGACCCAGCGAGGAGAGAGCGGGCTGGCGCGCGCGTGGCTGGCGAACCACGCCGAGCGGCTGTTCGGCCCGTGGACCCACGCCGTGCACCACGAGCTGAGCGAGCTGAAGTGGAGTCACGGCTTCCTGCGCGGCGTCACCGTGGCGCGCCGGCGGTCGGACACGCCCCTGGGGCCGTTGATCGAAGGCCTCGCCGCCCTGCCCGTCGCGCGGCTGGTGACCTCGTTCGCGCTCGAAGACGCGGGCCCCGACGCGTTGGTCGCGCTCCACGCCGAGCCGCTCGGCCCCCGACTCGTGCACCTGAAGGTGAGGGCACGGAGCGCGGGTGCGCTCGAGCCGTTGGGCCGCGACTGGCCCGCGCTCACGCACCTGTCGGTGCATTCGGCTGAGGTCCCCGCGATCGTCGAGCGGCTGGCCCCGAGCCCCACCCTGCGCCACCTGCAGTCGCTGGCGCTCCTCACCGGGTTTCCCGACCGCGACCTGGGCGCCACCCTGCTGACCCACGCCACCGCCTTCGCCCACCTGCGCTCGCTGCGCGTGTCGTTGCTCACCACCGACCCCACGCTGCCCTCGCTGAAGCGCGAGCTGCCGGGCCTGTTCGTCGACGACGGCTGGCTGACCTGAACCGCTTGCACCGCGCTGCCCAAGCGGCGAAAGAGCGCCCATGGCGTTCCTTCAGGGAAACCTCGCGTTGCTGCTGGGCATCGCGGCCCTCCTCATCACGCTGGTCATTCGCCGCTTCGCGAAGGACGAGCTGCTCAAGGTCGACGTGGGCGGTTCGCTCCGCTTCTTCGCGACCTTCGTGGTGTTGCGGCTCTTCAGCGCCCAACTGGCCCCGCTGGTCCCCGACGACTGGGGCCCGTACGTGCACGTCACGTGGATGTTCGCCTTCGCCTTCGGCACGGTGCGCCTGGTGGTCGCGCTGTTCCTTCGGGTGCGGCGGTTCCTGCGGCCAGGGCCCACCGCCAAGATCCAGCGAGACGTGCTGGACTTCGTGCTCTACGCCCTGTGCGCGATTCCCATTCTCAAGACGCAGCTCAAGGTCGACGTCACCACCCTGCTCGGGACCTCGGCCGTGCTCTCGCTGGTGGTCGGCTTCGGGCTGCAGGACACGCTGGGCAACCTGTTCTCGGGCATCACCCTGCAGTTCGAGCAGCCCTTCGTGGTCGGCGATTGGATTCGCGTCGGCACGCACGAGGGGCGCGTGGTGCAGGTGGCGTGGCGCTCGACCCGCATCGAGACCTCGCGGCGCGAGCTGGTGACGCTGCCCAACAGCGTGGTGGCCAAGGACCAGGTGGTGGTCTTTTCCCACACGGACAGCGTGGCCATCGACCTCACCGTCAGCGCGTCGTACGCCGCGCCGCCCAACCTGGTGAAGGCCGAGATTCTCGAGACCCTGCGCGAGGCCCCGCTGGTGCTCGACGACCCGCAGCCCGTGGTTCGGGTGCTGGAGTTCGCCGACAGCGGCATCGGGTACCTGGTGCGCGTGTCGGTGCGCGAGGCCTCGGCCCTGCCCCACGTGCGAGACCAGGTGCTCAGCCGGCTGTGGTACCGCTTCGGCCGCGCTGGCATCGAGATTCCCTTCCCCCAGCGCGTGGTGCACCTGCGTCAGCCCGAGCAGACCACCAGCGCGCCCGCCCAGGAATTGCTCGAGCGGCTCGAGCTCTTCGCGCCGTTCCCCAAGGACGAGTTGGCCACCATCGCTTCCGCGGCCGTCGAGCGGCACTTCGGCGCGGGAGAAGAAATCGTCACCGAGGGCCGCGAGGGCTCGACCTTCTTCGTGGTCATGGCCGGTCGGGTGTCGGTGCGCGCGAAGGGTCGTGAGGTCGCCACGCTCGCCCGCGGGCAGTCGTTCGGCGAGATGTCGCTGCTCACCGGCGAGCCACGTGCGGCGACCGTCGTGGCCCATGAAGACACGGTGCTGCTCGAGCTGGGCCGCGACGTGTTCGCCAACCACTTCGCCGCGCACCCCGAGCGGGCGGCGCAGCTGGCCGAGCTGCTCGAGCGGCGGCGGGCCGAGCTGTCGGCTGCGGCCAACGCCGGTACGGTCGAGGAGGCTGCCGGGCCCCGGCTCCGCGTGCTCGACCGGCTGCGCGAGATCTTCCGCCTGCGGAGCTGACCGCAGCTCCAGCGCACCTCGGCGATACGGCCTCGAGGGCAGGCCGTGACGCGGGGTTTTCGCCCGCAGTGCTCGCTCCGCCCACGAGCCCCTCTGCACGCCGCGAGGGTGCGGAGGTCATCGAGGTCACAGGTTCAGGTGTGGAGCGCCCCGACCGCGTATCTGGCAGTCGGTTTTGTCGTGGGGACAACAAAAGTGACTGCCAGAACGTTCACCGCCGCTTCGTGGCATCAGGCAGCTGGTGGGCGCAGCGAGCAGGGCGACGGTTCCCAGCAGATCAGCCCCCGCCCAGGCGAGGACGCTCTTCGAGAAATCGCCTCGGTCAATGCATCGACGGCGACGACTCGCCGCGCACCAGCCGCAGCAACACCTTCGCCAGCTCGTCGCCATGCACCACGTGGTCGATGACGCCCCGGCTGATGGCCGCCCCGGGCATGCCGAAGACGATCGCCGAGTCCTGGCTCTGGGCCAGCGTCACCCCTCCCTGCGCGCGAATGGCGGCGATGCCGTCGA
>CAIWFK010000288.1 GCA_903911905.1 uncultured Myxococcales bacterium
CGGCCAGGGTCTCGGGCAGCACGTCCTGCTCGCCGACCTGGAAGGTCAGGGTCACCTCGGCCATCGACAGCGGGGCGTGGGTTTCCGACCCGTTGAAGATCACGTCTTCCATGCCGCGGCCGCGCAGGTTCTTGGCCGACTGCTCGCCCATGGCCCACCGAATGGCGTCGACCACGTTCGACTTGCCGCAGCCGTTGGGGCCCACCACGCCGGTGATGCCCTCGTCGAACGAGAAGACCACCCGGTCCATGAACGACTTGAAGCCGGTGATGTCGAGGCGCTTGATTCTCACGGGAAGTCCCCTTCTTCAGGCGGAGGCCAGAAACGCGCTGAGGCCGATTTACCGGCCTGCGAAGCGCGCGAAGTACCACGCCAAACCTGAAGTGAGCAAGGGTGACACTACGTTGAATGACCATAGGTCGATGGTCACGAGTGTCCGACTTGAGAACAAAATCGTGACGCAGCGCGACAGGCCGATCAGGTCAACGGAGGGTGACGAAAGACGTCAGGTGCCGGCTGGACTTCCGCCGACTTCAGCGGGCGAGCGCCCGCACTGCGACCAACTGACCATCGACGATTTGCAGCGAAGGCCGCGAAACCAGTCGGGTCACCGGCATGAGTGACACGGTCCCCAGCGAGTCCTTGGGCGGGTTCGCCTTGGGGGTTACGACAATTTTGTCATTCATCGTGTCACTCATGGCTGGTTCCTGACCTCATAGAGCAATCGGCGGGCCACTTTATTCATGGCGGCCCAACCTGCATTTCAGCCCACTTGTACGGCAGGCCCCTTTCCGAAATGACGACAGTGGAGCGTCGGCGTCTCAAACAGAAGACACCGGGTGTCTCAAATTCGGCTCACGGCGCTTCGACGGCGACCAATTGCCGGCCGGCGCTGCCCGCGACCGCGACCCGGAAGAGCGCGACGGCCCCCGGCTTGAGGTCCTTGAGCGAGCTGAAGAGCTGATCGCGGTTGAGCACGGGCTTGCGGTTGAGCTCGACGATCACCATGCCACGCCGCAGCCCAGCCACCTCGGCCACCGAGCCTGGCTGCACGTCGATCACCAGGGCGCCCTGACGGGGCACGCCGGCCGCTTCCGCCATTCGAGGGTCGACGTCCTGGAAGCTGATGCCCAGGCGGCGGTGGGTGTCGTTGCCCTCCGCAGGCTTCTTTTCGAGCTCGCCCAGGTTCTCGAGGTCGGGGCGAACGCCGAGCGTGACCTTGAGCTCGACCGGCTTGCCCGCGCGCACCACCGCCAGCTTCACCACGCTGTCGGGCCGCTTGAGCGCCACCACCCGGGTCAGCGCGGTCGACGAATTGACGCGCTCTCCGTCGATGGCGACCACCACGTCCTCTTCACGCAACCCGCCCTTCTGCGCGGGCGAGTTGTCGTTGACCTGGTTGATGAGGGCCCCGTCTCCCTGCGGTACGCCCAGGGCCCTGGCCAGGGGCGCGCTCAGGTCCTGAATGCCCACGCCCAGCCAGCCCCGCGTCACGTACCCCTGCGCCTGAAGCTGGGGAATGACGGCCTTGACCAGGTTCGAGGGCACCGCAAAACCGATGCCGGTGGCCGCGCCGATGATCGCGGTGTTGATGCCGATGACCTCGCCGCGCAGGTTGAAGAGCGGCCCGCCCGAATTGCCCGGGTTGATGGCGGCGTCGGTCTGCAGGAACTGATCGAACCGCGAGGCACCGATCTGCCGATCGAGCGCGCTGATGATGCCCGCGCTCACGCTCTGCGCCAGGCCGAACGGGTTGCCGATGGCCACCGCCCAGTCGCCGACCCGCAGGCTGCTGGAGTCACCCAGCCGCACGGTGGGCAGCGCTTCGAAGCGCCCCTTGAGCTTGACCACCGCCACGTCGGTCAGCGGGTCGCGCCCCACCACCTCGCCGTCGAAGGCCCGCCCGTCGTCGAGCCTGACCCGAATGGTCACCGCGCCCTCGACCACGTGATTGTTGGTCAGCACCACGCCCTTGGGGTCGATGATGAAGCCCGAACCGGTGCCGCCCGAGAGCGGCGCATCGTCCTGCTTGTGGGGCGATTTGCGGAAGCGCTCGAAGAGCTCGAGCTGTTCTTCGTTGGCGCGCTTCTGCACGTCGACGTTGACCACCGCCGACTTCACGCCTTCCACCAGGGGGGCGAGGCTGGGCAGGGGCAGCGCTTCGGCCCGGGGCTGGGCCAGGGCCAGGCTGCTGGCCAGAACGGAGAGGACGACGAAGGAACCAGGCGACCAGGTCTTCATGTGTGACGTTTCCATGGTGTCGAAGTGATGGGTCCAACGGTCTACATAGAGCGCTGATTCCCATTGCACCATCGACAGGTCACCGCCCGCTGACAATTCGGGTAGTGTCGCCCGACCGTTGTCGGCCGAAGGAGCAGGTCTGCACCATGAACCGGCGTCTCGCCCTCACCGTTGCCTGCTGCACGGCCCTGTTGACGGGCTGCCCGCCCATCATCGACACCGGAGACGGTGGTGACGGCCCGGTCGTCGTCGGCCCCGAAGGCGGCATCTTCATTCGCAATGGCTGGGGCATCGACGTGCCCCGCGGCGCGCTCACCAGTCAGACCGTCATTCAGGTCACCATCGTCGACACCGGGGTGCCCGAGGTGCCCGGCCGCAAGCGCATCAGCCTGGGGTACCGCTTCAGCCCCACCAGCCTGACCTTCGCCTCGCCCGCGACCATCTACCTGCCCTGGGTACACGATCGGGTGCCGCTGGCGGTCGACCCTTCGAGCTTCGACATGCGCCGGCAGGGCGGGTCGGAAGCCTTCGCCCAACTGCCGGGCACGAAGACCGACACCACGCCGTTCGAGGCGGTGGAAGCGCAGACCGATCGCCTGGGCCTGTTCTGGGACACCAGCCCCATCGACCCCAACATCGATCGCATCGAGATTTCGCCCGCCACCGCCAACCTGCACGTGGGCGACACCCAGCAATTCACCGGCAACATCGTCACGCCCACCGGCCTGAGCATCGACGTGCCGCTGACCTGGTCGGTGGTGCCGGCGCGGGTGGGCACGGTGAGCAACACCGGCCTCTTCACCGCCGCCGCGCCCGGTGTGGCGACCGTCACCGCCACGGTGGGCACCAGGAGCTCGACCGCCACCGTCGACGTGTTCGGTACCTCGAAGGGCCCCAGCAGCTTCGAGCACCAGAACCCCTTCCCCACCGGCAACGATCTCTTCGGCGGCCTCTACGGCCCCATGGGGCTGGGCACGCTCTACGCCGGCGCCAACGGCACGGTGCTGGCGCAAGACGCCACCGGCCAGTGGTCACGGCTCTTTTCCACGCCGGGCGTGACCCTGACCGCCGTGGGCGGCACCACGCCGACCAACGCGGTGGCCATCGGCAACAGTGGCACCTCGGGCGTGCTGGTCGAATTCAACGGCTCGGCCGCGCCGAAGGTGACCGTGTACCAGCCGACCGACCTCACCACCCTGGGAGCGCTGTGGTTCGACGGCACCTCGGGCATGGGCGTCGGCTCGGGCAACCAGTTGATCATTCGCCGCAACAACGCGTGGGTGAAGGAATACCACCCTTCGTTCGAGACCCTGCTCTCGGTCATCGGCGACGGCACGGGCAGCTTCGTGGTGGTCGGCGATCTGGGCTCGATCTACAAATGGGACCCGACCCGCGCCGTGTGGGACTCGCTCTACGATCTGCGGCTGGCGGTGAAGCTCGACGCCGCGCAGTTGGTCGACTTTTCCACCGCAGAGACCTGGGCGGTGGGCGGCAACAAGCTCTGGCACTTCGTGGCCGGAGCGTGGACCGCCGAGAACCTGCCGCCGACTCCCGCGCTCGGCAAGGGCACGGCCATCGGCGTGATCGACGGGCACGTGGTGGTGGGTGGTGAGGTGACGCTCAACCCCAACCTGCCCCCGCCTGCGCTCGGGCAGATTCTGGTGCGGACCGCTTCGACCCCGAGCGATGGCGGCGTCAGCCTGGTCAGCTGGGCGAACCAGCCCATGCGCGCGGCGCAGGTGCCCCGCGGGGTCTTCGCCAGTGGCACGCAGGGCACGGTGGTGGGTGATCTGGGCGCGGTCTGGTCGTGGGACACCAACGCGCAGGCCTTCACCGAGGCCAGCCACGGCTTCTACGGCGACGTGGTCGATCTGGCGGTGACGCCTTCCGACGTGTTCGCGGCGGTCAACGAGTGCGGCAACCTGGCCTGCGCCACGCGCGCCGGGCACGTGATGCACGCTTTGGGAGCGGGCGGCCTGTGGACCGAACTGGCGCCGCTGCCCACGCTCGACACGGTGACGGCCATCGCCGCGGCCTCGGCCAGCGAAGTCGTCGTCGCCACCTCGACGGCCGGCCTCTGGCGGTTCGACGGCAACGGCTGGTCGACCCTGCCCGTCACCGGCTCGGTGGGCGCGGTGCTCGACCTGCAGTACTGCGGCACCGATCTGTGGGGCGTGGGCGAAATGGGCGCGGTCTACCGCGGCTCGGCGACGGGGTTGACCAAGCTGGGCTCGGTCGGCGCGGGCACGGTCACGTCGTTGCAGTGCCCCAGCCCCACCGAGATCTGGGTCGCGGGCGACGGCTTCATCGCCCAGCGGCAGTCGACCGGCGTGTGGTCTCCGAAGACCAGCGACCAGGTCAACCAGGCCTCGTGGAACGCGGTGTGGGCACCGGGCGGTGGCGAGGGCTTCGCGTTCGGCGCGGCCAGCTACGGCGTCTACTACGACAGCGCCACGCTGACCGCGGTGCAGTCGTTCGGCGGCATTCTGCCCGACAGCGTCAGCCAGATGTGGGGCGCGACCATCGACACGCTCTACCTGGTGGGCCTGACGAAGGTGCCGCTGACCTTCGGGTTCGCGTTGCGGTTCGACGGTGTGAACTGGGCGCTGGTCGACTCAGGCTCGCAGCGCAAGGTCACCGCCATCTCGGGCAGCAGCACCGCGAACATGTGGTTGGGCACCCAGAGCGGCGGCGTGCTCAAGGCCGGCCCGGTGCACTGACGTCACGTCACGTCACTGCAGGGTGACCGGCCCCAGCGCCAGACTCCCGGCGTCGATGGCGGCGTGGCGGGTGGCGTCGAACTCCACCTCCCAGTCACCGACGCGAACGTTCGCCACGCCGGCCACGACCACGTCGAGCCTTCCAGCTCCGGCAGGCAGGGACTGCAAGGCCGCGGCGGGCAGTGCGCCCGTCAGTGCCTGGCGATCGAACCGGCAGGACACCAGGTGCACGAAGGTGGCGTCGGCGAGGGTCACCTCGATCACCCCGGGGCCGCCGGTGCTCCAGCGAACCTGAAATGGGCTGCTGCGATCGATCACCGGCGCTGCCACCCAGCTCGTCACGGTCGGCACCGTGGGAGCGACCACCGACGCGGCGAACGCGCCCACCCCCGCGGCGTTTCCGGCTGCCGTGGCGGACAGGGTTTCGCCACCCTGGAAATAGACGACGTTCTGCACGTTCTTCGCCGTGTACCCACCATCGGCCTGCACCTCGAGCGTGATGGGCGCCACGCCTCCGGTGATGGTGACGAGGCCGGCGGAGCTGCTCGGCTCGAAGGGAAGGCTGCCTCCATCGGCAAGGGCTCGCTGGCACAGCGAGATCGTGCAGTCGCCGACCGTCGAGCCCTGACAGGAGCCCTGCGCGCGTTCGAAGACCGCCCAGGCCTGGTAGTAGCTGCCAGCGCTGGTCAGCTCGGTCTGAATCGACACGTAGCCGTGGTATCGGGCGCCGGCATCGAACGGACTGCCACCCGCGTCGGCCAGGCCACCGTCAGCGCGGCCGCCTCCCGTGCCACCATCGGGCGTGGCGACGCCAGCGTCGGTTTCCGGAGCGGGGAGCGTCACTGCAGTGCCACACGCCATCAGCACCACGAGGCCGACCCGCACGAGACGATTCATGGCCCGCACGCGTAGCCGAAATGCCCCCGGCCGAGATAGCAGGCTGCTGAAAAACCCCTCCCGTCGCCAGAACGCCGAATCTTCGTCGCCGGGCTGCGTCAGAGGCCCTTGAAATATCGACAAATATTCCCGCGGGCCTCTTCCTTGCGCGGCTCGAAGCTCGGCGTTCGGGCTCGGTC
>CAIWFK010000289.1 GCA_903911905.1 uncultured Myxococcales bacterium
GACCGAGCCCGAACGCCGAGCTTCGAGCCGCGCAAGGAAGAGGCCCGCGGGAATATTTGTCGATATTTCAAGGGCCTCTGACGCAGCCCGGCGACGAAGATTCGGCGTTCTGGCGACGGGAGGGGTTTTTCAGCAGCCTGCGAGGGCGTCGACGGGCAACCCTCGGTGACCGACGGGTCGCGGGGGCCGCTCGAATACGCCGAGTGAACGTTCAGCTTCGGTTGCACGAAGAACCCGCGAAAGCGTTCGAGCGGGCGCACGGTGAGGCCCACCGAAAGCCACCCGCCGCCTGCGTTGGTGGCGCAGTCGTAGATCCACCGCCCGCCGACGTGCCCCGTCGCCTCGAAGGTGAGGCTCAGCCGCGCGTTCAGGGGCACTTCGATGCCTGCGGCGACGAGCGCGGTGCCCGTGCTCAGGGCCACGACGGTCGGCGCCAGGTTCACCCAGGCCACGTGGCTGTCCACCGGGGGGCCGTACCCGGGTTCGGCCGCGAGCAGGGTCAGCACCACCCACGGCATCACGGTCGTTTCGGGGTCGATCGCTCGAGGGTCAGCCCGCCCAGGTTTTCGAGCGAGCCGAAGGGTTGCCCCTTGCGCTGCCACAGGTTCTCGAGCCGCAACACCGAACGGTAGCCCAGCGTCTGCAGCGTGGGCGCTCCCAGGGTGGTGAGCGCGACCATGCGGGTCGGGCCCAGTTGATCGTCGCAGTAGACGACCACCCGGGTGGTCCTGTCGGGCACCACCTTCGAGAGCACCGCGTCGGTCAATTCGGTCACCGGCACGTTGAGGGCACCCGCCAGGTGCTGCACCGCGAAGGCCTGGGGCGAGCGCACGTCGAGCAGCACCACGCTCTTCGACGACAGCCACCCCGCGACCTGCTCGGCGGTGGCCACCTCGACCGGCGAGGCGAGCGCGTTCTTGAAGAAGACCGCCGGTTCGATTTCCGCGACGCCGCCGTCGGGCAGTTTCATCAGGTGACCTCCGTCAGCGCCGAGCGCGGTGGCGAGCAGCAGGGCGAGCATGGTTGGCAGCGTGCTTGAGGTCAGGCCCCGGCGCAACCGGCTCGGCGTCGACGCGGGGTTTGCGTCGGGCACCCCGCGCTCCCCGCTTCTGGTGCAAGGCCTGCGCGGGGTGGCGGTGCAGCTGGTTGATTGCATTCCGTCATTCGGCTGGCGCGAGGCTTGCGCTGGTGTGGGTCACCATGTCCATCGTGTGCGCCACCCGGTTCTCCGAAGAGTCGCAACACGCCGTGAATGCCGCTGCCGCGCTCGCCCGCCGCCGCCGCGAACCCCTGCACCTGGTGCACGTGGTGACCGGCGGGCTGTTGCCCGGCATGCGCCTGCAGTTGACCGACGCGGCCACCACCGCGCTGACCGACGAAGTGTCGCGGCTCAAGGGCCCGGGGCTGCAGGTCTCGTCGAGTCTGCTGCACGGCCGTCTCGAAGAAGCGCTGGCCGCGTTCTGCGCGAAGGTCGACGCCCGGCTGCTGGTGGTCGGCGACACCGCCCGGCGCACCACGGCGTTGCTCACCGGCACCCTGGACCGGCTGGCCTATGCCATCGAAGCGCCGCTGCTGGTGGTGCGCGACGAGCGGGCCTTCGTGCAATGGGGCGACCCCCGCCCGCTCTCGGTGCTGGTGGCCTTCGACAAGACCGCGTCGTCGGCGGTGGCGCGTGACTGGGTGGGGCGGCTGTCCGAGTTCGGGCCCATTTCGCTTTTGGCCACGCAGGTCTACTGGCCCACCGAGGAATACGAATCGCGCCAGTTGCCCGTGCCGCCGGCCGAAGAGGGCCACACCGCGCTCAAGGCCCTGGTGCTCTCGGAGTTGGAGCGGGAATTCTCGCGCCTGCCCCCGGCGGTGAAGGTGCGCCTGCGCGCCGAGATGGGCCTGGGCCACATCGGCGAGCAGTTGCTGGCGGTGGCCGGAGACGAGCAGGTCGACGTGGTGCTGCTGGGCACCCATCGCCGCCGCGCGCTGGGTCGGTTCTGGAGCGTGTCGCACCACGTGCTGCTGCAGGCCCCGATGGCGGTGGCCTGCGTGCCGGCGACGGTGGCGGTGCCTGACCTGGCGACCGAGCCCGTCTGGCGCTCGGCCCTGGTGGTCTCGGACCTGACCGAAGGTGGCGCGCGCGCGGTGTCGTGCGGCGTGTCGATGCTGGAACTGGGAGGCACCCTGAACATCGCCCACGTCTCGAGCGAGCCGTTGGGGGCGCAGACCGAAGGAGCGGTCGCCAAACGCCTGGTCGCCGAGCTTCCGGCGGGCCTCGAGGCGCGGGGCATTCGGGTGGTGGCCCACGTGCTGGAAGGTGACCTCGACGAGCTCCTGGTGCGGCTGGTCGAGACCACGAGCGCCGACGTGGTGGTGCTGCCTGCCCAACTGGAAGATTCCCTCGAGCTGACCACCCTTCGCATCGCCCGGGAATTGCTGCAGCGCACTGGCAAGCCCGTGCTGCTCTCGCCTCCGAAACGGGCGTGAAGCCCCGGCGAAAAAAAAGCGGCCCGACGCACCTGCGCCGAGCCGCCTGCCAGACGCGCCTCACTTCACGACGGCATCATCACCGTGTCGATGGCGTGAATGACGCCGTTGGTGGCGTCGATGTCGGTCTTGGTGACGTTCGAATCGTTGAGCTTCACCGAGGTGCCGTGCAGGTGCAGCGTGAGGTCCGACCCTTCGACCGTCTTCACCTTGCTCAGGTCCTTCATCTTGACCACGTCGGCGGCGTGCACCTTGCCCGCGACCACGTGGAAGAGGAGCACCTTCTTGAGCTTTTCCTTGTCGGCCAGCAGCTTGTCGAGGTCGGCCTTGGGAATCTTGGCGAACGCGGCGTCGGTCGGCGCGAAGACGGTGAAGGGGCCTGCGCCGTTGAGCGTGTCGTTGAGGCTCGCCGCGGTCAGCGCCGTCGCGAGGGTCTTGAAGTTGCCTGCGGCGCTGGCGGTCTGAATGAGGTTCTGCATGGGAAGGACTCCTGGCAGCGACCTCATGGGTCGCCGTCACTCGGGCTCGAGTTGGGTGGGGTAAGAGGGCCAGGCCGTTCGACGGGGAATTCCGTCGAACGACCTTTCCTGCGCCCGCGTCAGGTCTAACGACCCTCGTTGGCGATGCGCTCGTGCCATTTCACCCGGGCGCACGAATCCTCGAGCTCGTGCCCTCGACGCAACGCGGGCCGACGCGCCGGTTGGTGCGCCGGCCCCGAGTCCTTCGCGGCGACTTCCTGTCAGCCCAGCCGCACCCGGCGACGCAGCAACGCGATCGCCAGAATCGACAGCACGCTCACCGCCGAGGGATCGCTGCCGCACCCGCACCCGCCCTTCGGGTTCACCAACACGTACTGGTTGGCCACCGCGGTGCCCTTGCTGTCGCTGACCGTCAGCTCGAACTTGAGCAGCGTGGGCCCCTTGCTGGGCGCAGTGAACGACGGCTTGGCGAGGGTCGCGTCATCGAGCGTCACCGTGGTGCCGTCGACCTGCTTCCACGAATACGTCAGCGGGTCGCCGTCGGGGTCGGTGCTGCCGCTGCCGTCGAGCGAGACCGTCGCGCCCACCGTCACCGTCTGATCGCCGCCCACCACCGCGACCGGCCCGCGGTTGACGTTCTTCACCGTCACCGTGACGGGCTGCGCAGGGCTGTCGACCGCGCCGTCGTTGACCACCAGCGAGAAGGTGAAGTCGGTGTCGGCGGTCACGTCGGGAGCGACGAAGCCGGGCGTCGCCGAGTGGGCGTCGTCGAGCCTCACCACGGGCATGGCGGGCGAGGTCTGCGTCCACGTGTACGTCAGCGCGTCGCCGTCGGGGTCGGTGCTGTGGCTGCCGTCGAGCTTCACCGCGGTGCGCTCGTCGACCGTCAGCGCGGTGCCGGCGTTGGCGACCGGTGAGTGGTTGTTCTTGTGAACGATGACCGAGACCGCGCTGGGAGCGCTGGTGCTGGTGCCGTCGTTGACCCGCAGCTCGAACGAGAGCGTGGTGTCGGCCGTCACCGTGGGCGCGGTGAAGGTCGGCTTGACCGCCGTGCCGCTCGAGAGCGTCACGCCCGGCCCCGCCGTCTGCACCCACAGGTACGTCAGCGGGTCGTTCTGCGGGTCGGTGCTGCCCGAGCCGTCGAGCATCACCTGGCTGCCGGCGTTCGCCATGGCCGGAGCGGTGGCCAGCGCCGTGGGCGCGCCGTTGACCGGCTCCACGGTGATGACGACGGTCTGGTCGGTGACCGCGGTGCCGTCGCTCACCTCGAGCTGCAGGGTGACCGGCGTGGCCGTGCTCACCTCTCCCGTGCCGAAGGTCGCGGTCGCGGTGTTCGCCGAGTGCAGGGCCGCACCCATGGGCGAAGCCCCCACGATGGTCCACGCGTAGGTCAGCGTCTGGCCGTCGGGGTCGCTGCTGCCGGTGCCGTCGAGCGTCACGGTGGTGTGCTCGTTGGCCGTGGCGGGCGCGGTGATGACCGCCACCGGCGCGCGGTTCACGTTCTTCACCGTGATGGTGACCGTGCCCGAAACGCCTGGCGCAAGGCCGTCGCTGACCGCCAGGCTGAAGACGAAGTCCGTGTCGGCCGTCACCTCGGGCGCGGTGAAGATGGGCGAGGGGTCGCTCGCGTTGCTCAGCGCGACCACGGGCGTGGCCGGAGAGACCTGCGTCCACGCATACGTCACGGTCGTCCCGTCGGGGTCGAGCCCGGAGCCGTGCAACTGGCCCAGGGTGCGCTCGTCGATGGTCTGCGCCTGGCCCGGGTCGACGGTGGGCGGCGCGTTGACGTTGGTGACGCTGACCGTCACCGTCGAGGTCGCGGTCAGCCCATTCGCCGTCGCGGTCAGCACGAAGGTGAGGGTGTCTCCCGCGGGGCCCACCATCGGCGCCACGAAGCTCGGCCCGGGCGCGGTGGGGCTGGTGAGCGTCACGGCGGCGCCGGTGGTCTGCGTCCACGCGACGGTCACCGGGTCGCCGTCGGGGTCGACGGCGGTGCCGGCCAACTGCACCAGCGTGCCCTCGGCGGCGGTGAGGGCGGTGCCGGCCGAGGCGGTGGGCGGGCGGTCGACGTTGGTGACGGTGATGCTGCGGGTCACCAACGTGCTCCACGCCGTGCCGTCGAACGCCATCACGCCCACCACCACCGTGCCGCCCGCTGCCGGAACGTCGGGGGTGGTGATGCCGGTCGTGGCCGAGGTGGGCGCGGTGAAGGTCACCGCGGGGCCGGACACCTGCGTCCACTGGTAGGTCAGTGGGTCGAGGTCGAGATCGGCGCCAGTCGCCACCAGGTTGACCGCCGTGCGCTCGGGCATCGAGGGCACCGCGGCGATGGTCACGGTCGGCCGGCGGTTGGTCTGGGTGCCCGTGCACTTGTTGGGCAGCAGCGCGGGGAAGGGCCGGTTGGCGAGGCCGGTGAAGGCGATGTCGTCGACCTCCCAGCCGTTCGCGCGCCCGTTGGAATCGGACGCCGTGCGGAAGCGCACCTTCACCGATTGGCCGGCGTAGGTCGTACCCAGGTCGA